>NZ_JBIAGU010000036.1:0-102491 GCF_042869935.1 Kitasatospora sp. NPDC006697
AGCCTCATAGCGCCGATGGTACTGCAGGGGGGACCCTGTGGGAGAGTAGGACGCCGCCGAACAATCATTCAGAAGAAGCCCCCGCCGTTTATTCGGTGGGGGCTTCTTCGCGTTTCTGCCAGTATTCGGGCCATGATCGACAATCAGACCACCGAGCCCGGCTCCACCGAAGCCGGCGCCTTCGTCCGCAGCCTCCCGATCGGAGAGCGGATCCCGCTGCCCGCCGACGGCATCCCGTTCTGGGACGTCTTCCCCTACGAGGGCGACATCCAGATCAAGGTGCTGGAGCCTCCCGTGCTGCCCGAGCCGCCCCGCAACGGCGAGCACGGCCCGGAGGGCTGCTTCGCCTGCGAGCGCGGCGCGGAGGACCCGGCGGTGATCTGGGCGAACGAGAACTGGATGGTCCGGACGATGCAGGAGCCGGCCGCGCTGCCGGTGATGGTGTCGCTGCTGCCGCGCGGCCACTACGACCTGACCGATCTTCCGGCCGAGCTGGTGGCCGAGATGGGCGTGCTGCTCCAGCGGGTCGAGCGCGCGATCCTCTCGCTCGGCGGGATCGCCCGGGTGCACGTCAACCGCTGGGGCGATGGCGGCGCCCACCTGCACTGGTGGCTGATCGCCCGTCCCGAGGGGATGCTGCAGATGCGCGGCACCTGCCTGCCGCTCTGGGACGACCTGCTGCCCAAGCAGTCCGCCGAGGCCTGGGCCGAGACCAGCCGCCGCCTGGCGCAGGCCCTCGCGACCGCCTGAACGACCGATGGGGTGCCATCCGCACGCGACCGCGTGCGGATGGCACCCCATCGGATGCCCGGCCCTGCCGAAAGCTTTCAGCCCGTCAGCGCGGCGGCCCGGCGGGCGGCCTTGGCGGCCGCCTCCTGCTCGTCCAGCTCCTCGGCCCGCTCCGGCGTCGGTGCGCTGCCGCCGAGGTGCGCCGGGAGCCACCAGCTGTCCTCCGGCCCCTTGGGGCGCGCCGGGTACTCGCGCTGGGCACGGTCCAGCATCTCGGTCATCGCCGCCCGCAGCCGCCGAGTGACCATCACCGGCTTGTCGGTCGGCGCCAGGTGGATCGGCTCGCCGACCACGATGGTGACCGGAACGTGCCGCTTGGTCAGCGTCTTCGGGTGCCCCTTGGTCCAGAGCTGCTGGGTGCCCCAGAGCACCACCGGCAGCAGCGGCGCGCCGGCGTCGGCGGCCATCCGGGCCGCGCCGGTCTTGAACTTCTTCAGCATGAAGGACCGGCTGATGGTGGCCTCGGGGAAGACGCCGACCACCTCCCCGGCCTTCAGCGCCCGCACCGCCTCGTCGTAGGCGGGCTGGCCGTCGGTGCGGTCCACCGGGATGTGCTTCATGCCGCGCATCAGCGGCCCGGAGATCCGGTGCCTGAAGACGTCGTCCTTCGCCATGAACCGGGTCTTGCGGCGGGAGTCCTTGTAGCCGCCCATGCCGGCGAAGATGAAGTCCAGGTAGCTGATGTGGTTGCTGACCAGGACGGCACCGCCGGTGGCCGGCACGTGCTCGGCGCCCTGGATGTCCAGTCGCACGTCCAACGCCTTGAAGAGGGTCAGCGCCGCGCGGATCACCGGCGGGTACACGAACTCTGCCACGGTCAGCCCTACTTCTTCCGACGGGCCCTAGCCCGGTACGACGGCTCCCGCCCGGCCGCACGGTCCGCCTGGCGCTGGGCCGCGGCACGCCGCGGCTGACACGGGTGTTTCTGACCAGAATGGTCTCTCCTGACAACGCCTCCTGTCACCCGGGGGTGCCCGTGCGCCGCGAGATTGTCATCACACCGCGTACGGTTGGCCTCGCGGATGCGCGCCAGGGCGGCGCGCGGAGAGGGGCGGTGCGGTGCGGCTGTCGGCTGCCGAGCTCGGCGTGGACGGGCCGTTGGGGAGTCGGGCGACGCTCGTCCAGTTCTCCACCGCGTTCTGCCAGCCTTGCCGGGCCACCCGCCGGGTGCTGGCACAGGCCGCTGAGCTGGTGCCGGGCGTGCGGCACGTCGACCTCGACGCGGAGCAGCAGCTCGAACTGGTGCGCCGCCTGGCCGTGGACCGCACCCCGACCACCCTGGTGCTGGACGCCTCCGGCGCGGTGGTGCGCCGGGCGGCCGGACAGCCCCGGCGGGCCGAGGTCCTGGCGGCGCTCGCCGCCGCTGTGGAATCCTCTTCCGCAGGCCCGTGAACGGCCGTTCACCGGTGGGTTGACCTCGGAGAACGCCGAGAGCTTCGTCACAATGACCAGGGGGTTGACCGCCCTGGTATTGCGGCAGGGCGCGGGCGACCGATATTTAGATACTGACGAGTAACCAGAGCGGGAAGCTGCCGAGTATGCTGCCGGAAGTGCCGGTCGGGACAGCTGTGATCCGCTGTCCGTAGCGGGTGCCGCCAATGGGCGGACCCCTCCGTTTGCACTGCCGCAGCCGCCGGACGAGACCAGTACAGGAGACAGGCCGTGAGCTTGAGGATCGTTGTCTGTGTGAAGTACGTGCCCGACGCGACCGGTGACCGTCGCTTCGCGGACGACACCACCACCGACCGGGACGCCGTGGACGGCCTCCTGTCGGAGCTCGACGAATACGGTGTCGAGCAGGCGCTTCGGATCGCCGAGGCGAACGACGGCGCCGAGGTGACCGTGCTCACCGTCGGCGGCGACGACGCGAAGGACGCGCTGCGCAAGGCGCTGTCGATGGGCGCCGACAAGGCCGTCCACGTCAACGACGACGACATCCACGGCTCGGACGTCATCGCCACCTCCGCGATCCTCGCCAAGGCGCTCGAGAAGACGGGCTACGACCTGGTGGTCTGCGGCATGGCCTCGACCGACGGCACCATGGGCGTGCTGCCGGCGCTGCTGGCCGAGCGCCTGGGCCTGCCGCAGGTGACCCTGCTCTCCGAGGTCTCGGTCGAGGGCGGCACCGTCAAGGGCCGCCGCGACGGCGACGCCGCCACCGAGCAGGTCGAGGCCGCGCTGCCGGCCGTCGTCTCGGTGACCGACCAGTCCGGCGAGGCCCGCTACCCGTCCTTCAAGGGCATCATGGCCGCCAAGAAGAAGCCGGTCGAGAGCCTGGACCTGGACGACCTGGACATCGAGGCGGACACCGTCGGCCTGGCCGGCGCCTGGACCGCGGTGGAGACCGTCACCGAGCGCCCCGCCCGCACCAAGGGAACGATCGTCAAGAACGAGGGCGAGGGCGGCAAGCAGCTCGCCGCCTACCTCGCCGAGCAGAAGTTCATCTGACCCGCCGCCAGGCCCACCACGTTCCTCAGGAGAGAACACATCATGGCTGAGATCCTGGTCCTCGTGGACCACGCCGACGGCGCCGTCCGCAAGCCCGCGCTGGAGCTGCTCACCCTGGCCCGCCGGATCGGCGAGCCCAGCGCGGTCGTGCTCGGCGCCGGTGACGCCGCCGCCGGCATCGCCGCCAAGGCCGCCGAGTACGGCGCCGCCAAGGTCTACACCGCCGACGCCGCCGAGTTCGCCGACCTGCTGGTCGTGCCGAAGGTCGACGCGCTCACCCAGATCGCCAAGGCCGTCAACCCGGCCGCCGTCCTGGTCACCTCCTCCGGCGAGGGCAAGGAGATCGCGGCCCGCGTCGCGCTGCGCCTGGGCTCGGGCATCATCACCGACGCCGTCGACCTGGAGGCCGGCGCCGACGGCACCCCGATCGCCACCCAGTCGGTCTTCGCCGCCTCCTTCCAGGTGAAGTCCAAGGTCACCCACGGCGCGCCGGTCATCACCGTCAAGCCGAACGCCGCCGCCCCCGAGGCCGCCCCGGCCGCCGGCGCGGCCGAGGCCGTGTCGGTGGAGTTCACCGGCAACGCCGCCAAGGTCACCTCCCGCACCCCGCGGGTCTCCTCCGGCCGCCCCGAGCTGACCGAGGCCGCGATCGTGGTCTCCGGCGGCCGCGGCGTCGGTGCCGCCGACGGCTTCGGCGTGGTCGAGGAGCTGGCCGACGCGCTCGGCGCGGCCGTCGGCGCCTCGCGCGCCGCCGTGGACGCCGGCTGGTACCCGCACAGCAACCAGGTCGGCCAGACCGGCAAGCAGGTCTCGCCGCAGCTGTACATCGCCGCGGGCATCTCCGGCGCGATCCAGCACCGCGCGGGCATGCAGACCTCGAAGACCATCGTCGCGATCAACAAGGACGAGGAGGCGCCGATCTTCGAGCTGGTCGACTACGGCGTCGTCGGCGACCTGTTCGACGTGCTGCCGCAGCTCACCGGTGAGGTGAAGGCGCGCAAGGGCTGAGCCCGCGCCGGCCCGCCGCCGCAGGGCGCGCTCCCCGGAACGGGGAGCGCGCCCTGCGGCCGTTGCGGGCCCGTTAGAGTGCCGACGTGAACCTCTTGACGGCACTTCAGGACGGTCAGGGCGACGCGGCCGATGCGCTGCGGATCGACGGCCTGGCGCTCAGCCGGGAGCGGCTGCTCGGCGCGGCGGGCGCCGTGGCGGCGCGGGTCGGCGGCGCCCGGGCGTTCGCGGTGGTCGCCACCCCGACCGCGCAGACGGTGGCGGCGGTGGTCGGCGGCCTGCTCGCCGGGGTGCCGGTGGTGCCGGTGCCACCGGACGCCGGCCCGGTGGAGCGCGCGCACATCCTGCGCGACTCGGGCGCCGAGCTGCTGGCGGGAGCCGACGGCGAGCTGCCGCCGGGCCTGGCCGCGCTGCCGGTGGACCTCGCGGAGCAGCACGACTTCGCCGACGCCGAGCCCGCGCCCGAGCGGCCCGCCTTCGTGCTCTACACCTCCGGCACCACCGGCCCGCCGAAGGGCGCGCTGCTCTCCCGGCGCGCGGTCGCGGCCGATCTGGACGCGCTGGCCGCGGCCTGGGGCTGGACCGCCGAGGACACCCTGGTGCACGGCCTGCCGCTGTTCCACGTGCACGGGCTGGTGCTGGGCGTGCTGGGCGCGCTGCGCACCGGCGGGAAGCTGGTGCACACCGGCCGCCCGACCCCGGCGGGGTATGCGGCGGCGGCGGGCAGCCTCTACTTCGGCGTGCCGACGGTCTGGTCCCGGGTCGCGGCCGACGAGCCGGCGGCCCGGGCGCTGGCCGGGGCCCGGCTGCTGGTCTCCGGCAGCGCGCCGCTGCCGGTGCCGGTCTTCGAGCGGCTGGCCGCGCTGACCGGGCACCCGCCGATCGAGCGGTACGGGATGACCGAGACCCTGATCACCGTCTCCACCCGCTTCGACGGCGAGCGCCGGCCGGGCAGCGTCGGGCTGCCGGTGGCCGGGGTGGCCACCCGGCTGGTCGGCGAGGACGGCGAGCCGGTGCCGGCCGACGGCGAGAGTGTCGGCGAGCTGCAGGTCAGCGGCCCGACCCTGTTCGACGGCTATCTCAACCGCCCCGACGCGGACGCGGAGGTCCGCACCGCCGACGGCTGGTTCCGCACCGGCGACGTGGCCGTGCTCGGGCCGGACGGCTTCCACCGGATCGTCGGCCGGGCCTCGGTGGACCTGATCAAGAGCGGCGGCTTCAAGATCGGCGCGGGCGAGGTGGAGGCCGCGCTGCGGGACCACCCGGCAGTGGCCGACGCGGCCGTGGTCGGCGCGCCGGACGCGGACCTCGGGCAGGCGGTGGTGGCCTTCGTGGTGCCGGACGGCGCGGTGACCGGCGATCAGCTGACCGCCTTCGTGGCCGAGCGGCTGTCGGTGCACAAGCGGCCCCGGCGGGTGGTGCTGGTGGACGAGCTGCCGCGCAACGCCATGGGCAAGGTGCTGAAGAAGCGCCTGCTGGAGGGGTGAGGCGGCGCGGGGGACCACCCGGGAGTGCGCCGGGAGCGTGCGGGAGCGGGTGGGCGCGCGCGGACGCCCGGGAAGTGACCGGACGTCAGCTCGGCAGGCATGAGGAGTCGGCCGGTGCGGGTACCACCCGGAGCGGGTGCCGGGCTGCCCGGCGCCGCGGACTTGGGGTAGGCCGAGGTCAGGGGAAGTCGTGATCGTCTGGGTCAACGGGTCATTCGGCGCGGGCAAGACCAGCGCCTGCCGGGAACTGGTGGAGCTGTTGCCGGACAGCCGGCTCTTCGAGCCGGCCGAGGTCGGGGCGGCCCTGCGGCAGCTGCTGCCTGAGCGGCGGCTGGCGGAGGTGGCCGGCTTCCAGGAGCTGCCGTCCTGGCGCCGGCTGGTGCCGGAGGTGGCCGCGGCCCTGCTCAGCGAGGTGCCCGGCACCCTGGTGGTGCCGATGACGCTGCTGCGCGAGGAGTACCGGGACGAGATCTTCGGCGCCCTGGCCGCCCGCGGGCTGACGGTGCACCACTTCGTGCTGCACGCTGAGGAAACGATCCTGCACGACGGCGAGGCGCTGGCCGCCTACCGGGCCGCCCAGGGCTGGCTGCACCGCGACGCCCGGGTGGTGGACACCACCGGGCTGACCCCCCGCCAGGTCGCCGAGACGCTGGCCGAGCTGGTCAAGGACGGCAGCGCGCGCTGCCCGATCGTGCGCAGCGCCCCGACCGGCGCGGACACCGTGGCGGCGGCCGTGCTGCTCTTCGACGAGCAGGACCGGGTGGTGCTGGTCGACCCGGTCTACAAGCCCGCCTGGGAGTTCCCCGGCGGGGTGGTGGAGCGGGGCGAGGCGCCCACCGACGCGGCCGTGCGCGAGGTGGCCGAGGAACTGGGCCTGCAGCTGGAGCCCGCGGCGCTGCGGCTGCTCGCGGTGGACTGGGAGCCCGCCACCGACGGCCGCCGCGGCGGCCTGCGGCTGGTCTACGACGGCGGCCGGCTCACCCCCGGCCAGCGCGCCGCGCTGCGGCTGCCCCCGGACGAGCTGCGCGCCTGGCGGGCCGTCACCCCCGAGGAGGCCGCCGACCTGCTGCCGCCGAACCGCCACCGCCGCCTCACCGCCGCGCTGACCGCCCGGACCGGCGACGCGCCGCACTACCTGGAGGCGGGCACCCCGGCCGCGCTGGGGCCCGGGCTCAGGGCGCGCTGAGCGATCCGGGGCGCACGGCCGTCAGGCTGACCCGCGGTCACCCTGACGGCCCACCGGATCACCGTGACGTCACTTGCCCCAGCCGGCCGCGTAGTCGCGCAGGAAGAGCGCCTCGCCGAGGGTCATCCGCTCCAGCTCCAGCGGGTCCACGCTCTCGTTCACCGCGTGGATCTGGGTGGTCGGCTCCTCCACGCCGAAGAGCACGATCTCGGTGTCCGGGTAGAGCTCGCGCAGCGCGCTGCAGAGCGGGATCGAGCCGCCCATGCCGGAGACCGCCAGGTCGACGCCGAAGGCCTCGCGCATCGCGCTGCCCAGCGCCTCGAAGGCGGGGCCGGAGGTCTCGGCGCTGAACGGGGAGCCGCTGGCGCCCGGGGTGACGGTGACCTGGACGCCGTAGGGCGCCACCGACTCCAGATGGGTCATCAGGGTCCGCTGGGCGGCGTGCACGTCCATGCCCGGCGGCACCCGCAGGCAGAGCTTGGCGCGGGTGGCGGCCTGCACCGAGCCGGCGGCGCCGAGCACGGGCGGCACGTCGATGCCGAGCACGGTCACCGAGGGGCGGGCCCAGAGCCGGTCGGCGACCTTGCCGCCGCCGATCAGCTGCACGCCGTCCAGCACCTTGGCGTCGGCCCGGAACTGCTCGTCGGAGTACTCGAGGCCGGTCCAGGTCTGGTCGCAGGGCAGGCCCTTGACGACGGTGCCGCCCCGCTCGTCGTAGAGCGAGTCGAGGATCCGGATCAGCGCGGCCAGCGCGTCGGGCGCGGCGCCGCCGAACTGGCCGGAGTGCAGGTTGCCGGCCAGCGTGCGGACCTCGACGAAGACGTCGCAGGCGCCGCGCAGCGAGGCGGTGGTGGTGGGCTGCCCGGCGGCGAAGTTGCCCACGTCGCCGATCACGATCACATCGGCGCGCAGCAGGTCGGGGTTGGCCCGGGCGTACTGCTCCAGGCCGCCGGTGCCCTGCTCCTCCGAGCCCTCGACGATCACCTTGAGGTTGACCGGCAGTGCCCCGGTGGTCTCCCGCAGCGCCCGCAGCGCCGTCAGGTGCATCAGGATGTTGCCCTTGCAGTCGGCCGCGCCGCGCCCGTACCAGCGGCCGTCGCGCTCGGTCAGCTCGAACGGCGGGCTGTCCCAGGCGGCCGCGTCCAGCTCGGGCTGCACGTCGTAGTGCGAGTAGAGCAGCACGGTCGGGGCGCCCGGCACGCCGAGCAGTTCGCCGTAGACCGAGGCGGTGCCGTCGGGCGTGTCCACCAGCCGAACCCCCGTCAGGCCCTCGGCGCGCAGCGCCCCGGCCACCCACTCGGCGGCGGCCCGGCACTCCCGCTCCAGGCCGAGGTCGGCATCGGCGACGGACGGGAAGGCCACCAGCTCGGCGAGTTCGCGCCTGGCCCTGGGCATCAGCGCACGGACGGCGGCGGCGAGAGCGGATTCGGTCATGAGGGTCTCCGGAAGCGCGTGGACGATCTTCTGCGCGTCGAGCATAGGTGGCGGGCCGGGGCGCGCGTGGCGCCGGTAGGGCGGGAGTCCGGGGCTCGGCGCATAGGATGACCCGTCGTGAGAGATTCCGGTAACACGTCTGATCCCAGCTTGTCCGCAGAGCCGGCTGCTCCGGCGGAGCCGGCCGAGCCGGCGATGGGTGCGCCCGGCACCGCCTCGCCCGGCCCGGACGCACCCGCCGCCGAGCCGGTCGGCGACGATCCGCTCGACGGCGTCTGGGACGTCGTGGTGGTCGGGGCCGGACCGGCCGGCAGTTCGGCGGCGCACGCCGCCGCGGTGCAGGGCCGGCGGGTGCTGCTGCTCGACAAGGCCGAGCACCCGCGCTACAAGACCTGCGGCGGCGGCATCGTCGGCCCGTCCCGGGACAGCCTGCCGGCCGACTTCAAGATTCCGTTCCAGGACCGGGTGCACGCCGTCACCTTCGCGCTGAACGGCCGCTACACCTTCACCCGGCGCTCGAACCGGATGCTCTTCGGGCTGGTCAACCGCACCGAGTTCGACCAGCGGCTGGCCGAGGCGGCCGAGCAGGCCGGCGCGGTGCTGGTCACCGGGGTGACGGTGACCGGGGTCGAGCAGGGCGGCACGGACCGGCGCACCGCGGTGGTGCTGCTGGCCGACGGGCGCCGGGTGCTGGCCCGCGCGGTGGTCGGGGCGGACGGCAGCGCCAGCCGGATCGGCCGGCACGTGGGCGTCACCTTCGACCAGATCGACCTCGGCCTGGAGGCCGAGATCCCGGTGCCCGAGCAGGTCAGCCGTTCCTGGGAGGGGCGGATCCACCTGGACTGGGGGCCGCTGCCGGGCTCCTACGGCTGGGTCTTCCCGAAGACCGACTCCGGCTCGCTGACCGTCGGCGTCATCTCGGCGCGCGGCGACGGCGAACTGACGAAGCGTTATCTCGCGGACTACATCCGCCGGCTGGGGCTGTCCGGCTTCACGCCGACGATCGAGTCCGGGCACCTGACCCGGTGCCGGGCCGAGGACTCGCCGCTCTCCCGCGGCCGGGTGCTGGTGGCGGGCGACGCGGCCGGGCTGCTGGAGCCGTGGACCCGGGAGGGCATCTCCTACGCGCTGCGCTCCGGGCGGCTGGCGGGGGAGTGGGCGGTGCAGGTGGCAGAGGCCGGCACGCCGCAGGACGTGCGGCGCCAGGCGCTGAACTACGCCTTCGCGGTCAAGGCCGGGCTGGGCGTGGAGATGCGGGCCGGCAAGGTGATGCTGGCGGCGTTCGAGCGGCGGCCGCACCTGTTCCACCTGGCGGTGGGCGTGATCGGGCCGGCGTGGAAGGCCTTCGCACAGACCACCCAGGGGCACACCAGCTTCGCGCAGATCCTGCGGCAGTACCGGGCGGCCCGGCGGCTGGCGGCGATGGCCGCGCGCTGATCGGGGCGCCTCCTGCGGGGGTGCGCCTACTGCGTGGGGAGTACGCCGGGCCACCGCGCCGGTCGGACGCGTCCCGGCCCGCCCGCGCCTAGCCTTCGAAGCAGGAGCGTCGCGGAGGGCGGTGACGGATGAGCGAGGGCGCCGAGGAGCGGGACCGGGCGTGGCAGCCGCCGTGGCAGCCGCCGTGGGTGCGCGGGGGCGGGCGGCACCGGCCGGTGGCGGTGCTCGCCGTGCTGGTCGCGGTGGTCCAGGTGGCCGGCAGCTTCCCGGCCGCCCGGCACCAGGTGCCGCCGCGGCACGCGCTGGACGCCTTCGCCGTCGCGCTGCTGCTGGCCGGGCCGGCGCTGCTGTTCCTGCGGCGGCGCCGGCCCGGCGCGGTGGTGGCGGGCACGGGCGCCGTGCTGCTGGTCTACCTGGGCGCCGGCTACCCGTACGGGCCGGTCTTCGCCGGGTTCGCGGTGGCCTTCGTCGGCGCGGTGCTGCGCGGCTGCCGGCGGGCGGCCTGGCTCAGCCTGGGCGGGGTCTGGCTCGGGCACCTGCTGCTGGCCCTCGCCGTGCCGGCCGGGCGGTTGCCGGGTGCGGGGCACGGCGGTTGGTGGCAGGAACTGGGGGTGACGGCGCTGGCGCTGCTGCTGGCGGCGGCGGCCGAGCTGCTGCGGTTCCGGCACGAGCGGATCGCGGCGCGCCGGGCGGCCCGGGCGGCGCGGGCGCAGCAGCGGGCGGACGAGGAGCGGCTGCGGATGGCCCGCGAGCTGCACGACATCCTGGCGCACAGCATCTCGCTGATCCACCTGCAGGCGGGCGTGGCGCTGGAGCTGATCGACGACCGGCCCGAGCAGGCCAGGGCCGCGCTGACCACGATCAAGGCGGCCAGCAAGGAGGCGCTGGGCGAGGTGCGGCAGGTGCTGGGCACGCTGCGCGGGCCGGGGGCGCAGGCGCCGCGGCGGCCCGCGCCGGGGCTGGACCGGCTGCCCGAACTGGCCGAGCAGGCGGCGGAGGCCGGGCTGGCGGTGGCGGTGCGGACGGCGGGCAGCGCGCGGGCGGTGCCGCCGGGGGCGGGGCTGGCGGCGCTGCGGATCGTGCAGGAGGCGCTGACCAATGTGATCCGGCACTCGGCCGCCCGGGAGGCGGAGGTGCTGCTGGACTGGAGCTCGCCGGAGGGGCTGACGGTGCGGGTGACCGATCCGGGGCCGGCGGGGCGGCCGGAGCCGGCCGATCCGCCAGGTGGCGGCAACGGGCTGCCGGGCATGCGGGAGCGGGCGACGGCGCTGGGCGGAACGCTGGCGGCGGGTCCGTGGCAGGGCGGCTTCCGGGTCGAGGCCTGGCTGCCGGTGGCGGGGGCGGGCGAGGAATCGGAGGCCGACGGATGATCAGCGTGCTGCTGGCGGACGACCAGGCGCTGGTGCGGGCCGGATTCCGGGCGCTGCTGGACGCGCAGCCGGACATCACCGTGGTGGGCGAGGCCGAGGACGGCGCGGCGGCGGTGCGGCTGGCGGGGGAGCTGCGGCCGGACGTGGTGCTGATGGACATCCGGATGCCCGGCACGGACGGGCTGGCGGCGACCCGGCAGATCGGCGGGCGGCCGGAGCTGGCCGGGGTGCGGGTGGTGGTGCTGACCACCTTCGAGCTGGACGAGTACGTGTTCGAGGCGCTGCGCGGGGGTGCGGCCGGGTTCCTGGTGAAGGACACCGAGCCGGCCGACCTGGTGCGCGCGGTCCGGGTGGTGGCGGCGGGGGACGCGCTGCTCTCGCCCGGGGTGACCCGGCGGCTGATCGGCGAGTTCGCGGCCCGCTCGA
This sequence comes from Kitasatospora sp. NPDC006697, assembly GCF_042869935.1. NCBI lineage: Bacteria > Bacillati > Actinomycetota > Actinomycetes > Kitasatosporales > Streptomycetaceae > Kitasatospora > Kitasatospora sp. NPDC006697. The sequence continues at coordinate 11,586 of NZ_JBIAGU010000036.1, forward strand.
AGGAGCCCGGCGGCGGGACCGGGCCCTCGCTGGAGCTGCTGACGGACCGTGAGCGCGAGGTGCTGACCCTGGTCGGGATGGGGCTCTCCAACGAGGAGATCGCCCGCCGCCTGGTGGTCAGCCCGCTCACCGCGAAGACCCACGTCAGCCGCGCCATGGTGAAGCTGGGCGCCCGCGACCGGGCCCGGCTGGTGGTGCTGGCCTACGAGTCGGGCCTGGTCCGGCCCGGCTGGCTGGGCTGAGCCGGGCGGTTCGGCTCCTCGGGCGATTGGCTTTTCGAACAGATACGCCATGTACATGACCGACAGCGGAAGGTAATGTCGTTCCCGATCCCAGGTCGAAGGAGGGGCAAGGATGGACCGCGAGAAGATCCCCAGAGTGATCGAGGGCACCGAGACCTTCGTGCTCGACCCAGAGGACGAGGACCAGGAGTGCACCCGCCCCTGCTGCCGCGCCGAGCCGGGACCGGAGGGGCCGGACCACTGGGGCCACTGGCTGAAGCCGCCGGCCTGACGGCGTGCCACCGGTGCCCCGCTCTCCCCGGGAGCGGGGCACCGCCGCCGTTCCGACGGCCCGTCAGCCGTGGCAGGCCGAGCCGCGCGGCCAGCTGTACCGGCCGTCGATCCGGTACTGGCCGGGGGCGGCGGCGGTGAGCCTGGTCCAGTCGCCGTCCTGGGCGAGGCAGGCGCCGGCCGGGCCGTGCACCGTGAGCCAGGGCGACCAGGGCACCCGCACCGTCACCGAGCCGGCGGCCGGCACGGTGAGCAGCACCGAGCCGTCGTCGGCCCGGTCGACCACGGCCGGGGCGTCGACCATCGGCTGGGCGTCGGTGAACTCGAAGAGCGTCCAGTGCGGGTCGTGCCAGACCTCGGTCAGCCAGCTCGGGCGGGCGGCCACCAGCTTGCCCTCGGCCTTGCCGGCAGTGTCCAGCTTGGCGTTGGGCAGCACCACGTAGCGCACCGACCACTTGCGCAGCCAGTCGTGGTACCGGTCGGCGGTCAGCGAGCCGTCGTAGAAGGCGGCGTTGAGCTCGACATCGGCCTGCCGGTTCCAGCCGCGGGCCAGCTCCACGGTGGGCAGCAGGCGCCAGGCGTCCCAGTGGTCGTCCCGGGGCACCGACTCCACCCGGGCCTGGTCGGCGTGGCGGGCGCGCAGCTCGGCGAGCAGCCCGTCGGCCGTGCCGGCCGGGGGCGGGCTCGGGTTGCCGCGCAGGTCCGCGTTGACCGTCCAGGCCATGGCGAGCGCGCAGGCCAGGGCCAGCGCCACCCGTTTCCAGCGGCCGGCCGCCGCCCAGGCCTCCGAGCAGAGCGCGCCCAGCAGCACCACCCCGCCGAAGAGCAGACCGAGCCGCTGCACATTGCCGCCGATCGGGCTGGTGACCGCGGTGGTGGCCAGCGTGCCGGCCGCGTAGAGCCAGGCGCCGATCCGCACCGCCCGCCACCGGCCGGGCACCAGCAGGGCCACGGCCAGCGCGCAGAGCGTGGTGTAGATCGTGGTGGAGACCGGGATCGGATAGACCCCGCCGAACGGGAAGGCCAGGCTGGTGCCGACCACCAGCACCGGCGGCGGCAGCGCCAGCGCCAGGCCCAGCCGGCGCCGCCGGGTGAGGAGCAGCGCCGCCGCCAGCACCTCCACGAAGAGCCCGGCCACCGGGCTGCCCAGGGTGGCCAGCGCCGCCAGCGCCCCGGCCGCGAGCAGCCGGGGCCAGCGGGCCGGCCGGCCCGGCCCGGGCAGCGCCACCACCGCCGCGGCCAGCGCGAAGGCCAGCCCGACCGCGAAGGTGGCCCGCCCGGCCACGATGTCACTGGCCATCGCCAGGCCGCCCCAGGCCGAGACCAGGGCCGGCCGCCGCACCGGCGAGCGCGCCACCAGTACCGCCAGCAGCGCCCCCGAAGCGGTGGCCGCCGCCACCGCCACCGGCAGCACCCCGAGGGCCGCCATCAGATAGGGCGTCAGCAGGCTGTAGGAGGCCGGGTGGATCCCGCCGTACCAGCCGAAGTCGTAGGCGGCGCCCGGGTGGCGGGCGGCGAAGTCGCTCCAGGCCGCCTGGGCCGACAGGTCGCCGACCGGCCCGGCCAGGAAGACGGCCCAGACCACCCCGACCAGCAGCGCCACCCCGCCACCCGCTGCCACCGCCCGGAGCAGTGGCAGCGGCAGCCGCCGCTCCGGCGTGACCGGCGCCGCCGGGGCGGTGGGACGGCTGCGCTGGGCGGGCAGTCCGGGGCTGGTGGCGACCCCCGGCGGGGCCGCAGCGGCAGGGTTGTCGCTGATCATGAGCAGAACGTTAGAGCCGGCCGCCTGACCTGGGCATCGGCCTCCGGTACCGGCCTGCGGAGGCGATCTCATCCTGCGGATGTAGGCCGCCGTTCGCGGGGAGTTGACGACACGTCAACCAAATGCTGACGAATCCGACAGGATTCGACTTCTCGCGAACGACAGTCCGCCAGCCCTCACCCGAATGGCCTAGCAGCAGCCCCCGGCCCCCACCCGGTCGGCGCAGCGTGGAAGTACCGGACCCGACTTTACCCAAGGAGGTAACCGGTATGTCTGTCCACGAAGTTGGCGCCTACGAGTTCATGGTGCCCACGGCCGGCGATCAGGACGAGGTGCGCTCGCTGATCGCCACCGGTGAGGCGTCCCAGTCCTACGGACCGGGCTCCGCACAGGGCCTGGCACTGCTGCTGCTGGCCGCGGCGGCACTGCTCTCCACGGACCCGCGGAAGAAGGAGGCCCCGGTCGAGGACGCCTACCAGGGCGCGGTGCAGAACCTGGCCTGCGCCCAGGTGTTCTAGAGGACCACGGTTTCCGTGATCACCAACCATGAGACGGTGCCTGGTGCGGTCGAAACGGCCGCCCAGGCACTGGCCGCCGAACTGGTCCAGGCGATCCGCGGCACGGCCGACCCGGTCAGCCTGCACCGCGAAGTCGCCGCCCGCCCCGAACCCGTCCCGGCCCTCGCCGCGATCCGGGTGCTCGGGGCCGACGTGCTCAGTGCCCACCTGCTCACCGGGCACGCCCTGCCCGCCGCCGACGCCGAACTGCTGCACGCCGCCGTCGGCGCATTCCCCGCCCCGCCCGGCACCGACCCGGAGGCCGCCCTCTGGGCCCTGCGCGACCAGGCGCTCACCGCCGCGCTCGCCGAACTCGGCGTCGCCGCCGGCGACTGGCCCGGCCTCGCGGGCCGGGCGCCCGCCGCCGCCGAACCCGGGAACTGGGCGCCCTGGGCCGCCGACCTGGTGCGCTGCTCCCCGCTCGCCCTGCCCCCGCTGGAGGGCCCGCAGCGCGAGCAGGCCCGCCGCCGCCGGCTCGACCTCGGCCGCGGCCTCAGCCGCGCCCTGCTGCGCCGCGACCACCTGAGCGCCGCCCGGCTCGCCCGCTGGCTGGCGCTGGACCACCGGCAGCTGCCGGAACCGCTGCTCGCCCCCGCCCTCGACCACATCGACCAGCTCGCCGCCGACCAGCCCCGCACCATGCTGGAGAGCGCGCTGGCCCGCCGCCTCGCCCGAGGGGAGCGCTGAATGGACACCACCACCGTGCGCCGCGCCCAGCAGGTCGCCGACCAGGCGCTCGGCTGGCTCGGCGCGATGCGCACCGCCTTCGCACTGCCCCGCGACGTCCCGCACTGGGAGATCGACGGCGAGCAGCTGAAGGCGCTGGCCGAGCTGGCGCTGAGCGCCGCGATCACCCGCCGCGAGGCGGTCGCCGGACCGCGCACGGCGCAGGCCGCCGACGAGCTGCTGGACTTCGCCTGGCGCGAGTTCGACTCCGGCGACCTGCTCTACGAGCTGCAGCGGCACACCCCGCCGGCCACCCACCCGACCGAGATCTACTCGCACTTCGTGATGGCCGGCCTGCACCACCCGCCGCTGGAGGCCCTGGCCGCCCACCTGGCCGGCCTGCGCGCCGCCCGGGTGCCCGAGCACGTGCCGAACCGGCGGCTCGCCGTGCTGGCCGCCCGCCGCCGGATGGGCCTGCCCGATCCCCCCGACCTCGCCGACCAGATCGCGCTGACCTGGCTCGGCGGCACCCCCGAGCCGTGGATGCTGGACACCTACAACGCCTACGGCGTCACCCACACCGTCTTCCACCTCACCGACTGGGGCGCCGCCCCGGAGGGCTTGCCCGCCGAACTGCAGGAGTACCTGCACCGCTGGCTGCCGGTCTGGGTGGAGGTCTTCACCGAGACCCGCAGCTGGGACCTGCTCGGCGAACTGCTGATCACCGACGTCTGCCTCAGCGAGCCGGACTGGCACCCGCAGGCCTGGGAGCGGCTGGCCGCGGCGCAGCGCGCGGACGGCATGCTGCCCAACGGCCTGACCCGGGCGCCCGACGACCCGGCCGCCGCCTTCCGCAACCACCACCACCCGACCATCGTCGCCGCGGTGGCCGGCACCCTGACCGTCTCCCGCGCCCTGGCGGTGGCGTCATGACCGGGCCCGCCCCGACCGCCGCGGCAGGCACCGACCTGAGCGGCACCCTCGCCGCGGCCGCCGCCCCGCTGCTGGCGGAGCGCCAGGTGCCCGGGCTGGCGGCCGGGTTGGCCCGGGGCGAGCAGCAGGAGCTGCTGCTCGCCGGGTGGGCGGCGAGCGGGCGGCTGGTCGGGCCGGGCACCCGGTTCGCGCTCGGCTCGCTGACCAAGACCTTCACCGCACTGCTGCTGGCCGCGATGGCCGAGCGCGGCGAGGTCGGCTACCAGGACTCGATCGCCCGCCACCTGCCCGCCGGAGCCGCGCCGCAGTCCACCGTCACCCTGCTGGAACTGGCCACCCACACCGGCGGCCTGCCCAAGCTGCCGCCCAACCTCTTCCGGCGCGGCGCCCGGCAGTGGCTCAGCAACCCCTACCGCCGCTACCGCCCGCAGGACCTCTACCACGCCACCGCCCGGCTGCACCCGGCCCGGCGCGGACAGGTCCGGTACTCCACCTACGGCGTCGGCCTGCTCGGCCGACTGCTCGCCAACGCGGCCCGCACCGACTACCCGACCCTGCTCACCGAGCGGGTGCTGCGCCCGCTGGGCATGCGGGACAGCACGGTGGCCGGGCCGCACGAGCTGCTGCCCGGCGCGGCCACCGGCTACCACCACGGGCGGGCCGCCGAGCACTGGACCTTCGACGCGCTGGCCGGCGCCGGCGCGCTCTACACCAGCGGTCCCGACCTGATGCGCTACCTGGAGGCACAGCTGCACCCCGAGCGGATCCCGGAGCTGACCGCCGCGCTGACGGCGGCCCAGCTGCCGCGCACCCGGGGCGAGCACGGCGGCAACCGGATGGCGCTGGGCTGGAACCTCAAGGAGGTGGACGGCCGGGCGCTGCTCTGGCACACCGGCGGCACCCGCGGCTTCACCGCCTACGTCGGCTTCAGCCCCGAGGCCGGCGCCGGGGCGCTGATCCTCGCCAACACCGGGCCGACCCTGCCGCAGCCGGTGGTGCGGGCCGGGCGGCGGCTGTTCCGCGCCGTGCTGCCCTGACGCGCAGGTGTGGCCAGGGGCCCGTGGTGTTCTCGGCCCGGGCATGCCAGAGTCGTTCCAGTCCGTTCCGACCCACCCTCACATCGGATCACTGGAAGGCAGGTCCACACCGATGACCAGCGCCGCAGCAGGCCCGTTCGTCCGCGTCACCACCGCGGGCGCCGTGACCACCCTCGAGCTCGACTCGCCGCACAACCGCAACGCGCTCTCCACCCGGCTGATGGCCGAGCTCACCGAGGGACTGGCCAAGGCCGCCGCCGACCCGCAGGTGCGGGCCGTGGTGCTGGGCCACACCGGCAAGGTGTTCTGTGCGGGCGCGGACCTCTCGGAGGCCACCGGCGACGACCCGACGGTGGGCCCGCGCGGACTGGTCGACCTGCAGCGCGCCATCGTGGAGTGCCCCAAGCCGGTGATCGTGCTGGCCAACGGGCACGTCCGGGCCGGCGGCCTGGGCCTGGTCGGCGCGGCCGACCTGGCGATCGCCGGTCCGGCCTGCACCTTCGCCTTCACCGAGGTGCGGCTGGGCCTGGCGCCCGCGGTGATCTCGCTGCCGCTGCGCCCCAAGCTGGAGCCGCGGGCCGCCGCCCGCTACTACCTGACCGGGGAGACCTTCGACGCCGCCGAGGCGGCCCGGATCGGCCTGGTGACGATCGCCGCCGAGCAGCCCGAGCAGGCGCTGGCCGAGGTGCTGGACGCGCTGCGGCTGGCCTCGCCGCAGGGCCTGGCCGAGTCCAAGCGGCTGGTCAACGCGGAGGTGCTGGCCTCCTTCGCGGCCGACACCGAGGCCCGGGTCGAGCAGTCGGCGCGGCTGTTCGGCTCGCCGGAGGCGCAGGAGGGGATGCGGGCCTTCCTGGAGCGCCGCCCCGCGCCCTGGGCCGTCAGCCAGGACTGAGCGTCTGAGCTGGTGTGATGTTCGTCCCGCGGCGGGTCGGGCGGGCGGTCGCGGCGGCTACCGTGTGCGCATGTCCATTGCCTCCGGTCTGCTCGCCGCCGTCCGCTCCCGGGCCCGCCGCGCCGGCGGCCGGGCCGTGCACCGCGGCTGGCGCTGGGTGCGCGAGCACGGGGCGGTGACCGGGGCCAGCCCCGGGCCGTACCGGTTCGGGGAGCTGGGCGACGGCAGCAAGCTGGCCTTCCCGACCGGCACCATCTTCAACGAGGGCTCGATCCGGATCGGCCCGTTCTGCATCATCGGCGAGCAGGTGACGCTCTCCGCCGGGTTCCTGCCCGGGCTGGACCTCGGGCCGGAGCCGGTGATCACCATCGGCGGGGGCTGCGTGATCGGCCGGGGCAGCCACCTGGTGGGGCACCAGTCGATCGTGCTGGGCGACGACGTGTGGACCGGGCCGAACGTCTACATCTCCGACCAGGCGCACGAGTACCGGGACACCACGCTGCCGATCGGCAAGCAGTGGCCGCGCAACGAGCCGGTGGAGATCGGCGCGGGCAGCTGGATCGGCACCGGGGCGGTGATCCTGCCCGGAGCCCGGTTGGGCCGCAACGTGGTGGTCGCGGCCGGCTCGGTGGTGCGCGGCGAGGTGCCCGACTTCAGCGTGGTGGCCGGCGCGCCCGCCCGGGTGGTGCGCAGCTACAGCGAGCTGGAGGGCTGGCAGCCGCCGTTCCGCAACCCCGCGCCGACGCCGCTGCCCGAGGGCGTCACCGCCGAGCAGCTGCGCGCGCTGGTGGGCTGGGACCTGCGGCCGCCGGGCGAGGTCTGAGGCCTGGGGTCTGAGGCCTGGTCAGAGGGTGAGGACCGCCTGCCGGCCGGGCGGGGTGCGCAGGGTGTCCGGGTGGCTGACCAGCACGGCGTCCAGGCTGTCCAGGTCGAGGGCGAGCAGCGGGCGCCCCGGGGCCGGGCGGAGCTCGGGACCGGGCGCCAGGGTGACGGCGCCGTCCGGCTGACGGGTGATCAGGTTGAGCGCCGTGACCGGGCCGCCGAGCAGCCGGGACGCGGCCGGCTCGCCGCCGGGGAAGGCGAACGGGCGCAGCGGGCGGAGCACCGCCGGCGCCGCACCGCCGACCGTGAGCTCGATGCCCTCGCCGGAGAGCACGGTGAGGATCCGGTCCTGGCCGGGGAAGGCGGAGAACGGGCCGTCGGCGGCGATCTCGGCGAGGCTCACGCGGGAGAAGTCGGTGCTGACGACTTCCCGGGTGAGGCCGCCGCCGTTGCGCCAGGGGACGGGCAGCCGGTCGGCGGCCGGCAGGTGGTCAATGCTCATGCGACAGTCTCACCCCTGGCCCTGTCCTTTGACGCCGGCCGGTTGACCAGCAGCGAGAGCGCCGCCGAGCCGGCGCTGGCGGTCGCCACCGTGGTGAGCGCCACCGGCAGGCTGATCGCATCGGCCAGGAACCCGATCACCGGCGGCCCGATCAGCATGCCCGCGTACCCGAGCGTGGAGGCGGTGGCCACCCCGGACGGGCCGCCGATCTCGCCGGCCCGGGCCATCGCCAGCGGGAAGAGGTTGGCCAGCCCCAGCCCGACCAGCACGAACCCGAGCAGCACCAGCGGCACCGACGGGCTCAGCGCGGCCACCAGCATGCCCAGCCCCGCCAGCGCCCCGCCGGCCGGCATCACCCGGGCCGGGCCGAACCTGACGGCCAGCCAGGTGCCGGCCAGCCGCCCGAGGGTCATCGCGAAGGCGTAGGCCGCGTAGCCGAAGGCGGCGAGCGAGGCGGTGGCGTGCACGTCGTCGGTCAGGTGCAGGGTGGCCCAGTCGGCCAGCGAGCCCTCGCCGTAGGAGCTGCAGAGCGCGGTGAAGCCGATCAGCAGCACCAGCCAGCGCGCGCCCGGCAGCCGGGACGGGCCGGCGGTGCTCGCGGAGACGGTGCGGCTGGGAGTGCTCCCCACCGGGCGGCGCAGCAGCACGGCACCCGCGCCGACGGTGACCAGCAGCCCGAGCACCCCGCTCAGCGCCAGCGCCCAGGCCGCCGTCAGCGAGCCGGCCAGCAGCCCGCCGACGCCCGCGCCGATCAGCCCGCCGAGGCTGTAGCCCGCGTGGAAGCTGGGCATGACGGGCCGTCGCAGCTCGCGGACGATGTCCACGGCGGCGCTGTTCATCGCCACGTTGGCCGCGCCGTACCCGGCGCCGAAGAGCAGCAGCACCGCGCTGAGCGTCGCCACCGAGTGCGCGTGCGGCGGCAGCACCACCGCGGCGCTGAACACCGCGAGCGAGGCGACGGTGATCCGCCGGCTGCCGAACCGCAGGCAGAGCCGCCCGATCAGCGGCATGGTGGCGACCGCGCCGGCCGAGACGCAGAGCAGCGCCAGGCCGAGTGCCGAGTGCGAGGCGTGCACCTGGGCGCGCACGTCGGGGATGCGCACCACCCAGGCGGCGAAGAGGAACCCGTCGATGGCGAAGAAGGCGGTGAGTGCGGTCCGGGCGGCGGACCAGGCGGGCGGGAGGTCGGCGGAGGATATCGGGCGGCGGGCGGACGCTGTTTTGTTTAGGAGCGGCACAAAGTCAGAATAGAGGAGTGCCACACACGTCGACAAGCCGATTCGATCCGGTCCGCCGCCCCGCCCCGGACCGCGGACGGAGCCTGCTCGGCCCCGCCCTGGAGCTGATCCACACCGACCGGGCCCCGACCCGCTCCGCGCTCACCGCCGCGCTCGACGTCACCAGAGCCACCGCCGGCGCCGTCGCCGCCGAACTCTCCGCGCTCGGCCTGGTCACCGTGGACGCCCACCCGATCGGCAGCGGCCGCGGCCGCCCCTCGCACCGGCTCGCCCCCAACCCCGACGGCCCCGTGGTGCTCGCCGCCCAGGTGCACGCTGACGGCCTGTCGGTCGCGCTCGGCGGCCTCGGCGGCGCCCTCGGCGAGGCCGTCTACCACCCGCTGCCCGCCAGCACCGAGCCCGAGCGGGTGCTCACCGCCGTCGCCGAGGCCGGCGCCGAGCTGGTCCGCGCCGACCGCCGCCGCTGCCTCGGCGCCGGCCTGGCGCTGCCGCACCCGGTCCGCGAGCCGGAGGGCACCGCGCTCGCCGCCCTGCACTTCGACTGGCCCGGCGGCACCCCGGTGGCGCGGCTCTTCGCCGAGGCGATGGCCGCCCAGGACCTCGGCCCGCGGGCCCGCCGCCCGCTGCCCACCGCCGTCGGCAACGACGCCAACCTGGCCGCGCTCGCCGAGCACCGGCACGGCGCCGGCCGGGACGCCCGCCACCTGCTGCTGGTCACCTCCGGCCACGTCGGCGTCGGCGGCGCGCTGGTGGTGGACGGCCGGCTGCACACCGGCAGCGCCGGACTCGCCCTGGAGGTCGGCCACCTGACGGTCGACCCGCTCGGCCGCCCCTGCCCCTGCGGCAATCGGGGCTGCCTCAACGTGGAGACCGACGCGGACGCGCTCTTCGCCGCCGCCGGGCGCACGCCCGACCCGGCGCTGCCGCTGCTGGACCAGGCCCGGGCGCTGGCCCGCTCGGCCGACGGCGACCCGCACACCCGGGCCGCCGTGGACCGGGTGGTCGACCGGCTCGGCCTGGGCCTGGCCGGACTCGCCAACATCCTCAACCCCGACCGGATCGTGCTCAGCGGCCTGCACCAGGACCTGCTGGCCGCCGCGCCCGAGCGGCTGCCCGAGGTGGTGACCCGGCGCAGCCTGTGGGGGCGCTGCGACCAGGTGCCGGTGCTCGCCTCGGCGCTGAACCACGCGGGCCTGGCGGGCGCGGCGGAGCTGGCCTGGCAGCCGTACCTGGCGGACCCCCAGGCGGTGGCGGCGGGCTGACGCCGCGGCGGGGTGACGCTCCGGCGCGCTGCGGACCCCGCCGCGCCACGGCGACGTAGCTTGTCGCCCATGGCAGACGAAGCACCCGCGACCACGGTCGTCCTGATCCACGGCCTCTGGATGACCCCGCTCTCCTGGGAACACTGGGTCACCCGGTACCAGCAGCGCGGGATGACGGTGATCACCCCCGGCTACCCCGGGATCGAGCCCGGCGAAGCCGGCGTCGAGGCGCTGCGGCGCGACCCCTCGCCGCTGGCCGGGCTCGGCGTGCGCGAGGTCTTCGACCACCTGTGCGAGGTGATCGGCGCGCTCGACGGCAAGCCGGTGATCATGGGCCACTCGTTCGGCGGGGCCTTCGTGCAGCTGCTGCTGGACGCGGGCTACGGCCGCGCCGGGGTCTCGCTCGACGGCGCGGCGGTGAAGGGCATCCGGGCGCTGCCGCTCAGCGAGATCAGGGCCACCTTCCCGGTGCTGCACAACCCGGCCAACAAGAGCCGGGCGGTGCCGATCACCGAGAAGGACTTCCACTACGCCTTCACCAACACCCTCACCGAGGAGGAGTCGAAGGCGGTCTACGACCGCTACGCCGTCCCGGTCTCCGGCCGCATCCTCTTCCAGGGCGGCTTCGCCAACGTCACCCCGCACGCCGCGACCACGTACAACTTCGCCAACGACGACCGCGCTCCGCTGCTCTTCGTGGCCGGCGGCAAGGACCACATCCTGCCGCCCGCCGTGCAGCACGAGAACTACGTGAAGAACACCAAGCACTCCGAGGCGATCACCGCCTACAAGCTGTTCGACGGCCGCAGCCACTACACCTGCGGCGAGCCCGGCTGGGAGGCGGTCGCGGACTTCGCGCTCGACTGGGCGCTGGCGCCGGTGGCCGGGGAGCTCTGACCCACCGGCCGGCGCACGGCCGGGGCGGAGGTGACGGGAGATGCCGGTCTGATGCACCATCAGACCGACTGATCGTCAGTGCCCCGTGTTGTGAGGAGACCCACCGTGACCACCGAGCAGATACCCGCGACCGCCGTCGTCCGCATCTCGACCGCCACCTTCGACCCCGCCCGGTACGCGGAGGTCCACGCGATGAACATCGAGATCAGCAGCTACCTGGTGCCGGCGATCACCGCGCTGCCCGGCCTGCTGCACTTCTACGCCGGTGTCTCGCCGGACGGGTCGATGGTGCACGTCAGCGTCTGGGAGAGCGACGAGCAGGCGAAGCAGCTGAGCTCGCTCAAGGAGATGGTGGTGACCGCCCGCAAGGAGGCCGAGGACGCGGGGGCCACCTTCAGCCCCGTCGTGCACTACCCGGTCGACTGGACCATCTGACCGGGCCGGCCCCTAGTGCGCGGTCCAGCCGCCGTCCACCGGGAGCACCGCGCCGGTGAGGTAGGAGGCGGCCGGGCTCGCCAGCAGCAGTGCGGCGCCGACGAGTTCGGCCGGGTCGGCCCAACGGCCCATCGGGACCTGGTGGTCGAGGAACGCGCGGACGTGCGGGTCGTTGTCGACGCCCTCGTTCAGCGGGGTGCGGAACGGGCCGGGTGCGAGGGCGTTGACGCAGATGCCGGTGCCGGCCAGCTCGACGCCGAGGCTGCGGGTGAGCTGGACCACCGCGCCCTTGCTCGCCGCGTAGCCCGCCCGCCCCGCCGCGCCGACCAGCCCGAGCGCGCTCGCCAGGGTGACGATCCGGCCGTACCCCGCCGCCCGCATCACCGGTACGGCGGCCTGGCAGGCGAGGAAGGTGCCGATGACGTTGACCTCCAGGCAGCGGCGCAGCGCGGCCGCGTCGAGTGCCGCCAGTTCGCCCCGGGCCTGGACGCCCGCGCTGGTCACCAGCACATCCAGTCGGCCGTGGGTGTCGACGGTCTGCCGGACCAGGGTGCGCAGCCCGTCCTCGTCGGTGACGTCGCAGGCCCGGCCCTCGGCGGTGGCGCCGGTGCGGGCGGCGATCCCGGCCGCCGCCCGGTGACAGGACGCCGGGGACCGGCCGGACACCACGACGGTGCAGCCGGCGGCGGCCAGGCCCTCGGCGATGGCCCGGCCGAGGCCGGCCGAGCCGCCGGTTACCAGGGCGACCTGGCCGGTCAGCCCGCCCGTCACGCGGCGACCGGGAGCAGCAGGCCGCCGGTGAGGGTGAGGAGTTCGGCGGCGGTGGTCGGGAAGACGGTGTGCGGTGTGCCCGCGGCCGCCCAGACCTGCGGGTACTCCGTCAGCGCCTCGTCCACCACGGTCGGGAGCCGGCGGGGGTGGCCGACCGGGGCCACGCCGCCGATCGCCTGCCCGGTCGCCTCGCGCACCTGCTCCGGGCTCGCGCGCCGGAGTTCGCCGCGCCCCCAGCGCTCGGCGAGCGCCGCGGTGTCCACGCGGTGGCGGCCGCTGGTCAGCACGAGCACCGGTTCGTCCTCGGAGAGGAAGACGAGGCTGTTGGCGATCGCGCCCACCTCGCAGCCGAGGGCGGCGGCGGCCGCGGCGGCCGTGCGCGCGGCATCCGCCAGCTCGCGGACCCGGCCGGCGGCGCCGGCGGCGGCGAGGGCGTGGGCGACCTGCTGGGCACGGGCAGGGAGTTGGTCGGAGGTCATGGCTCTGCCTTCGGTTGGCTCGGCGTTCTGTTTATGGAACGATAGGCGGTGCGGGATCGCCGATCAACCGGATTGCGGGAAGGGAACGGGCGCGATGGAGTTGGCCGTTCGGGTCGGCGCACGGTTGCGGGAGCTGCGCGCGGCGCGCGGGCTGTCGCTGTCGGAGCTGGCGCGCCGGGCCGGGATCGGCAAGGGCACGCTCTCCGAACTGGAAGCCGGCCGGCGCAACCCCACCCTGGAGACGCTGTACGCCCTCACCACGTCACTCGAAGTGCCGCTGAGCGCCGTGCTGGACGACCCGGCGCTGCGGGCCGAGCTCTCCGGGCGTGCGGTGGACGCTGTGCTGCTGGAGCGGTTCGAGGGCACGGACGCGGTGACGGAGACCTACCGGGTGCGGATCCGGGCGGGCGCCGTGCAGGAGTCCGCCGCGCACGCGAGCGGGACCACGGAGCGGATCATCGTGCTCGCGGGCACGGCGCGGGTGGGCAGCGCGGCTGCCCCGGAGCTGGTGGGGCCCGGCGGCCACGGGAGTTGGGCGGCGGACGGGCCGCACCTGTACGAGGCGGTCGGCGGGGACGTCGAGGCGCTGCTGGTGGTGCGGTATGTGAGGTGAGCGGCTCAGCGCTGCCCGGAGGCCAGCACCGCCACGGCGGGAAGGTCGATCAGTCCGTCCGCCGCCACCCGCTCGGCCGCCAGCCGGTCGTAGGCGGACTTGATCCGGGCCCGCACCTCGGGGGTCTGCCCGGCCACCACCAGGCCGATGTTGGCCACGCCGCGGGCCACGCCGGACCACCAGACCTCCGGGTCCTCCCGGTGCGTCCAGGCCAGCTCACCGCTGTCCACCCCGGCCCAGCCCGCCTGCTCCAGCAGCCCGCGCAGCCCGTCGGCGGTGCGGTCGAAGTTCACCGGCAGCGTCGGGAGCGCCGGGCGCTCCACCGCGGCCTCGTCCAGCGCCAGGTTGAACAGGGACATCGACTGGTTGCCGGTGTCGTGCCAGATCGTCACCGCCAGCCGGCCGCCCGGACGGACCACCCGGCGCAGCTCGGCCAGCGCCGCCCACGGGTCCTCCACGTGGTTGACCACGAAGTTGGCCACCACGGCGTCGAAAGAGCCTTCCGGGAAGGGGAGCTCGGGCAGCACCGCGTGCCGCACCCCGGCCCCCGGGGCGTTCGCGGCGGCCAGCGCCACCATGCCCGGCTCGGCGTCCACGGCCACGACCTCGGCACCCCGGGCCAGCGCCGCCACCGCGACCGTGCCCGGCCCGGTGCCGACGTCCAGCACCCGCGTTCCGGCGCCGACTTCGGCCGCGTCCAGGAGCGCCCCGGCCGTCGCACCGCACAGCGCCGCGAAGCTCTCCGCGTACGCCTGGGCCGCGCCCGTCCACATCCGCCGCTCGTGCGCGTCGAACTCTCCGGCCATGGTGCGCCCTCCCTGTTCGTCACCGATCCGGCCGTCAGCCTACGGGGCTACCGGTCGGCGGCGGCCGTGAGGTCCATCCGCCAGACGTTCGAGCGGATGAAGTGCCCCTTGGGGTACTCGAACTCGCACTCCTCGACGAAGGCGAACCCCGCCTTCCGGCAGACCGCGTTCGAGGCGAGGTGGTGGACGGAGGGGAAGGCGTGCAGAAAGCGGTGCCGGCCGTCCGCCCTGGCCTCGGCGACGACCGCCAGGGTCGTCGCCACCGCCAGGCCCCGCCCCTGGAACTCCGGCAGGATCCCGTACCCCGTCGCGTAGGCCGGCTCGCCGCCCCACTCGTGGTCCCAGAAGCCCGTCGACCCCACGACCTCGCCCCCTGGGAGCAGCACGACCCGGAACATGGTTCCGTTCGCCTCCGGATCGAGGTAGCGCCGGTGTCGGTCGAGGAGCTGCCCCTCGGTCTCCGGGCCGCCCAGGTATTCGGTCATCTCCGGCGTGTTGGCCCGGCGGAGCAGGTCCAGATCGCCCTCGGACCAGGGTTCGAGGCGCAGGTGCGGAACGGTGAGGGATGCCATGGCGGCACGATACGGGCGGGGTCCGACAGCGAGGGCAGTTGCTAGGCGATCGCCCGGACCAGGCCGTGCAGCCAGCGGCGGTACTGCTCGGTGCCGCGCAGCCGCTCGGGCACCAGGAACTCGCGCGGGCCGGCCCGGCGGATCTCCTCGTCGGCGACCACCAGAAAGTGCAGCGAGAGGACGAACGGCTCGGCGCGCTGCCCGATCTCGGCCTCCACCGCGCGGACCACATCGCCCTCGATGTCCAGCTTGCCGCCGTCCGGCGCGGTGCTGCGCGGGGCACCCGACTCGTCGAACTCGTCCGGCTCGTGCCAGCGCAGCAGCGCCGGATCCCAGCGCCGGCGCGCCAGTTCGCGCAGCGGGTCCGGGAGGTCGTCGAAGTCCGGCGCGCGCACGCCCGCGCCGGGAAGGGTCAGGTGCTCCTCGTCGCGCGGCGCGAACGCCTCCAGGACGGCCGCCTGCCACCACTCGCGCCACTGGTCGCCGAGCGCGGGGTCGGCCTCCGCCGCGCTCGGCCCCGGCAGGTCCGCGATGTCCAACGGCCCGGGCACCAGCCCGCCCGCCGGCACGTCGATCCGCTCGACGGCGCGCAGCCAGAGCGGGTAGTGCAGCAGGTCACCCCATCGGCGGCCGTTGATGGACCAGGACGGGTATCCCAGACGGTTCATCAGTTCTCCTTGGCTGGAGGCCATCCAGGCTACCGCGACGCCAGGGAGCCCGGCAGGGAGATGCGCATCCTGCCGCCACGCGCTGCGGCGCAGAGCCTCGACGTGGTCGGTGCCGGGTGCCGTCAGCCCTGGTTCGCGCCCGGCGGGGGAGGGGTTCCGAAGGTCACGTCGCCCATCGTGACGTTCACGCCGGCCACCGAGCTCTCCCGGGCCTCGATCCGCACGTCGCCCTTGATGACGATGCTGTCGTCGCCGGCCGAGGTGCCGCCGCTGCGCCCGGCCAGGGCGACGAGCTCGCGCAGCTGGGCGGCGACTTGGTGGCGGTCGGCCTCGTCGAGCTCCTCGAGCAGATCCCGGAAGCGGGTCTGCCAGGAGGAGGCGACCTGGCCGCGGGCCCGCTCGGTGGCGCCGGGCTCGACGCGCTCCAGCTCGGCCGAGCTGCGGTCCAGCCGGTCCAACGCCGTCTGCTGGGCGGCTTCGGGAGCGTGCCCGCGGTGGAAGACCCGGGCCGCTGCCGCGCGGAGGCCGTGCCAGGCGTCGGTGCCCACGGCCTGGGCGATCGCCGTGCCGGCCGTGCCGGCCAGGGCTGTCAGCTCCGGATCCAACGTCCACTCCCCAGCGTTCGGCGGGTGGACGCGCTCGCCCATCCCCTGTCCGGGCAGCCTACTGCGGGCGGCTGACCAGCTGACTGACGCCGCGTCAACCGCCAGCGCCGTTACCGGACTGCCGCCGAGCGGAACTCCAGCAGCGGATCGGTGACCGCCTCCCGCCAGCGCTTGCGGTGGCCGGCCGCGTGCAGGCGGTAGTAGACCGTCTCGCGGCGCGGATCGCCCGCCGCACCGTCGTGGTTGCCGATGTTGTGCGCGAGGAGGTAGTGCGCGAAGAGGACGCTGCCCGCCGGGCCGGTCGCCTGGGTCGGCTCGCCGAGCTCGATGCGCGGGTACGGGCCGGGGCCCAACTCCTCGACCCGGCCCAGGGCGTCGGCGCCGTGCTCGGCCAGGTAGGCGCCGAACCGCAGGTGGGTGCCGGGCCAGACCCAGAGGTTGCCGCGGTCGGGCAGCCGGTGGTCGGTGAGCCAGAGGCCGGCGAGGAGGGAGAAGGTGCCGGGGCGGCCGTCCGGTTCGCCGGGGGTGAGGCCGTCCACGTGCGGGCCGCCGGGCCGGTGGGGCCAGGGCGGGACGGTGGTGGCCAGCTGGGCGAAGTCCGGCTCGCGGCGGCCGAGTCCGGGGTGCAGGAGCTGCTCGGCAAGGTCGACGATGCCGGAGCGGCGGTAGAGGTCGAGCAGGGGGTGGGGGTCCGGCTGGTCGAAGCGCGGCCAGAGGGCGTACGGCCCGACGTGCCCCTCGGGTGCGGGCTCGGCGTCGAGCAGGGCCGCCACCTCGGCCCGGGCCGCGGCGAGTTCGGATTCGCCGAGCACTCCGGGCACCACGAGGTAACCCTGCTCGCGGAAGGTGCTGCGCATGGTGTCGGTGATGGCGGTCATGGCAGATCAGTAGACGCATGGCCGTGTACTCCGGCAACCGGTTTTAGGTGGCCCGGTTCCGGGTTGACGCGCTGCGGGCGGTCGCGAATGATCAACTCGTCGGTGCGAAAAGGAGCGCGGCGGGCCTGCGGGAGCGGCCGTGGTGGCGGGTGGGCTGCTGGTGACGACCCGGGATGGCGTCGTTCCGGTGGCTCCGGGCATGAGGAGCTGATGATGCGGCAGTCGACCGGCAACGGTGGTGCGCGGTGCGGCGGCTTGCCGGTGGCCCTGCGGGAGGGGCAGGCGGTCCGGGTCGGCCGGCTGAGCCGCGAGGGGGTCAGCGGGCTCCTGGAGATGCCGGAGTGGGAGATCCCGGGGCAGCGGGTGCCGGCGGTCGGGATGACCACGGCGGCGCCGTCCGGGTCGGTGCTGGCGGTGCGGAACACCGGGGAGCACCAGTCGGCTTGGCGGTTCCCGGTGACGGGCGGGGCGGTGGAGCTCTCGCTCCCGCCAGGGGTGGCTTCGCACGCGGTGAGCCTTTCCGCCCTCGACGGCGGGCTGGCCGTGGCGCGGGTGGCGAGGCGAGGGGAGGACGGCGGAACGACGCTGTGGACCAGGCCGGTTGACGCCGATGCCTGGTCGGAGCCGATCGCACTGCCCGGGATCCTGGTGCTGTCCGTCGCGCCGGCGGTGGACGGCGGCCTGGTGGTGGGCGGCAAGCGGTTGGCGGGCGGGGCGGTGCTGGGCTGCTTGGACCTCGGTACCGGCGCGCTGACCGCGGTGGGCGGGCCGGCTCCCGCGAGCCTGCGGCCCGGGCGCGGTCTGCTGTCGTCGACTTGGGACCGCGAGCCGCCGGAGTACTTCCTCCGGGTGGCCGCGGTGCCCGGGATGACGACGGCGATCAGCGAGAGCGGCTACCTGTGGCAGGACACCGCCCTGCACGCGCTCGGCCCCGGCGGCCGGGTGCCCTGGTACCGCAGCCGCTGGGTCTTCGACGGTGTGGCTGGCGGGCCGCACGTGCACGAGGGGCGGGTCGTCCTGCTCGGCGCGAGGGGGCGGCTGCATATCGCCGATCCGGAGCGCCGCCGGTGGTCCGGCCGGCGGATCGGCAAGCTGCTGGGCGAGGTCTGCGGCGAGGCCGGCCCGCCACGTGTGGCGGGTGGGGCGGTGTGCGGCGAGGAGCTGTGGGTCGAGGTGGCGTTCGACGGCGAACCGGGGGACTGTGGGCGGTTCGTGGTGGCGGTGCGGCCGACGGGCGGGGCGGCGGAGCTGGTGTACCGCTGCCCGCCCGGGGAGGAGATCATCGGCCTGGGTCTCGACTGATCAGGGTGACACCACGAACTCGGCGAGCCAGACGAGCAGTTCGGGCCGCTCGGTGCGGACCAGGCGGCCGCCGGTGAAGCGCGGGTCGTCGGTCACCTCGGCGAGGGTGCCGGGCGGCGGGGGGAAGGCCGAGGCCTCCTCGTCCGAGTCGAACTCGGCCTCGGCGAGCACCAGGCCGTGCAGCGGGGCGTCGAAGACGTCGACACCCAGGGGCGGGAAGCTGTAGCGGGTCTTGCGGAGCGTGGCGGCCGGGAGGGCGAGGAGCCGGTCGTACTCGTCCGGGGAGAGGTAGATGTTGGTGATCAGGCCCTGGACCGGGCCCGGCCGGTCGGCGGCGACCTTCTGGGTGAGCTTCAACTCGACGCCACCGCTGTCCCGCAGTTCGACCAGGCGCAGGCGCAGGCGGGTGCCGTCGAGGTAGCGGTCGGTGACCCGGCGGACGGCCGTGGCGCTGTCGAGCGCGGGCGGGCTCGCGAGGAGGAACCGCCGCTCGCGCTCGACCCTCGCGTATTTGCCTTCCCGGAAGGGTAGTTGGGTTCCGAGGTCCTGCTGCTGCTCGGTCATTCGGCCTCCGGGGCGACGGGTCGGGTGGTTGGGCTCCGTCGCGGATCGCGGCCCGGCGACGTCGACCGCCCAGCTCAGGACGCTACCCTGCCGCAGCGGAAGGCGAGAACACGGATGAGCGAGAAGCGCGGCCGAAGACCCGAAGCGGGCGGCACCTCGCGCAGATCGGAGCGGGCGCAGAAGTTCGCGCAGCTCGCACCGACACTGCTCGGCCTGGTGGGCATGTTCTTCGGCCACAGCACCCACCACATCGACCAGGACATCCCGGGCCCGCACCCCGTGCCGGACACCTCGCACGGCCCCCACCCGGCCCCCGGACACGATCCCGCGCCCACCCCGCACCCGAGCACGTCGGACCACCCGAATCCGGTGGAGGCCGTCTCCGCGCTGCTCGCCAAGGACGTCATCAAGCAGTTGAAGCCCGAGGACCAGATCGCCCGGGTCTTCAAACTCCGGCGCAAGACGCGGGCGCGCCTCATGGCCGCCGGAGCGGTGGTGCTGCTGATCGGCTGGTTCGTGCCATGGCACGTGCTCATCTTCGACCCGACGACGGTCGGACCGCACGGCTCGATCGACGTGGGCTCGAGCGACACCCTCACCGTCAACGGCCAGGTGGTGCACCAGTATGCGCACTGGTACAACGGCCCCGCCGAGGCGGCCGCCGGGGCCAGTGCGCCGGTGCACATCCCGGCGGCCGTGATGTACGTGACGAGCACCGCGCTGGTGCTGATGGCGCTGCTGACCGCCGTCGCCACCAGCAAGAACCCGTCCTGGGCCGTGCGCAGGGGACTGGCCTCGCTGGGCAGCGTGATCCCGCTGGTGCAACTGGTCGTCTTCGTGCAGCAGTTGCCGAAGAACTGGGCGACGGGCCCGCTGCTGAAGGCCAACGTCCAGGGGTTCCTGGCCAAGTACGGCAACGGCCCGGAGGCCGTGGCCGCCGCGCGGCACCTGTCCCTGCACCTCTTCCTCGGCTACTACGTGCTGCTCCTCGGCATCGGGCTCGCCGTACTCGGCACGCTCTCCGGCCAGAAGCCCGAGCCGCAGGCGGGCGACGGGGGCGACACGGTGCTGATCGCGACGAAGGACCGGGCGGGGACCGGGAAGACGGTGCACAAGGCGGTCACGCTGGTGCTGAAGCTGGCGACAGTGGCGCTGCTGTTCTGGGCGGCGGTGGAGATCGCCACCCGGATCTAGATGGTGGAGGGGGCTAGCGGAAGATGCTGCGCCACCAGGGCTTGCGCACAGCGGCTGCCTGCTGGTGATAGGCAGCCAGGACGGTACGGGCATTGAGCGTGTCGGGGTGTTCGTGGCCGAGTTGCTGTTCGTAATCCGCGAGAACCTGCTCCAGCAGTGTGATCGCTTCGCCGGTTCTGCCTGCCTGCCGGTAACAGGCGGCCAGGTTGGCCCGGGCCAGGATGGTGCTGGGGTGTTTGTGGCCGAGAAACCGTTCGCGGTCGATGATGACTTGCTCGTCGATGGTGATCGCTTCATCGGTTCTGCCCACCTGCCAATAGCAAGCGGCGAGGTTGGCCCGGGCCGTGATGGTGCTGGGGTGCTTGTCGCCCTGTATCCGTTCGCGGTCGGCGAGGACCTGCTCCAGCAGTGTGATCGCCTCATCGGTTCTGCCTGCTCGCCGATACGAGGCGGCGAGGTTGGTACGGGCGGTGAGGGCGTTGGGGTGCTTGGGGCCGAGCATTCGCTCGTAATCGGCCAGGACTTGCTCCTCTATGGTGATCGCGTCGTCGGTTCGGCGCGCTTGCCAGTAGGAGAAGGCGAGGAGGCTCCGGGCGCTGAGGCTGTCGGCGTGCTCTTGGCCCAGCAAGCGTTGGGCGTCGCCGGCGATGACGTGCCAGTAGCTGACTGCGGCAGTGTCGAGGCCGGCCTGCAGAAGGCTCTTTCCCATCCGGTACAGGGCCGGGTGGCCGTCGGGCTGCCAAAGGTCGTCGCCAGCCTCGGCGGCCAGTGCTTCGGTGTTGGCACGGAGGACGGCCGCGAGATTGAAGTCGGAGTAGTCCTCTTCGGGCCAGATTTCGAAGAGCGCGTCTGCGCCCACCCGTACGGCTGCGCGGGTATCGGCCGCAGGAGTGGTCTCGCGCGCCGCACGGGCCGTCAAAGCATGGACCCGGACCGCACGGTGGCCGTTCTTGGGGTTGAGGGTGACGAGCGCGTAGCGGTGCAGGAGGCGTAGCACCGCCCGGGCCTCCTCCGGGCTGACGGGACGCTCCTGGGGCACGGTCCGTAGCTCCGTCAGGTACCCGGTGACCGCCTCGGTGCTCCACAGGCTCTCCGGATGCCCCGCCGGGTCCAGACGAGCAGCGAGGCGCAGCGCCGGGACGGCGAGGCCCACCGGCTCGCGCTGCTGGGCCGCGTCCAGGGCGAGCAGCAGTGAGGCGGTGACCTGGCGGCCGTAGCCCTCGGTGTCGGCCTCCGGCGGGAGCAGGGTCTGCAGGCTGGAGCGGCGCTCGGTGAGCAGGGCGAGGTAGCGGGCACACGCGACCTGCTCGTTGATCATGTAGGCGGCCGCATGCCCGAGGGCGAGGGGGAGCTGTCCCAGTTCGTCGATGACCGCACCGGTCTCCTCGTCCAGCAGGTGGTCCATCCCGGCGCCCGCGAAGCGGTCGCTCAGGTACGCCAAGGCCTCGGCCTCGGTGTACGTGCTGACGTCGATCACGGCGCGGCCGTGCCCCGAGACCAGCGCGTCGCGGCGTCGCGTCGTGGCCAGCACCCGGCCGTTGCCCGTGGCGGACGGCGGTTGCGGCCACCACGGTTCGCAGCCTCGCACGTCGGTGAGGTCGTCGAGCACGACGAGCCAGGTGCGGTTCGTGGTCGCCAGCCAGCGGAGGAAGGCGCGGGCGTCCGTCTCGGGATCCTGGCCCGAGGCGCCCGGCGCCTGGACGTGCTGGGCCGCCGTGGCGTAGGTGGTGATCACCTGTTGGGTCTCGGCGGCGTTGATCCAGACGATGACGTCGATGCCGGTGGTGTGGGCCCGGTGGGCGTAGTCGGCCGCGAACTGGGTCTTGCCGACCCCGCCGCCGCCGGAGAGCACCTGGGTGAGGACGACGGTGGAGTGCGTGGCCCGGGCCTGGTCGATCCGTTCGCGCAGGTCGGGGCGCTGCTGGAAGGCGGAGGCAAGAGCCGGTGCGGTGCCCACGCGGACGGGCTGCCAGCCCGTGGGCGGCGGTGGTGTGGCGGCGAAGTAGGCCCGCTCCGCCATGACGTAGGCGGCGGGGGCGCCCCCGGGCGCGGTCAGCCGTTGGCCGGGCCCGGCGGGAGAGGGTTTCCGAAGGTCACGTTGCCCATCGTCACGTTCACGCCGGCGACCGAGTTGTTCGAGGCGGTGACCTGGGTGTCGCCGCCGATGACGATGCTGTTGTCGCCGGCCGTGGCAGCGCCCCGGGCCTGCTCGGCGAGGGCGATCAGCGCGCGCAACTGGTCGGCGATCTCGGGGAGGTCGGTGGCGGGCGCGTCGGCCAGCAGGTCCTGGAAGCGGGTGCGCCAGGAGGCGGCGATGTCGGTGCGGGCCTGGCCGGCGGCCTCGGGCTGGGCGTTCGCGAGGTCGGTCGCGGTGCGGTCCAGCCGGACGAGGGCGGTCTGCTGCTCGGCCTCGGGAGCGTGACCGCGACGGAACAGCCGGGCCGCTGCGGTGCGGAAGCCGTGCCAGGCGTCGGTGCCGACGGCCTGGGCGACCGCCGTGCCGGCCGTCGTGGCGAGTGCTATCAGCTCCGCGTCCATTGGTGTTCTCCCCACCCTCGGGCAGGGCGGATGCGTCTCTCCGCCCTGGCACCGGAAGCGTACTGCGGTGGAGGTGACGGATCGTCAACGGTTCTGTAACTGGTGGTCAGGGGGTCGGGAACCGGTTGCCGGGGCGACCTCTACACAGTTGGCTCCGCCGTTGCCACTGTGGGAGGACTTGATCCACTTGAGTGCGGACAGATCGGGGATCGTGTTCGGCATCGGTGGGCCTCCAGGGTGCCGGTGTCGTGAGCGGATCGTATGTCCCGCAACGTGACGAGGAAATGCCGTTACCGGACAATGGAGTTGTGGAACGCCGAAGCCCCGGCGGGGAGGTTCCGGCCGGGGCTCTCGGGTGGGCGTGGCTCAGACGGTGCCGAACTCGCCGCTCTTGACGCCGGCGACGAACGCGGTGAAGGCGGTGGAGGTGAAGACCAGGGAAGGCCCGTGGGGGTCCTTGCTGTCGCGGACGGGGACGGCGCCGGTGGTGGCGGCGCGAGGCGCCCACTCGATGCACTGAGCCCCGCCGTTGCTGCTGTACGAGGACTTGACCCACTCCACCCGGGAGAGGTTGAGGGTGGTGCTCATTCTGGCAGTGCCTCCATGATGGACCGGATGAAGGCCGCCGACTCGCTCGGCGACAGGGCACAGGCCCTGAGGAGATCGTATGCGCGGAGCCGGGCGGCAACAACGCTCCGATCCTCCAGCAGCGTTCCGGTCGTGATGCTCTCCTCCCAAGCGACTTGACCCCCGTCAGCCGTGGTCAGGAGGGTGAGCGAGCCGCCCACCATGTAGTACGGGCCGCGGTCGAACGGCATGACCTGGATGACGGTATGGGAGGTGAGGGTCATGTTTGCCAGGCGTTCGAGCTGCGCCCGCATGACACTCGGCCCACCGAAGGGCCTGCGCAGAACGGCTTCGTCGAGGATGGCGGAGTACTCGGGCGGCGGATCTGCCCGCAGCAGTTCCTGACGGCTCATCCGGGCGATGACGAGCCCTTCGAGCTGATCACCACTTAGCTTGAGATTCCCAGCACGGAACTGCGCTCGTGCGTAGTCCTCAGTTTGCAGAAGTCCCGGAACGACCTGACACACGTACTCCTGAATCAATCGCGACCGCGCCTCGATTTCCATCCGCTGCCGGAACGGCTCCGGATGAATCTCGTTCCGCGCATGCTGGTACAGGTTGACGAAGTGCCCGTCCGTCCCGAACGCCGCGTCCAGCATCGGCGGCAGCTCCTCCGGGATCATCACCTCCGCCGCCTCGATGCGTGACAGGTGCGACTTGCTGTACCGCACCACCCTCGCCAGGCCCTCCAGGCTCATGTTCGCCGCCTCGCGGTAGCGGCGGACCTCGAAGCCGAACAGGTGGCGGACGGAACGATCGGGCGTCAGCGGCCTGGATTTGGCTCCCACGTGCAGCCTCCCTCTTCCCACACGCGGTGGGGACGTGGTTCACCCCCAAAGAGTAAGGCGGACAAGGCACCTTTTTCTCACGGATCGTCAATATCCGCTGGGCGCACGGCAATCAGCTTCAAAAGTCGGACGCCGAGAAAGTACGACAAACCCCCGGCGTGAGAAAGCAGGTCGACATGCGGGACGTTACCGCCCTTTCGTTCGAACCCGAGTCGGAGGAGGACGAGGAAGAGCGCTGGTTCGACCGGCCGCCCGTCGTGACCGAGACCGGATGGTCGGGCTGGCTGCCCCGCCACCCGCGCTCGGCGGCGGTGGCGCGGGCCGCGCTGCGCGCCTTCCTCGCCTGTCGGCCCGACGGCGGACTGTACGTCGAGACCGGCGAGTTGGTGGTGAGCGAGCTGGTGGCCAACGCCGTCCTGCACGGCGGCACCGCGGAGACGGACAAGCTGGTCAACGTCCGCTTCGACCTCGCCCCCGGGCTGCTGCACATCGAGGTGCACGACGCGAGCGAGGCGCTGCCGCAGCCGCGTACCGTCGGGCTGGAGGCCGAATCCGGCCGGGGCCTCTGGCTGGTGGAGCAACTGGCGCTGGAGTGGGGCTGCGGCCCCCGGGACGGCATCGGCAAGCGGGTCTGGGCCGCCTGCGGTCCCCAAGGCTGACCGCCCTCCACTCCGCCTACTCCCCGTGGGGTACGCCGACTGCCGCCGCCGGGACGACGCCCGAGCCGCCCCGCAGCGGGAGTCTGACGGGGACGGGTCCGGTGGAGGCCGGGCCGTGAGCAAGGAGATGGATCCCCATGTACGCCACTGCCTCGGCGGTGCTGGCCGACCACGCCTGGCACCCCTGGTTCCTGTTCTTTCCGCTCTTCTGGCTGATCTTCCTGGTGGTCGTCTTCGCCGTCCTGCGCCGCACCGTCTGGCGGCGGCGGGCCGGCTGGTGCGGTCCCATCGGCCCCTACGGTCCCGGCCACCACGGCCCCGGTGCGCTGACGGTCCTCGGCGAGCGGTACGCCCGCGGTGAGATCGACGAGGAGGAGTACCGCGCCCGCCGCGACGTGCTGACGGAGCCGAGGGAAGACCGGCGCCCATAAGCGGAAGCTGTGCCCGCTGTAACGATTACTTTCCGTTACAATGGTTCACATGGACGCCATGGACGTGGACCGCACCGACCTCGAGTACCGCCGCTGGTTGAAGGAGGCCGTCCGCAAGGTCCAGGCCGACAACAACCGCTCCGCGGACACCCACCTGCTGCGGTTCCCGCTCCCGGCGGAGTGGGGGATCGACCTCTACCTCAAGGACGAGTCCACCCACCCCACCGGCAGCCTCAAGCACCGGCTGGCCCGCTCGCTCTTCCTCTACGCGCTCTGCAACGGGTGGATCCACCCGGGCAAGCCCGTGATCGAGGCGTCGAGCGGGTCCACCGCCGTCTCCGAGGCGTACTTCGCCCAGCTGATCGGGGTGCCGTTCATCGCCGTGATGGCCCGCTCGACCAGCAAGGCCAAGATCGAGCTGATCGAGTTCCACGGCGGCAGCTGCCACCTCGTGGACGACCCGGCCGAGGTGTACGGCACCTCGGCCCGGCTGGCCGCCGAGACCGGCGGGCACTACATGGACCAGTTCACCTACGCCGAGCGGGCCACCGACTGGCGTGGCAACAACAACATCGCGGAGTCGATCTTCGCCCAGCTGAGCCTGGAGCCGCACCCCGAGCCGAGCTGGATCGTCGCCACCGCCGGCACCGGCGGCACCTCGGCCACCATCGCCCGCTACGTGCACTACCAGCAGTTCGACACCCGGATCTGCGTCGCCGACCCGGAGAACTCCTGCTTCTTCGACGGCTGGGTGCGCCACGACCCGGAGGCGGTCTGCTCCGGCGGATCCAGGATCGAGGGCATCGGGCGGCCCCGGATGGAGCCCAGCTTCGTGCCCGGCGCGATCGACCGGATGATGAAGGTGCCCGACGCCGCCTCGATCGCGGCGATCCGGGTGCTGGAGCGGGTGCTCGGCAAGAAGGCCGGCGCCTCCACCGGCACCGGGCTGTGGAGCGCCCTGCGGATCAGCGCGGAGATGCGCGAGCGTGGCGAGCGCGGCAGCGTGGTCACCCTGATCTGCGACCCGGGTGACCGCTATCTCGACAAGTACTACTCCGATGCCTGGTTGGCCGAGCAGCGGCTCGACATCGCCCCGCACCTGCAGGCGCTGGAGGCCTACCTGGCCGGCGCCGACTGGCCGGAGGCCTAGGCGAGCACCAGGTCCCGGACGTACTCCCGGGCGGCCTCGGCCGCCTCGTCGCCGAGCGCCGAGTCGGTCACCCAGGTGTCCACCTCGGCAAGCTCGGCGAAGGTGGAGAGCCCGACCACGCCCCACTTGGTGTGGTCGGCGACCACCACGACCCGGCGGGCGGAGGAGACGAAGTTCCGGTTGGTCTCCGCCTCGGCCAGGTTCGGGGTGGAGAGCCCGGCCTCCGAGGAGAGCCCGTGGGCGCCCAGGAAGAGCAGGTCGAAGTGGAGCGAGCGGATCGCCCGGTCCGCCACCGGCCCGACCAGCGAGTCCGAGGGGGTGCGCACCCCGCCGGTCAGCACCACCGTGGTGCCGCCCGCCTCGCCCTGGCGCTGGGCCCGCTCGAAGACGTCGGCCACCCGGACCGAGTTGGTCACCACGGTCAGCTGACCGACCGTCACCAGGTGCTGGGCCAGGGCGAAGGTGGTGGTGCCGCCGGAGAGCGCGATCGCGCTGCCGGGCGTCACCAGCGCGGCCGCCGCCCGGGCGATCTCCTCCTTGGCGGTCAGTTCCAGGGAGGACTTCGCCTCGAAGCCGGGCTCGTGGGTGCGGGCCTCCTCGACCGGCACCGCCCCGCCGTGCACCTTCTCGATCGCGCCGACCTTGGCCAGTGCGTCCAGGTCGCGCCGGATGGTCATGTCGGAGACGTTCAGCCGCCGGGTCAGCTCGTTGACCCGGACCCCGCCCCGCCTGCGCACCTCGTCCAGGATCAGTGCCCGGCGCTGCTCGGCCAGCAGGTTGCTGTTGTCGGCCACGTACTCCGCCCCGCCTCTCTAGGGATCCGTTCCGGGGATCCATGGGATGTCTGTACCTATGGGATCATCCTGCCACGCCTGACACGGGGTGCGGGAGCGGGAGGTCGGCCGGGACCAGCAGTTGGAGGTCTTCGGTGGACGGATTCGGCAGCTGGGCCACCCGCATCGCGTGCCGCTCCACCATGGTCTCGAAGACCAGCCGCGCCGTCCGCCCGTTGCCGAAGGTCGGACCGCGGTGCAGGGTGGCGAAGTGCGCCAGCAGCGCCTGGGCGGTCGGCTCGGCCAGCTGGTACTCGTGCTCCACGCACTGGGTGCGGGCGATCTCCAGCAGCTCCGCGTCCGAGTAGTCGGGGAACGCGACGGTGCGTGAGAAGCGCGAGGAGATACCCGGGTTGGCGGCCAGGAAGCGCTCCATCTCGGCGGTGTAGCCGGCCACGATCACCACCACCTCGTCCCGGTGGTCCTCCATGAGCTTGACCAGGGTGTCGATCGCCTCCCGGCCGAAGTCCCGGGCGCCGTCCTCCGGGGCCAGCGTGTAGGCCTCGTCGATGAACAGCACCCCGCCCCTGGCCTGGTCGAACGCGGCCTGGGTGCGGATCGCGGTGGAGCCGATGTGCTCGCCGACCAGGTCCACCCGGGCCACCTCGACCAGGTGGCCGCGCTGCAGCACCCCGAGCGCGGCCAGGATCTCGCCGTAGAGCCGGGCCACCGTGGTCTTGCCGGTGCCGGGGGAGCCGGTGAAGACCAGGTGGCGGCGGAGCGAGGGCGCCTTCAGCCCGGCCTGCCGGCGCCGGCGGCCGACCGAGATCAGGTCGATCAGGGTGCGCACCTCCTGTTTGACGGTGGCCAGGCCGATCAGCGCGTCCAGGTCGGCCAGCGCCTCGTCGGCCGGCCGGCAGTCCGGGATCGGCGCGATCTGCGGCGGCGCCACCAGCGGCGGGCCGGCCGTGGTGAGCTGGGCGGTGCGCTGCACGGGGACGGTCTCCGGCGCCGGGGCCGGCGCCACGTCGTCCGAGGTGCAGCCCTCGGCCAGCGGGCCCGGCTCGGAGAACTCGAAGCCGGCCCGGCGGTTCTGCTCGGCCCGGCAGCGGGTCAGCACGGTGCGGCAGCCGTCGATCACGTGGAAGCCGAAGCCCTTGCCCTGCAGCGCCCGGCACTCCTCGAAGGTGCCGCGCCCCTGCGCCGAGACGTAGACCGCCGCCTCCGCGCTGCCCCGCACCACGCAGCCGCGCAGCACCGGGTCGGCGCCCTTGGTGACGATCACCCCGGTGGCCACCTCGGAGATCTCGCAGTCGGTCAGCGTGCCGCCGCTGCCGTGGTCGCGGAACCAGAGCCCGGTGCCGGCCTCCTGCACCCGGCAGCGGGCCAGCTCCACGGTGGCGCCGGAGCTGACCGAGACCGCCGAGCTGCGGATCCGGCTGAAGGAGGTGTCGGTCACGGTGGCCCGGGAGTCCCGGTCCAGCACGAAGAGCGCGTCCGGCAGGTCGTGCAGCGCGCAGTCGGTCAGGGTCAGCCGGGCGCCGTCGCTGACCCAGATCGCCGGGTAGTCGCCGGTGCTGTCCTCGATGCCGCAGCCGGTGGCGGAGACCGTCGTGCCGGCGTCCCAGACCGAGAGCGCGCCGCGGCCGAAGGAGCGGATGGTGCTGCGCTCCAGGGTCAGGGTGGAGCGGCCGCGCAGGTCGGCTGCGTTCTCCGGCAGGTCGTGCAGCCGGCAGTCGAGCAGCTCCAGCTCGGCCTCGGTGTCCAGGGTCAGCCCGTTGCCGGTGGTGCGGTGGATCTCGCAGTCGGTGAGCCGGCCCAGCGCCCGGGACTCGGCCTGCACCCCGCTGCCGCGGATCTCGTAGATCTCGCAGCCGGTCAGCTCGGCCAGGCTGCCCGCGTCGCTCAGCAGCACACCGGCGCCGGCCGCGTGGTGCAGCCGGCTGCGGTGCAGCCGCGCGCTGGAGCCCTCCAGCACCGCCAGCCCCGCCTGGCCGGCAGCGGCCACCTCGCACTCCTCGAACCGGGCCACCGCCGCCCCGCGCAGCCGCAGGCCCAGGCCCGAGGGGTTGCTGACGGTGCAACCGGTGAAGAGCACCTCGGCCCGGTCGCCGACCTCGATGCCGACCGCGGCGTGGCCGTCCACCCGGCAGCCGATCAGCGTGGCGGTGGCCGTCGGGCCGGCGATCCGGACGGTGGCGCAGGAGGAGTCGTAGCCCTCCAGCACCAGGTCGCGCACGGTGGCGCCGGCCGTCACGGTCAGCGCGGTGCCGGAGGGCGGGTCGATCCGCACCGTGCCCGGGCCTTCGGCCGGCAGGACCGTGACCGGCTTGTCCACCAGGACGTTCTCCCGGAAGACGCCCGGGCGCACGGTGACGGTGTCGCCCGGCTCGGCGGCGGCCAGCGCCTCGGTCAGCGTCGCGTACTCCCCGGCGCGCCGCCGCCAGCGGGAGCCGCTGTCCTGCGTGACCCGGACCCTGTGCTCAGTCATGACGCTCGGTGCCCCGCCTTCCGATGCTCGGGTCCTGCTTCCGTCGGCCCACGGTAGCGTGCCCGGACGAGTGGTCCTGGACTATGCGGCCGGCAGCCGGTCGCCGCGGGCCAGCACGGTGACCTCGTCGCCAAGCCGCAGCGTGCCGAGCGCGGACCCCGTCACCCCGTCGGGTCGCTCGGGTACCAAGTTGACGCCGAAGGCCGCCTTCTGATCGAAACGTCGGCGCTTCTGCAGGGTGCGCAGCGGCTCGGCGCCCCGGCGCTCGCCGCTCTCCTGGTCGGTGGTGGTGACCACGCAGCGGCCGCAGAGCTTGACGGCGCGGAAGGTGACGGTGCCGATCCTGACCCGGCGCCAGCCGTCCTCCTCCCAGGCCTCGGTGCCGTCGACCACCACGTTGGGGCGGAACCGGCTGACCGGCAGGGCCTCGCCGCCGCCGGCGGCCAGCCAGTCGTTCAGCGCGGCCAGCGAGGCGGAGGTGACGGCCAGCAGCGGGAAGCCGTCGGCCATGCTGACGGTCTCGCCGGGCTCGCTGAAGACCGGGTCGATGGTGCGGGCCAGCGGGTCGGCGAGGTGCAGCAGCCGCAACTCCTCGTCGTCCAGGACCTCGCGGAGCCAGCGCTGGGCCTTCTCCTCGGCCTCGGTGGCGGTGAAGTGGCTGCGGAAGACCTGGGCGGGGGTGGCCGGCTGCCCGGGCTCGGGGGCCGGGACCCGCAGGGTGCGCCCGTCGGGTGCGGTGAGCTGGAGTGCGCCGTCCTCCTCGGGCTCGGCGCGGAACAGGGCCAGGGCGGGCAGGTCGCGCTGGGTCACCGCGAGTCCGGACGGACGGGCCACCATCCAGCGCCGGTCGCCGCGCAGGCCCCAGGGCTCGACGACGGCCTCGCTCGGGCTCTGCCGGTACATCGACTTGACGGGGTATCGGTGGAGTCCGCGCAGCTCTGGCATGCCCTCCATCCTGCCAGTCTGCGCAGGGTGCAGATGCGCGGACCGCCCGGGGCCGCCGTGCGGCACACCGGGCGGTCCGTGGATGACCGTCCCCCTCGGTCGTCAGACCGTTTCCCGCCTCGGGTCAGTAGGCCTGCCCCGGGTAGGACTGCTGCTGCGGGTACTGCTGCTGCGGCGCGGCCGGCTGGGCGAACTGGCCCTGCCCGAACTGGCCCTGGCCGAACTGCTGCTGCGGAGGCTGCTGCTGCTGGAAGAACTGCTGCGGCGGCAGTGGCCGGACCGGGGCCATCGGCGCCGGGCCGCCGGGGGCGGCCGGGCGGAACTGGCCGGTCTGCTGGTCCCAGCCCTGCGGCGCGGCCGGCTGCGGGTAGCCGGGCGGCAGCGGCGCGGTGCCCATCCGCTGACCCGGCACGAAGCCGGGCGCCGGGTAGCCGGCGGGTGCCTGCGGGGCGGGGTAGCCGCCGGTGCCGGGGCCCAGGGCGAGGCGGGCCGGAGGAAGGGCCGGAAGGAGGCTGGTCGACTCCATGGCCGAGGCGTAGGAGTTCGAGGGGGCCGGCGGCAGGGCGGCCGGCACATTGATCGGAGCGATCTGCGGAACACCGCGCTCTGCGACCAGACTGTCGTAGATGGGCGTGCCCGAGGAGAAAGACGGAGGGTAGTAGCCGACTCCGTCGTAGGAGCGGGGCGAGGTCATGGGGCATACCGTAAGCCCAGAATGCGCCCCTGAGGAGACTGGGAGGGGTGGCAGTTCGAGATGTTTACGTACTCTTCGCCGGCGCAAACCTCCCCAATACCCGGAGACCGGACATATCGGCGGCGCTTTCCGGACAATCTGCGAACTTGCTGGGAAAGCGCGCTCCCACGCCGGGGAGCGCACTCCCGCGCGCGCCCTCAGCTGTGCTGGACCGCCTGAGCAGGGAATCCGGGCAGGCCGGAGACCTCGGAGGTGCAGAACGAGCAGCGCACGGCCGCCGCCGGGATGCGGCTCAGGCACTGCGGGCAGTCCACCTTGGCGACCGCGTCCTTGGGCTTGTCGAACCGGGCCTGCAGCTTGGTCACCGGCAGCACCACGGCGAAGTAGATCACCGCGGCGACCGTCACGAAGCTGATCGCCGCGTTGAGGAAGGCGCCGTAGGGGAAGGTGGTGCCGCCCACCTCGAAGGACTCCTTGGAGAAGTCGCCCACGGCGCCCGTCGCGACGCCGATCAGCGGCGTGAGGAACGCCGTGACGAAACCGGTGACCACAGCGGTGAAGGCCGCCCCGATCACGATGCCGACCGCCAGGTCGACCACGTTTCCACGCAGCAGGAAGCTGCGGAAGCCCTTCAGCACGGCTCTCACTCCAGGTGTGTACGGCGGGGAGGGGGTGTTCGCGGGGCGGCTGGCCGCCCGCGCCATCCCGCCATCCTGGCCAGCGACGGGGTGCCCGGTCCAACCCGCACCACCCGTACCAGTGGTGTGGTGTACGGGAGTTGACGCCTGATCGGATGCTTCGGACACGCACGCGCCGCGGCCCGCCCCGCAGGGCCGCCGTACCCTGGCGGGGGGATCGGCTGATCCGATCGGGCGAATGACGGGATGTCGGGTGGAGGCCCGGCGCAGCGGCTGGCACGGTGCCGGTATGAAAACCGCTGCTCGCGCCGCCGTCCTGCTGCTCTCCCTCGCCGGCGGTCTGGCCGGCGCCCCGGCCCAGGCCGAAGGCGCCTACGTCCCGCTCGCCCACCCCCAGCCGGTGCACCAGAAGGGCACCCGGGAGGTGGTCGAGTTCTTCTGGTACGGCTGCCGCCACTCCCAGCTGCTGGAGCAGCCGCTGGAGGACTGGGCCGCCCGCCAGCCCTCCGACGTGGTGCTCAAGCGCATCCCGGCGGTCTGGCCCGGCACCTCGGACCAGACGGTGGAGCGCGCCCACGCCCGCCTCTTCTACACCCTGGACCAGCTCGGCGAGGTGAACCGGCTGCAGCGCGCCGTCTTCCAGGCGGTGCGCGACCAGGGCCTGGACCTGACCACCGAGAACTCCGCCGCCGACTGGGCGGCCGGCCAGCAGGTGGACCGCGGCAGGTTCACCGCGGCCTACGAGTCCGACCAGGTGCGCCAGGAGGTGGAGCAGGCGCCGCAGGAGATGACCCGGTACGAGGTGGACGAGCTGCCGACCGCCGTGGTGCAGGGCAGCTACCGCACCTCGCCGAGCAAGGCGGGCGGGGCGGAGGCCATTCCGGGTGTGCTGGACCAGCTGCTGGCGAAGGTCGCCGGACCGCAGCCGGCCCACGCCAAGTGAGGCACCGTCAGTAGGTCCGGCCCTTCCAGGCCGCGCCCCGGCCCCGGTAGTGCTGCACCGCCGAGTCCACCGTCATCAGCAGGTAGAGCAGGGCGGTGAACGGCAGCAGCAGCGCGGCCGGGGCCGGCCGGCCGTAGTAGCGCACCATCGGCAGGTAGCTGCCGGCCATCAGCGCCCAGGCCGCCGCACCGGCGGCCAGCACCGGCAGGCCCGCGCCCAGCGCCCCGGCCAGCACGGCGGCCGGCGGCACCAGGTAGACCAGCGCCAGGCCGAGCACCGTGCCGAGCAGCAGCACCGGGGAGTTGCGCAGCTGGGCGTAGGCGCTGCGGGAGACCATCCGCCACAGCGGCCCCAGGCCCACGTACGGCCGCACGCTCAGCACCGTCAGCTCCGGGTCGCGCTCGGCCAGCCCCAGCCAGGTCCGGCCGCCGCCGCGCTTGACGGCGCGGGCCAGTGACACGTCGTCGATCACCGCGCCGCGGATCGCCGCCACCCCGCCGGCCCGCTCCAGCGCGGTGCGCCGCACCAGCGAGCAGCCGCCCGCCGCGGCGGCGGTGCGCGAGCCGGGGCGGTTGCTCCGGCGGAACGGGTAGAGCTGGGCGAAGAAGTAGACGAAGGCCGGCACGATCAGCCGCTCCCAGCGGGTGTCGGTGCGCAGCCGGGCCATCTGCGAGACCAGGTCGAGCCGGCCGTGCTCGGCGCCCGCCACCAGTGCGGCCAGGGTGCCGGGGCCGTGCGCGATGTCGGCGTCGGTGAGGAAGAGCAGGTCGGCCCCGCCCGCCAGCTCCACGCCGTGCCGCACCGCCCAGAGCTTGCCGGTCCAGCCCGGCGGCAGCGGCGGCGGGGTGGTCACGGTGAGCGGCAGGCCGCCGGCCGCGGCCAGCGCCCGGGCGGTGTCCGCGGTGCCGTCCGCACTGTGGTCGTCCACCAGGATCACCCGGGCCCGGCCCGGGTACTTCTGCGCCAGCAGACCCGGCAGGCTCAGCGGCAGCACCTCGGCCTCGTCCCGGGCCGGCACCACCACCGCCACCTCCGGCCACCTGGCGGGCTCCGGCCGGTCCGGGGGCAGGCGTTGGTCGGTGCGCCAGAAGAAGCCCTGGGCGAGCACCAGCCAGAGCCAGCAGAGCAGCGAGAGCGCGGTGATCCAGAACAGCGTCACCCCGGCAGTCTGCCGCAGCGGCGCGGCCGGAGCGGGCGGCACGGCCGGATCGGCTAGGGTCGATCACTGTGAAGATCGCACTGATGGACTCCGGGATCGGACTGCTGGCCGCCGCCGCCGCGCTGCGCGCGCTGCGGCCCGACGCGGACCTGGTGATCTCCAACGACCCCGACGGGATGCCCTGGGGGCCACGCAGCGCCGAGGATCTGACGGAGCACGCGCTGGCCTGCGCCCGGGCGGCCGCCGTGCACCGGCCGGACGCCCTCGTGGTGGCCTGCAACACCGCCTCGGTGCACGCGCTGGACCGGCTCCGGACCGAACTGGAGCCGGGCACTCCGGTGATCGGCACGGTGCCGGCGATCAAGCCCGCCGCGGCCGGCGGCGGCCCGGTGGCGATCTGGGCCACGCCCGCGACCACCGGCAGCCCCTACCAGCGCGGGCTGATCGCCGAGTTCGGCGGCGGCGCGGACATCACCGAGGTGCCCTGCCCCGGCCTCGCCGACGCCGTGGAGCACGGCGACGAGGCGGCGCTGGAGCGGACCATCGCCGCGGCTGCCGCGCTGACCCCCGCCGGCACCACGGCGCTGGTGCTCGGCTGCACCCACTACGAGCTGGTCGCCGAGCGGATCGCCGCGGCGGTGGCCGCCACCGGGTCGCGGCCCGCGCTGTACGACTCGGCCGCCGCGGTGGCCGCGCAGACCCTGCGCCGGCTGCCCGCCGAGGTCCGGGAGCGGATCGGCGGCGGCACCCTCACCGTGCTGCAGAGCGGCCGCCCGGGCACCCTGCCGCAGGCCGCCGCCCGCTACCCGCAGGGCCGCGCCCTGCTGGCCCCGGCCGCCGCTCCGGCGTGAGCCGCCGCCGGTCCGTCCGGCTCACAGCCAGCGGGAGACCGCCGGGTGCAGCCCGGAGAGCACCGCCTCGAAGAGGTCCCGGTGGCAGCTGGTGTCCACCGTGACCCGGCTGACCCGCAGCGCCTCCCGGGGCAGCCGGCGGCTCAGCCGGTGGTCGGTCAGGAAGGCCGACCGGTAGCCCAGTTCGGCCAGCACCCGGGCGGCCCGGGGGTCGTCGCTGCCGCCCGGGTAGGCGAAGGCCGTCGGCTCGGTGCCCAGCCAGCCCGCCAGCGCCTGGTGGGCGTCCGCCAGCTCGGTCAGCACCGTCTCGTCGTCGCACAGCCGCAGCTCCGGGGCGCCCAGGCTCTGGCTGCCGATGGCGATCCGGCCGGCCGCCAGCCGGCGCAGGTCCTGCGGGGTCAGCCGGTCGCGCCCGGGGGCCCGGGAGGTGGCGCTGACCCGCAGCTCGTGCAGGCTGCGGCGGCGGTCGGGGTCGGGGAGGGCGAGCAGCTGCTCCAGCCGGCCGAGCCGGCCGTGCGGCAGCAGCGCGCGGGCGTGACCGCCGTGCGCCAGCAGGTAGGCGGCCTCGTCCCGCCAGGACGGCCGGTCGGTGCCGACCAGTTCGGAGACCACGAAGGCCACCGCGGGCAGTCCGCGCGCGGTCAGGGCGGGCAGCGCGTGCTCCAGCACGCCGCGGTCGGCGTCGTCGAAGGTGATCAGCACGCTGCGGGGCGGCAGCGGGCGCCCGTTCGCCACCGCCTGCTCCAGCGCGGGCAGCGAGACCGGCACCGCGACCCGGCAGAGCCGGTCGAGCTGGGCGCCGAAGGCCCGCCGGTCGGTGACCCGGCGGTAGGCGAGCACCGGCAGCCGGCGGGCGGCGTGGGCGCGGAAGAGCGGGTGGGCGGGGGAGTGGCGCAGCCACTGCACCAGCCGGTCGGCGGCGGGCACGGGTGCGGCGGAGACCGGTACCAGCGCGGTGCCGGGTCGGTGGACAGTTGTCGGCTGTTCCGGTGTGGTGGTGTCCGAACGCGGCACGGTGCTCCCCAGGCGAGGCCGGGTCCTGACCCGGCGTGAGATCCCTCGACGCAGTGCAGACTCCTGCGCGCCACGGATGGTTGTACGCGATGGGGACGACATTTCCGACCCGCCGCTCCGCCCGCCGCCGGCCCCCGCGGCGCGGGTCAGACCTTGCGCTGCCGGTAGGCCTCCTCCGCCGCGTCCACCACCGCCGCCAGGTCACCGCCCGCCGAGGCGGTGGCCACCGCGGCGACCGCTCCCTCCACGAACGGCGCGTCCGCGAACCGCACCGGGAACGGCAGCCCGTGCTCGTCCGCCGCCGCGATCAGCGCCAGCACCGTGTGCACCGGGCCCGGCAGGTCGGCCAGCACCGCCACCCCATGGCCCTGGTCCACCCGCCGGGCCGCGGCGGCGATCAGCAGGGCGCTGCCGCCCAGCCCCTCGCCCCGGTGGCCGCCGGTGGCGGCCACCGCTGACGGGTCGTCGGTCGGCGCCAGCGACCGCGCCAGGTCGGCCGTGTCCTCGGCCAGTTCCCGGCTGTGCGAGACCAGCAGCACCCCGACCCGGCCCAGCGCCGCCGAGCGCACCGGCGCCTGGCTTGGCACCCGGGCCGCCGAGGGCGCCTCGCCGATCGGGATGACGTCCGCCCCGGCCCCGCCCCGCGGAGTGATCTGCGTCATCGGCTGCTCCCGTTCCTCGGCCCGTCCGGCTGCCGGACCACTCTCCCAAACCGCGGGCGCCCGGTCCCGTGCCCGCGCCGGGAGGAGCGGCAAAACCGCCTGCCGGGCGAGGGGCCCCGATAGGCTGGCGGGGATCTGGAGTTCCTTCGGGAGGAGCGGTACCAAGTGGCAACCGAAACGGGTACGAGCAGCACGGCCGACGGCACCGGAGCGGTGCCGGTGCAGCGCAAGCCGCAGCTGGACACCTCGAAGGCCGAGTGGCTCTCCGCCAAGCAGCCCGACGGCTCCCCGGGCGACGTGCAGATCGCCTTCGTCGAGGGCTACACCGTGATGCGGGACGGGCGGTTCCCGGACGGCCCGGTGCTGGTGTTCACGCCCGAGGAGTGGCACGCCTTCGTGCTCGGCGCCCAGGACGGCGAGTTCGACCTCACCTGAGCCCCCGTCCGGCGCCCGGCGGGTGCCGGAGACAGGCAGACGCCGTGCCGACCGCCCCCACGCGGTCGTGCACGGCGTCTGCTGTGCTACCCGGTTCGCGACACCGGGCGTTTCCTCCCGGTTCCCCGAAGCCGGCCCGCGCGGGCCGGCAGTCGCCGGGAGGAGGTGGCGGCGGGGCCTGGGCCCAGGCCGCCGGTGCCCGGGATCCGAACGCCCCCACGCGTCGGTGTCCCGGGCGCGGTCCGCGGGCGCGACAGAATCGGGGAACCCGCGAACCAGGCTTAGGGTGAAAAGGATTTGAGTTGGTGCCGATGGTGCTGGAAGACTCGCACAGTCCGGTGCAACCGCGCACGACGATGTGCCAGGGGAGAACGCGGGCGCACAGCAGTGCGCCGCAGCAGGCCACCCCCACGTGGATGAGGTCCACAGCAGCTGCCGTACATCGCGACCGTAGCCCGGACGGTTGCTCAGCGTCAACATTCGTCTCGGAGCGTGGAGCGGTCCGCTTCGTGAACCGGCTTCGAACGGCCTTCGAACGTGGCCGGTGGGGTGGCCGGCGCGCGCCGGCGGACCCGCCCGGTGCGGCGCGCCGGATCGGGCCACGTACCATGGCGGCATGTCTTTTCTCCGCCGACGTTCCGGCACCCCCGCGGGCCCGGACTTCGACGTGCTCGCCATGGACCCGGGTGACTGGCCCGGCCTCTTCGGTGCCGCGGTGATGACCGGCCCGGACGGCTCCTGCCAGGGCATCTTCCTGCGCTACGACCTGTTCGGCGGCCGCGGCCCGGCGATGTTCATCGGCAACCTGCCCGAGGGCTCCCCGGCGCGCGACACCCCCGACGGCGTGCCGTTCGAGGTCAGACAGCTGCTCGCCGCGCTCGAGGTCGAGGAGCCGGTGGAGTTCGTCTCGGCGGAGGACTTCCCGGTGATGCTCCGGGACGACCTGCTGATCGTGAAGAAGGTCAAGGTCTCCGAGGAGCGGGTGTTCTGCGCCCAGTTCGACCGCAGCGACCAGGTCCAGGTGACCATCGCCTCCTGGGACCGGCCGATCGCGGACGACCTCTACCAGCTGCTCAAGCCGCTGCCGGCGGACCTGTTCCAGCAGGGCTGACCGGCCGTCCGGGGCGCGCTTGACGCGTTCGAGCGGCCCTTCGTACAGTCACCACCATGCCCTCCCGCCGCCCGCTGCTGACCCGTCGCAGCTATCTGGACCTGCGGCGGACCGCCAGCGCGGTCTGTCGGTAGTCACGGCCGGGGGGCGGTCGCGCGCCGAGCGCGCGCCCGCACGCCCCCGGAAGCCCGGCACCGACCCGGCCGCGACGCGGCCCGGACCCCACTCCGACGGCCCCGGAGGCACCAGCCGTGACCAGCAGCACCCAGACCGCCGCCGCCCGCACCGAAGAGGCCGCCGAGCCGCTCGCCGAGGCGCTGGCCAAACTGCCCAGAGTCGTCGACCTGCTGGCCGCCCGGGCCGAGGAGCACGACCGCGACGGCGCCTTCCCCTACCAGGGCGTGGAGGCGCTGCACGAGGCCGGACTGCTGACCCTGACGGTCGGTCAGCGGCACGGTGGAGCGGCCGCCGGACTGGCCGACACCGTCCGGGTGCTGGCCGAACTCGGCCGGGGCGACGCCTCGGTGGCCCTGCTCGCGGCCAGCACCCTGCTGCAGCACGCCGAGCAGGCCCGCGGCGCGGGCTGGCCGGCCCCGCTCTACCGCCGGCTGCTGGCCGAATCCCGCCGCGGCCCGGCGCTGGTGGTCGCGCTCGACGCCACCGAGGCCCAGCTGCTGGCCCGCCGCGGGCCGGAGGGCTGGCGGCTGAGCGGCCGGCTCACCGGCTGCCCCGGGGCCGAGGCGCTGGCCTGGCTGGCGGTGCGGGTGCGCACCGACGAGGCGGTGCCGCGCACCGGCACCTTCCTGGTCCGGGGCGAGAGCGAGGGGCTGGAGGTGGATCCGGTCTGGGACCAGCTGGGGATGCGCGCCAGCGCCTGCCACGACCTGCACTTCACCGAGGTCGCGGTCGCCCCGGAGCTGGTCCTCGGGCTGCGGGCGTCGGGCGCCGAGGCGCCTGCCGGTGCCGAACTGGACACCGCCTGGCGCGATCTGGCACTGGCCGCGGTGCAGCTCGGGATCGGCCGGGCGGCCCGGGACTGGCTGGTCCGCTTCCTCAACCAGCGCACTCCGGCCAATCTCGGCGAGCCCCTGGGCACCCTGCCGAGCTACCAGGCGGCGCTGGGCGAGCTGGAGACGGCGCTGATCGGCGCCGAGGAGACGCTGCTCGGCCTGGCCGGCCGGATCGACGCGGGCGACCCGGCGGCCGCGGAGCGCACCGGCCCGGCCCAGCTGCTGGCCACCCGGGCGGTGGTCGGCGCGGTGCAGGCGGCGGTGGAGCTGACCGGCGGTCCGGGGCTGAGCCGGCGCCACCCGCTGGAGCGGCACCTGCGCGACGCGCTCAGCGGCCGGCCGCACGGGCGGGCTCCGCAGGCGGTGCTGGAGGCCGCCGGGCGGGCCGCGCTGGCCCGGTCGCCCCGGCGGCCCTGACGGGCGGTCGGCCGCCGCCGGCGGACGGTCAGCGGGTGCCCACCGCGGCGCGCACCGCGCGGCGGGCCAGCGCCGCGTCGTCGTACAGCCGGCGGATCATCAGCCGCTGCTCCTCGCCGGCCCCCGGCACGTCGTAGAGCCGCAGTTCGCGCATCAGCACCAGGGTCAGGTTGACCAGGAAGGCGTCCCGGGCCAGCGTGCCGCCGACCTGGGCCAGCTGGCTGATCTGGCGGCGGGCCGCGGTGTCGCCGGAGAGCACGCTCCAGAGCACCGCCAGGTCGTAGCCGGGCAGGTACCAGCCGGTCTGCTCCCAGTCGAGCAGCACCGGGCCGGACGGCGCCAGCATGATGTTGCCGAGCAGGGCGTCGCCGTGGCAGAGCTGCCAGCCGGTGTGCTGCAGGCCGTGCAGCAGCTGGCGCAGGTCGCCGGCGTCCCGGTCGGTCAGCTGGCCCACCGAGTGGTAGCGGCCGATCTCGAACTGGTAGTCGAGCGGCTGTTGGAAGACGTCGGTCGGCGGCCGCCAGAGGTTGAAGGACCGCACCGCGCCGAGGATCGCCCGCACCTCGCCGGGCGTCGGGGCGTTGGCCGGGTGCCGCTCGGTGGCCGCGATCCGGCCGGGGATGCGCTCGATCACCAGCACGCAGCGGTCGTGGTCGGCCGCCACCAGCCGGGGCATCCGGACCGGCGGGCGGTGCCGGACGAACGACCGGTAGACCGCCACCTCGCGGCGGAACCGCTCCACCAGCACGGCCCGGTTCTCGCCCTGCACGGCCTGCGGGGACAGGCACTTGGCGACCACCGGGGTGCGGCCGATGACGCCGGTGATCAGGATGTGGGCCGCGTCCTCGCGCAGCACCTGGCGGGCGGAGAAGGCCGGACATATCCGGGTGATGTGGGCCAGCGCGGCGCGCACCGCCGGCGCGGCCAGCGCGGCGTTGTCCACCCGGCTCCACCCTTCGGACGAGGGGGCGGACTGGGGCACCCGGGGGCGCAGACCGGGGCGCGGGACGAAGCCCGGTGCCTCGATGCGCCCGACCGGACGGGCGGGCAGGGCAGGCTTCGGCCCGAGCCGGCGGACCGCCCCGGGGGACGGCGGCCGTTGGACGGTGCCGATCCGGGACGCGGTGGGGGAAGTCGCTGAGGAGTACATGAGGGGGCGGGAGTCCCTTCCTTGCCGACGGCATATGCAAGCCAAGGCGGCGGCCCTGGCACGGTCAGTGCTGAGGGGGCGCGCCGGAGCCACGGGGGGCGTGCTCCGGCGCGCCGGCGTTGCCGGTGGGCGCCCGTCGGTGGTCGGTGGGTGGCCGGCCGGCGGGCGCACCGGGCGACCCGCCCGGTACCGACCCCGGCCGATCGGCCCGTTCGGCGCACCCTGGGGAAATGCGCCGGTCGGACCGCTCGGCCGGGCTCGGCGCCAGGCGCGCCACCCCGGTTCGCCACCCCTGCGCCGCACCGTCGGAACGGGTGGCGCGGACCCCCGGAGTGCCCCGGAGGCCGGTGTTCCCGGGCCGGTCGGCCCGGGGTGAGGTGGCGCATCTCTACCTGACACCCCCGCGGGACTGGCGAGCCAGGGGGTGAGCCCTGGCGAAGCCTGGCGAATGCCCGCCTGGCATGTGACAGGGCCTCTGACGGGTCGTTAGGCTCGAACCAGCCGAGGATCCTGGGGGCTTGAAGGTGAACAAGGAACCCAACAGCAGACTGGCCGACCTGTTCGCCCTGACCGGATGGTCGAAGGGCGAGCTGGCGCGGCTGGTCAACCGGCGGGGTGCGGCGATCGGGCAGCAGCAGCTCTCGACCGACACCTCCCGGGTGCGGCGGT
Source organism: Kitasatospora sp. NPDC006697 (assembly GCF_042869935.1). Classification (NCBI taxonomy): domain Bacteria; kingdom Bacillati; phylum Actinomycetota; class Actinomycetes; order Kitasatosporales; family Streptomycetaceae; genus Kitasatospora; species Kitasatospora sp. NPDC006697. The sequence goes on from NZ_JBIAGU010000036.1 coordinate 52,708, forward strand.
GGATCGAGCAGGGGGAGATCCCGCGCGATCCGGTGCCGCGGCTGTTGGCGGCGGTGTTCACCGAGCGGCTCGGCCGTGTCGTCTCCATCGAGGACCTCGGCCTGTCCCGGAACCGGCGCGGAGCACCGACCCCGAGCGCGGGGGCGGTGGCCGCGGAACCGGAGCGCACGGCGGAGATCCTCACCGAGTACACCGGAATGGATCTCATGCTCAACCGACGCGGACAGGCCGACCAGGGCCCGGCGCTGCCGGGCACGGCCGTCATCCCCGATTCCCTCTACTCCTGGCTCTCCGGGTCGAGCGTGGCCGAGGCCGCGGCCCGCCCGGGGCCCCGGCAGCTGATCACCGGCAGCGCCGCCCGCCCGGTGGTCGACGTCTACGAACCCGGCCCGGTCGGACCCGACGAGGTCACCGCGCTGGAGCAGTCCTTCGAGGTGTTCCGCTCCTGGGACGCCTCCCGCGGCGGCGGGCTGCAGCGCAAGGCGGTGATCGGCCAGCTCAACGAGGTCGGCGGACTGCTGACCCACCGCCACCCGCCGGAGCTGGCCCGCCGGCTCTGGCTGGTGGCCGCCAACCTGGCGGTGCTGGCCGGCTGGATGTCGCACGACGTCGGCCTGGAGGGCACCGCCCAGCGGTACTTCGTGATCGCGGCGCAGGCCGCCAAGGAGGCCGGCGACCGGCCGCGGGCCGGCGAGGCGGTCTCCCGCGGCGCCCGCCAGCTGCTGCACCACGGGCGCGGCGAGGAGGCGCTGGAGCTGATGCGGCTGGCCCGGGCCGGCGCCGGCGACCGGCTGGCCCCGCGCAGCAGGGCGATGCTCAACACCGTGGAGGCCTGGGCGCAGGCCACCCTGGGCGACCGGCAGGCGGTGGCGCGGCTGCTCGGCGAGGCCGAGGAGCTGTTCGTGCAGGGCGGCGAGGAGGCCGAGCTGCCCTGGATGCGCGGCTTCAACCAGGCCGAGCTGCACGGCATGCAGTTCCTGGTCTACCGGACGCTGGCCGAGCACGACCCGGCGGCGGTGCGCCCGGCGCTGCTGCACGCGGTCGCCGCGATGGGGCAGCGGGCCCGCACCGGACAGGAGCGCTCCACCCTGCTGGACCAGGTGACGCTGGCCTCGGTGCACTGGATCTCCGGCGATCCGGAGGCGGCCGTGGCCCAGGCCCGGACGGCGCTGGGGATGATCGGCCACACCTCCTCGCACCGCACCTGGGACCGGTTGCGCCGGATGTACCGGCTCTCCGACCGGTTCGCGGACGAGCCGGCGGTGGCCGAGCTGCGGGCACAGATCAGGGCGGCGGTCCCACCGGTCCGCCGCCCCGAGTGATCCCCCGACCCGGGGCGGATCAGAGGGTGTCGACGCTCGCGGTGTGGACCTGGTCCCAGGCCTCCTGGACGTAGCGCTCGCGCTCGACCAGGGAGAGCTCCGGGAAGTACTCCTTCAGGCGCTCGACCACCTGCTGCTCCGGCTCGTGGCAGTCGTGCAGCAGGAACGCGGCCTTGTGCAGGATCTGCTTCTCCATGAAGGGTCCTCCCTCGGTGCAGGTCCGCCCTGTGCCGACCGTGCGGCCGTCAGCATAAGCCGCGACGGTTGCGCGACGATGCAGAGGTCCTGGAACCGCCGGGGGGGGGGAGGGTCAGCCCGGGCTGAGCAGCATCCGCAGCGAGACCACCTGGCCGTCCGGGCCCAGCCGGGCCCGGCCGGCGCAGTGCACGGGAGCCGGCCCTTGGGACCGGTGCACCCGCACCACCCCGTCCAGCGGGCGGCCGTGCACCAGGGCCTCGGTGACCATCCGGCGCAGCACCGGGCGGTCCTGCTCCACCAGTTGGCCGGGCAGCTGGTCCAGGGTCAGCGGACCGAGCCGCGGATCCCGGGCCAGCAGCCGGTAGGCGGTGGGGGACCACCGCACGGTGTCCCGCAGCAGGTCCCACTCCACGGCCGCCGGCCGCTCCGGTAACACGGGGTCCGGGGCCGTGGCGGCGCCGGGGAGGGTCTGGGTCATCGGCCGTCCCGTCGGTGAGGGGCTTCTGGGAGGGGCGGGGCGTTGTGAGACGACTGTCGCACAACCTCACCCACCGTGTGGAGAGAATGACAGATCTCAACGGTACTTTTCACTGGCATATGCCAGAAGCCCTGTCCGATCCGGTGATCCACCAGGCGGCGGCACTGTGTGCAGATGGGGCAGGCAGGCGGTAACCTACGGTGATTCCGGCGCCCGGGCGCCCGCACACCCCTGTCCCATCAGCCCCCGGTGACGGAAATCCCGTTGCCACGACGACTGCCGCAACGGATGCTGACCTCATGTTCGAGCCCGTGATAGCCCCCAGTGCCAGCCTCCTCGGCCTACTGCAAAGAGGACGCGGCGACGGGCAGCTGCATGCGCTCGCAGCCGACCGCGACGAGGCCATCTCGGCCCTTGAGGAGTGCGTCACCAGCGACCCGCGCACCGACTGGCAGGTGGAGAACCGCTCCCTCTACTACGCACGGGTCTACATGGACCTGGAAGCACCGCTGGCCGGCATCGAGCGGCACCTGTCCCACCCCGACGACCTGATCGACACCGACGAGCACCGCACCGGCCTCGCCCTCTCCGTCCTCGGCCACCTGGCCGGCTACGGGCGGCGGGACGCGCTGCTGCTGCTGCGCCAGTACGCCGCCACCGGCGGCAACTGGGCCTGGGCGCTCGACGAGCTGGCGCTGCGCGACGAGGACGAGGCGCTGCTCTCGCTCGCCCCCGCCGTGCTCGGCCGGTTCCCCAGCGATCCGCAGGGCGAGGCCGAGCTGCGGGCGGCGATCCGCGCCGCCTACGAGCCCCGCCCCTGGAGCCTGTGGGCCGCCCACCACCCGAGGGTGGCCGCGGCCGGCGAGCAGTCGCCCTTCGACCTCTGGCAGCGCCAGTTCCAGCGCCCGGCGGTGACCCCGGGCTGGAGCGTGGCCGATGTGCTCGCCTGGGCCGACCAGGCCGAGGAGGCCGGACCGGGCGCCGTGGAGCGCCGCGCCGCCGCGGCCGCCCGCTGCCTGGCCGCCGTGGCCCGCTCCGAGGACCGGCCGGCCCTGCTGGCCGCCGCCCGCGGCGGAGCCGAGGGCGCCCGCCGGGCCGCGCTGCGCCACCTCGCCGACCGCGACGACCCCGAGCTGCCCGCGGTGATCGAGGCCGCGGCGGCCGACGCCGATCCGGCCGCGGTGCGCGCCGCGCTGGACACCGTCGCCCGGCTGCGCGGCGCCCGTGCGCTGGCGGCCGCCCGCCGCTGGGCCGACCCCGGCACCGGCGGGGCGGACAGCGTGCTCGGCGAGGCCGCGGCGCTGCTGCTCGCCGACATCGGCGAGCCCTGCGACGCGCCCGTGGTGGTGGCCGGCCTGCGCAGCTGGCTGCAGCAGCACGGGGTGCGCGGAGCCGGGCTCGGCACCCTGGTCGACGGTGCGGGGCGGCTGGCCGCCGCGGACGCCGTCCCGATGCTCCGTCACGTCTACGGCGAGTCGGCCTCCTCCGACCTGCGCGGCCGGGCCGCCCAGGCGCTGGCCCTCACCGACCTCTACTTCGCCTCCGGGCCCGCCTTCGAGTGCCTGTGGGACTGCGAGGAGAGCACTCGCGAGCTGGCCGCGCGCCACGTGGTCACCACCGGCGACGCCCGGGTGCTGGAACGCCTGCGCCGCCTGGCCGCCGACCCCGCCGAGGAGGCCGAGGTGCACGCCGCCGTGCGCGGCCGCCTCACCTCCCGCGAGCACCATCGTTAGCCGACGTCCGCCAGGGCGCAGGCGATGTTGTCCGGGCCGCCGGCGCGGTTGGCCAGTTCGATCAGCTGCTGAACGGCCCGGTCCGGGTCGGCGACGGTGCTGAGCACCGTCTGCAGGTGGGCCTGTGGGACCACCGCGCTCAGGCCGTCCGAGCAGAGCAGGTAGCGGTCCCCGGCGCGGGCCGTGAGCAGCGACAGGTCCGGGGCGCCCGGCGACCCGCCGGTGAGCGCCCGCAGCAGCAGGGCGCGCTGCGGGTGCGAGGCGGCCTCCTCGGCGGTCAGCCGGCCCTCGTCCACCAGGGACTGCACCACGGTGTGGTCGTGGGTGATCCGGAACAGCTCGCCCTCGCGCAGCAGGTAGGCCCGGGAGTCGCCGATGTGCACCAGGGCCAGCTTGTCGCCGCAGGCCAGCAGCGCCGTCAGGGTGCTGCCCACCTCCTCGGGCGCGCCGCAGACGCCGTCCCGGACCGCCCGGTCCAGCGCGTTGAGCAGCCCGGCCGGGCCGACCGCGACCGGATCCACCGAGCGCAGCGCGGCGATCGCGGCGCTGCCCGCCTCCGGACCACCGAAGCCGTCGGCGACCGCGAGCAGGCCCGGGTCGGCGTAGGCCGTGTCGTCGTTGCGCTCGCGGACCCGGCCGAGGTCGGAGCGGGCGGCGCAGCGCAGGGTGAGCGGGGCGGCGGCGGCCGGCGGGCGGCCGCGCAGCTCGTCGACCAGGAAGGCGACCAGCTCCTGGCGGGCGGCGGTCTCGGCGAGCACCTGCTGCCAGTGGGCCGTCAGCTCCTCCGCCGCCTGACCGGGCGACAGGTCCACCAGGCGGCGGATCACGGCCAGCGGCACGCCGATCCGGCGCAGGTGGGCGACCAGGCGGGCGCGGTCCAGCTGGGCGGGGCGGTAGTAGCGGTAGCCGGAGGCGGGGTCGACCCGGTCCGGTCGGAGCAGGCCGAGCTCGTCGTAGAGCCGCAGCGCCTTGGGCGAGAGGCCGCAGGCGCGGGCGAACGCGCCGATGGTCAGCTGTTCCACCCGTCGCCCCCGTTGCTCCACCCGTCGCCCCCTTCGGCGCGGTACCGCCGCCATCCTGAACCCTGCCGTAGGGGCAGGGTCAACTCTCGAGGGTCAACTCTCTTCACCGTTCTCTTTACCGCTCCCCTTACCGCTCTCTTCACCGCCCGACGGGGACGAACCGCACGGGTGTGCCCGGGCGGGCCTGGGCGGCCGCGGGCAGATCGGCGGCCGGGACCACGCCGAGCACCGGGTAGCCGCCGGTGGTCGGGTGGTCGGCGAGGAAGACCACCGGCCGGCCGTCCGGCGGCACCTGCACCGCGCCCAGCACCATGCCCTCGCTCTCCAGCTCCCCGTGCCGGCGCCGGACCAGGGCCGGGCCCTCGGTGCGCAGGCCGATCCGGTTGCTCGCCGCCGCCACCTGGTACCGGGCCGCGGCCAGCGCGGTCAGCGTGCCCGGCAGGAACCAGTCGGCGCGCGGCCCCGGCAGCAGCCGCAGCACCAGCTCGGCGGGCGGCGCGGGCAGCGGGACCAGCGCGGCGGCGGGCGGCCCGTGCTCGGCGCCGACCGGCAACCGGTCGCCCGCGCGCAGCGGCGCCGGCCCGAGACCGGCCAGCAGGTCGGCCGAGCGGCTGCCGAGCACCGGCGGCACGGCGATGCCGCCGCGCACCGCGAGGTAGCTGCGGATGCCGAAGTCGGCCGGGCCGACGTCCAGCGTCGCGCCCTCGGGCAGCAGCACGGCGGCGCCCCAGGGCGCGGGCCGGCCGTCGATCCGCACGGCGGCCGGTGCGCCGGAGACGGCGAGCAGCAGCGGACCGCCGTGCGCGGTGACGGCCACGCCGCCGAGGGTGGTCTCCAGCACGGCGGCGGTCCCGGCGTTGCCGACCAGGCGGTTGGCGGCCCGGCGGGCGGGCTCGTCCAGCGCCCCGCCGCGCGGCACGCCGAGGTGGGCGACGCCGCGCCGGCCGGCGTCCTGCACCGTGGTCAGCGGGCCGGGCCGGGCGACCAGCAGCTCAGGCATGCTCGTGTCCCTTCACCGGGACGAACCGGACCCTGGTCCCGGGCGCCAGCAGCGCGGCCGGCTCCCGGCCGGTGTCCCAGAGCCGCACCGCCGTGCGGCCGAGCAGCTGCCAGCCGCCGGGGGAGGGGCCGGGGTAGACGGCGCTGTACCCGCCCGCCACCGCCACCGACCCGGCAGGCACCGCCGCCCGCGGGGTGGCCCGGCGCGGCACCGCCAGCTCGGCGGGCAGGCCGGTGAGGTAGCCGAAGCCCGGTGCGAAGCCGCAGAACGCCACCCGGTACTCGATCCCGCTGTGCCGACGCACCGCCTCCTCCGTCCCGACGCCCCAGAGCTCGGCCACCTCGGCCAGGTCCGGCCCGTCGTACACCGTCGGCAGTTCCACCAGCGGGCCCTCCACCGGGCCGGAGCCGGTGACGATCCAGCCGGACAGCCGCCCGGCCAGCGCGGCCGGGTCGGCCACGCCGTCCAGCAGCACGGTGCGGGCGGCGGGCACGATCTCGGCGAGGTCGCCCAGGGTGCCGTCCGCCCGTTCGGCGAGCAGCCGGGCGTAGAGCGCGGCCACCCGCTCCTGGTCGGCCACCTCCAGCAGCAGCGCCGCCTCGCCGACCCGGCGCACCGTCACCCCGCCACCCGCCGTCAACTGAACGCCTCCACCCGGATGCCGGCCGAGGCCAGCGCCCCGCGCACCCGCCAGGCCAGCTGCGCGGCGCCCGGGGTGTCCCCGTGCACGCAGAGCGAGCGGGCGTCCACCGCGACCGGCTCGCCGCCGGCCGCGGTGACCAGCCCGTCCCGGGCCATGCCGACCGCGCGGGCGATCACCGCCTCCGGGTCGTGCACCACGGCGTTGGGCTCGCTGCGCGGCACCAGGGTGCCGGCCCGGGTGTAGGCGCGGTCGGCGAAGGCCTCGGTGACCACCGGCAGCCCGACCCCCTCGGCGACCTGGAGCAGCCGGGAGCCGGGCAGGCCGAGCACCGGCAGCGGGCCGTCGCAGACCGCGCCGGCCCGCAGCACTCCGGCGACCACCGCCTCCGCCTGGTCGCCGTCGGCCACCACCCGGTTGTAGAGGGCGCCGTGCGGCTTGACGTAGCTGACCCGGGAGCCGGCCGCGCGGGCGAAGACCTGCAGCGCGCCGATCTGGTAGGCGACCTCGTCGGCCAGCTCGTCCGGTGGCACCTCCATCGGGCGCCGGCCGAAGCCGGCCAGGTCGCGGTAGGAGACCTGGGCGCCGATCCGCACGCCGCGCTCGGCGGCCAGTGCGCAGACCCGGCGCATGGTGGAGGGGTCGCCGGCGTGGAAGCCGCAGGCCACGTTGGCGCTGGTGACCACGGACAGCAGCGCCTCGTCGTCGGTCAGCGTCCAGCGTCCGAACCCCTCACCGAGGTCCGCGTTGAGATCGATCACCGAACCGGTCACGGCCGACTGCCTCCCAGTGCTGCTGCAGAGCTGGTGCTGCTGCGGATCGCCTGAGGGGATCGTAGGCCTTCCGAGCAGCCCGGCACCGCTCCGGCCACCCCCTTGGCGGACGCCCCGGCGGGGGCGGTTGGCGGGGCGTCAGGTTCCGGGGCGTCAGAGCGCGGGTGCGGTCCTCGCGGCGGAGCCGGGGGTGCCCACGGTGGTCCCGGTGGCCTTGGCGGTCCCGGCGGCGATGCCGGTGGTGGTGGCGTTTCCGGTGGGGGTCCCGGTCAGGCGGTTGATCGCGCGCAGCACGATGAGCAGCGGGACCGCACCGACCAGGCCGAAGGACATGTCGACACAGGACCAGAAGAACGGGATCCCGCGCAGGGGCCCGCAGACCAGCGCGAGCGGCAGGATTCCGGCACAGGCGGCGAGCGCCCAGCGCACCACGAAGACGTTGCGCACCGGATCGCGCAGCGGCCCGACGAAGGCACCGGCGATCACCAGGTGGGCGAAGGCCAGCCAGTCGGTGCCGTAGGCGAGGAACGGGTAGCGGTCGCCGGTCTCGGCGACGCCGCGGTGCACCCGCTCCAGCCAGGAGAGCAGGGCGCCCGGCACCGGCAGGTGGTGCGCGGCCGCCGCGGCCCAGCCGGTCTCGGCGCGCAGCGGGAAGGCGGTCAGCCCGCTCAGCACCAGGCAGACGATGAAGATCCACAGCCAGCGCCGGATCCGGCGCAGCTCGACGTTGGTCCCGGTCATCATGAACCCCTCCTGGATCGGGTCGGCCCGAGATCGGGTCGGCCTGACTCTAGACCTGTTTTTGAACGTGTTCAACTTACTGCGAAGGGGTGGGCGGGCCCGCTGTGAGGGGGTGGGCGAACGCGCTTCGGCGAGGTGGATGAACGCGCTTCGGGGGGTGGGTGAACTCGCTTCGGCGGGCCGGACGAAGCGGACAAGCAGCCCCGTTTCGGATGATGTCCCCGCCTGGCCCTAGGCTTGTCCCCCGTGACCGTCATCGCCGAGCAGCCGGCCGACCCAGAGCCGCGGCCGTCCACCCCGGTCGCCGCCCGCCCCGCGCCGGGGCCGGCGGCCGACGAGGGGCTGGCCCGCCGCCTCAAGGCGCTGGCCTGCACCGCTCCGCTGCACGACCTGGACAACCGCAAGGTCAACCTGGCGGGCGAGTACGGCGGCTACGCGATGGCCGAGGTCGGCCTGGCCGCCATCGACCTGGTCACCCTGCACATGGACTTCGACACCGGCGCCGACCGCGAGATAGTGCTGGGCCGGCTGCTGCCCCGGGTCGCCGCCCAGCACCCGGCGCGCTCGGGCGCCGAGCACCAGCGGGTGGCCCGCTGGGTGCTCGACTCGCTGATCAACGTCGGCAGCGTGGACCGCGGCTTCCGCGCCGTCTACGGCACCTTCGGGCCGGACGGCGGCTACCTGCGGCGCGACTACGACTTCAAGCTGATCGAGGAGGTGCCGGGGTCCGACGGCGGCGTCTACCTGCGCACCACCGACGAGGCGGTCAACGTCCTGGTCGGCGCGCTGGACACCGACGTCACCTCGGCCCAGATCGCCGCCGAGGTCAAGCTGGAGGTGCTGATCCGGCGCGGTCGGCTCGCCGACGCGCAGCTCGCCGCCGAGCAGGCGCGCTACCGGACCGTGCAGTACGCCGAGACGCTGCGCCGCGCGCTGGAGGCCACCCGCCGCAACGTCCGGGCGGTGGACTGGATGCAGGCCGTGCCCGATCTGATCGACGAGGCGCTGGAGCACATCGCCGACCGCTACCGGCACGAGAACGCGATCCTCACCAACATCCGCAAGATCCGCGACGAGGCCGAGGGGGCCGACCACAAGCGGCAGGCCGCCGAGCTGGTCGACATCGTCAAGGACTGCATCCGCCGGCACACCCAGTTGCAGACGCGGCTGCTGGAGGCGGGGCCGCTGTTCCGCGCGGAGCAGGACCGGCAGGCCTTCGCCGCGCCCGCCGCACGAGCCGGGCTGGACCTCTACGGGCAGCTGCTCGCGCCGGTGCTGGAGCTGCCGATAGAGCGGGCGATCCGGCCCACGGACGCGTTCTTCGCGCGGGGGACCGGGTTGCGCAGCCCGTCCGTGGTCCGGCTGACCGATCTGGTCGAGCTGCTGCTGACGCCGCCGGTGGAGCGCGAGCACCTTGGCGTCGAGCTGCCCGATCCGGATCTGGTGGCGACTCCGGACGACAGCCGGTTCTCGGAGAAGCAGCTGGAGGTCGCGCTGCACCTGCTCGACCTGCCGGCCGACGCGCCGCGGCGGCTCTCGGGGCTGCTGGCGGAGGCGCGCGACCTGGACGCCGAGCTGCCGCACCTGGTTGCCCTGCTGGCCGTGCATGCGGCGAGTCCGCCGGTCGGTACCGCTTATCGGCAGGGGGAGCAGCGGCTGCTGTTCGCGGTGGACGACGGCACTCGGCTGAACGACCCGGAATACGGCGGCGCGGATCTGATCCTTGGCAGTGCGTTGCTGGACGCGGCGGGGATGGCGGCGGATCGGCAATAATGGGCATTATTAATCGAGGCGATTATCGAGGGTGCTGCCGGGGTGGGCGTCGGGAAGCTGCCGGGATGATTAATGGGCGCAATTATCGCGGCGATTGATTCCGGCGGTTCATGGCAGTGATTAATGGTGGCGATTAATCATGCAGGATGAGCAGCGGATATCCCAATCTCTAATGTCGGCAATTAATGCTGGTCATTAATGTCGGCCAGTACCATGATGGACTTTCAGTACCCGAGCGGAGCAGAAGGAATGACCACTCCCCAGGACGGCGCCCCGGCGGCCGCGCTGACGCCCAGTGATGTCGCCGACGCCGCCCGGCTGGTCGCCTTCGGCCTGCAGGCCAAGCTGCTGCCGGCCCGCGATGCCGAGTACACCGAGCTGGTCCGCCGGTACCGGGAGGACCCGCCGTTCGCCCGGCTGGCCGACGCCGTCGCCACCGGCCTGGGCCTGGTGGTGCTGGAGGTCTCGCCGCGGGCCGGGATGGCGCTGGCCGGCGCCGAGGACTCGGTCTTCGCCGTGAAGATGGGCGACTACTCGCGCCGGGCCGCCTCCGAGGCCACCGACCGCTTCCTGCACGGCCTGGCCCACCTGGCGGTGGCCGCGCTCGCCTTCCCGCGCCCCGAGGACCTGGCCGACGACGGCTACCTGGGCCGGATCACGGTCAACGGCGTGGACGCTTTCGTCCGCCAGGCCTGCCGCCGGCTGGAGGAGCGGGCCGAGGCCGAGGGCGCCAACACCGACCCGGCCAGCGACGCCCCCGGCCTGGAGGCCGCCTGGCGGGTCTGGGCCCGCCGCTCCACCACCGGCGCCACCAAGGACGCCCGCCGGCTGGCCGGCTCCACCATCGGCATCACCGGCAAGGCGGTCGCTTTCCTGGTCGACTCCGGCTTCCTGCAGAAGACCTCGGACGACGCCGGCGGCACCTACCGCACCACCGCCCGCTACCAGCTCCAGGTGCGCGACCTGGCCGGCGGCGCGGCGATGGCCGAACTGCTGGAGCTCGGCGTGGTGGCGGTCAGCGACGGCTCCGCGAGCCTGCTGCCCGCCGACCACAGCGAAGAGCTGGTCGCGGACGCCGGGCTGCCGTTTCACTCCCTCTGACTTACCGCGTACCTCGACTTACCGACCGCTCCGACCGCTCGTTCCACCCCCGACCCCGCCCCGCCCTCATGTACCGCCCCCCGCCCGTTCCACCCCGCACCGCCGTCCCAGTCAGCCCCTCCACTCTGACCCTCCGTTAGGCAGCAGATGTACGAGCTCAACCGGATCCGCCTCTACTCCATCGGTCCGGCAGGCGCCCGCTACGCCGACACCGTGCTGGACCTGCGGGAAGTCGGCGAGCCGGTGGCCAATCCGGCACCACGCCAGCTGGGCATGTTCGGCGAGGAGCCGGAGGGCCCGCAGCGCCGCCCGGCCCCGGCCGGCGTGCTGTTCCTGGAGAACGGCGGCGGCAAGTCGGTGCTGCTCAAGCTGATCTTCTCGGTGATGCTCCCCGGCCACCGCAACACCCTGGGCGGGGCCAGCTCCGGCGTGCTGCGCAAGTTCCTGCTCGCCGACGACTGCGGGCACGTGGCGCTGGAGTGGCAGCACACCGTCACCGGCGAGCTGATCGTGGTCGGCAAGGTCAGCGAGTGGCGCGGCCGCCAGGTCTCCTCCGACCCGCGCAAGTTCGCCGAGACCTGGTACTCCTTCCGCCCCGGCCCCGGCCTCACCCTGGACGGCCTGCCGGTCGCCGAGCGCGCCGTGCTCGGCGACCCGAGCGCCCGCCCGCGCGGCCGCCGCCGCACCATGAAGGGCTTCCGGGACGCGATGACCGAGGCCGCCAAGGCCTACCCCTACCTCGACCTGACCTTCGAGGACGGCCACGACCGCTGGACCGAGCACCTGAACGAGCTCGGCCTGGACCCGGAGCTGTTCCGCTACCAGCGCGAGATGAACGCCGACGAGGGCGAGGCGGCCGGCCTGTTCGCCGTCAAGCACGACGCCGACTTCACCGACCTGCTGCTGCGCGCCGTCACCGACACCCGGGACACCGACGGCCTGGCCGACCTGGTGCACGGCTTCGCCGCCAAGCTCGGCCGGCGCGCCGAGCTGACCGCCGAGCGCGACTTCACGGCCGGCTCGCTGGAGCTGCTGGAGCGGATCGTCGAGACCACCGGAGCCCGGGAGTCGGTCCGCGAGGCGCACCGGTCCGCCGAGCGCCGCACCCGCCGGCTCGCCCAGGCGCTGGCCGCCCGGGCCGGCGCCGAGCGCGAGCGGGCCCAGGACCTGGCGATCGAGGTGGCCGCCGCCGCCTCCGCCGTCACCGCCGCCGAGGCCGACCGCACCCGGCACTCGCTGATCACCGCCGAACTGACCCACCGCCACGCCACCCTCAGCCTGGCCGCCGCCACCGCCGAGGCGGCCGGCCTGCGCCGCGAACTGCTGGACGCCCGCACCCTCTACTCCGCCTGGCAGGCCGCCGAGGCCGTGCTGCGCCACCGCGCCGCCGCCGACCGGGCGGCCAGGGTGGCCGTCGCGATCCGCGAGGCCGAGCTGGACGCGGCGCCCGCGCTGGCCGCCCGCGCCCAGGCCGCCGGCGCCCTGGCGCACGCCCTGGAGGCGGCCGCCGGCACCGCCGAGGAGCGCGCCGAGACCGAGGAGGAGCGCGCCGCCGAACTGCAGCAGGACGGCGCCAAGGCGCAGGCCGACGGCCTGGCCGCCGCCACCGCCGGCCAGAAGGCCCGTTCCGAGGCCGAGCACCTGCGCCAGCGCCTGGGCGAGGTCGAGCAGGAGCTGCAGGCCGCCGTCGAGGCCGGCTGGATCGACCCGTCGGAGACCTCCGACTTCTTCGCCGGCGATCCCGCCCGCGCCGCCCTGCACGCCGCCGACTCCGAGCAGGCCGCCACCGCGGGCCTGGAGCAGGTGCGGGCCGCCGCCGAGCAGTCCGCCGCCCGCACCCGGGAGGCCGCCGCCGCCGAGGGCCGGGCCGAGCTGGCCGCCGCCCGCGCGGCCGACGCCCGGGCCGCCGCCCAGCGCGCCCTCGCCGCCGAGCAGCGCACCGCCGCCCAGCTGGCCGGCGAGGACCGGCTGGCCGAACTGCTCGGCCTGGCCTCGTACCACGACGAGTCGGCCGACGAGTCGTCACGCCTGACCCCCGCGGTGCTGGACCGGGCCGCCGAGGACCTGGCCGAGCTGCTGGACTCGGCCGTCTCCAGCGCCGAGCGCACCCTCTTCGACCTGCGCACCGCCGCCGCCGACGACTCCCGCATCCTGGCCGCGCTCGGCGACGGCGGGTTGCTGCCGCCCGGCCCGGACGTGCTGGCCACCGTCGAGTACCTGGGCGAGCACGGCATCCCCGCGCTGCCCGGCTGGCGCTACCTGGCGCAGTCCGTCGACCCGCAGGACCACGAGCGGATCCTGGCCGCCCGGCCCGAGCTGGTCGACGGCGTGGTGGTCACCGACCCGTCCTCGCTGGAGCGGGCCCGCGAGGCGCTGCAGGCCGCCGCGCTGCTGCCGCGCTCCACCGTCGCGGTCGGCGCCGCCGCCTCGCTGGTCGCGCCGATCACCGAGGAGCCCGCCTTCTTCCTGGTGCCGCCGAACCCGGCGATGCACGACGAGTCCGCCGCCGACCAGGAGCGCCGCGAGCTGCGCGAGCGGGCCGGCGCCCGCGAGGAGCACATCCGCGAGCTGGCCGCCCGGCTCGGCGGCGACCGGGCGCTGGTCGCCCGGCTCGCCTCCTGGCAGGCCAGCTGCCCGCCCGGCACGCTGGCCGAACTGGCCGAGGCCGCCTCGGCCGCCGCCGAGCAGGCCGAGACCGCCGCCGCCCAGCTGGCCGCCGCCCGCACCGCGCACGCCGAGGCGGAGGAGGAGCGGGCCGCCGCCGCGGCCGTCTACGAGGAGCGGCGGGAGAACGCCCAGCAGACCCGGCGGCGCGCCGACGCCCTGGCCGGCCTGGCCTTCCGGCTGCGCGAGCGCCCCGCCTGGCACCGGGCGCTGCGCGAGCTGGCCGAGGACGCGGTGGAGTGCGAGCGCCGCCAGGCCGCCTGCGCCGAGCGGGCCCGGGTGTGCGACGAGGACCGCCGGGCCGCCCAGCGCGCCGCCGACGACGCCCGCCGCACCGCCCGCACGCTCCGTGCCGAGCGGGCCGAGCTCTCCGGCATCGTGGTGCCGACCGACGAGCCGCCGACCGCCTCGCTGCCCGCGCTGCGCGAGGCCTACCGGGCCGCCGCCCAGCTCTACGAGAAGGTCGGGGTCGGCGCCGACCTCCGCGCCGAGCAGGCCCGCGCGGAGAGCGACGAGACCGCCGCCCGGGCCGAACTCGACCGGCTCACCAACAAGGTGCGGGTGCGCGCCGAGGAGCTGCTGGCCAGCCCGGACGGCGCCGACGGCCCGGCCCGGCAGGCCGCCGCCGCCCGCGCCGAGGAGCTGGTCGCCACCATCGAGGCCCGCTCCCAGGTGGCCAGCGAGCTGCTGGGCCGGCTGCGCGGCGACGTCGAGCGGTCGGCGCCCGCCAGCGGCGAGAACCACACGGAGCTGCCCGAGGAGCTGGTCCCGGCCGACCCCGAGCACGCCCAGCAGCTACTGCGCGTGGCCACCGGCGAACTCGCCGAGAAGCGCGACCTGCTGGAGGGCGCCCGGACCGAGCACACCGAGCTGCTGCGCACCCTGCAGTCCGCCCAGTCGGCCGCCGCCGACTTCGACGAGGCGGCCGCCCAGCTCCGGGACGGCCTGCGCGACCACACCCCGGAGGAGGGCGAGGCGGCCGCCGAGGTCTACCTGGACTCGCTGTCCGAGGCCCGCAACTCCGCCACCGAGACCCGCCGGGCGCTGCGGGCCGCGGCCGCCGAGCTCTCCGCCGCCGACCTGGCCGTGCGCGACGCCTGCGACGCGCTGGTCCGGCACGCCAACGCGGCCCGCTACGAGGCGGTCCGCACCCCGGCCCGGCAGCAGATCCGCGAGCTGCCCGCCGCCCTGCTGCCCGAGCACGCGGCCGCCTGGGCCGAGGCGTTCGCCCCCCGGCTGCGGGTGCTCACCGACGAGCTGACCCAGCTGGAGCGCAACCGCGGCTCGATCGTGGACCGGCTGCGCGGGCTGGTGGAGTCCTCGCTGGCCACGCTGCGCGCCGCCCAGCGGCTCTCCCGGCTTCCGGAGGGGCTGGGGGAGTGGTCCGGGCAGGAGTTCCTGCGGATCCGGTTCGAGGATCCGGACCAGGCGGTGCTGGCCGAGCGGCTGGGCGAGGTGATCGACGAGGCCACCCGGGCCGCCGTGCGGAAGAACTCCGACCTGCGGCGGGACGGCATGTCGTTGCTGCTGCGGGCGGTGGCGGCGGCGATCGGTCCCAAGGGCGTCTCGGTGGAGATCCTGAAGCCCGACGCGGTGCTGCGGGCCGAGCGGGTGAGCGTGGGTCAGATGTCCGACGTGTTCTCCGGCGGCCAGCTGCTCACCGCGGCCATCGCGCTCTACTGCACCATGGCGGCGCTGCGGGCCAACGACCGCGGGCAGTCCCAGCTGCGGCACGCCGGCACGCTCTTCCTGGACAACCCGATCGGCCGGGCCAACGCCACCTACCTGCTGGAGCTCCAGCGCGCGGTGGCGGACGCGCTGGGCGTGCAGCTGATCTACACCACCGGGCTGTTCGACACCACGGCGCTGGCCGAGTTCCCGCTGGTCATCCGGCTGCGCAACGACGCCGACCTGCGGGCCGGGCTCAAGTACATCTCGGTGGAGGAGCACCTGCGCCCCGGCCTGCCCGCGCCGCAGGACCCGGACGGGCCCGCGATCCACGGGGAGATCACGGCGACCCGGATGTTCAAGCGGCCGGCCGACGTTTCGTAGCGGATTCCGGGGTTCTCGTATCATCCTCCCGGCGCGGTCCTCGTGATCAACCGCGCCAGGGGGAACGAGACTGTGCCAATCACCACCTACCACCGGATCGCCGGCACCAGCCTGGACCGGCTCGCCGCGATCAGCGACGGCATCTTCGCCGTGGCGCTGACCCTGCTGGTGCTCGACCTGCACGTGCCGGAGCTGGGCCGGCTGCGCGGCGGTTCGCCGCTCTGGGCACCCGGCTCCCTGCACGGCGAGAGCGAACTGCTGCACGCCCTGCTGCCGTTGGCCGGGCGGCTCGGGGTGTACCTGCTCGGCTTCCTGACCCTGGGCATGTTCTGGCTCGGCCAGCAGAGCCAGCTCTCGCACTTCACCCGCAGCGACCGCCAACTCACCTGGCTGCACCTGGCGTTCCTCGGCGGCGTCTCGCTGATGCCGTTCTCCACCGCGCTGCTCGCGGAGTACGAGGCCTACCGGGTGGCGCTGCTGGTCTACTGGCTGCACCTGCTGCTGCTCGGCCTGCTGCTGCTCGGCAGTCTGCGGTACGCCCGGGCGGCCGGCCTGGTCCGGGAGGACACACCGAAGGGCCTGGTCGAAGTGGCCCGGCGGCGGATCGTGGTGGCGCAGTGGCTCTACGCCGGCGCCGTGCTGCTGGGCGCGGTGAGCACCTACCTGAGTGTGGCGCTGCTGGTACTGCTGCAGGTCAACTCGGCCGTGGCGCCCAGGATCCGCCCGCTGAACGCCTTCTGACGCCCCGTCGGATCGCCGTCAGGGCCGTCCTCACGCCGTCCTCACGCCGTCTTCGCCCAGTCGATCCGGTGCTCGAACTGCCAGGCCATCTTCTCCGGCTTCATCATCTTCATCGCGACCGGCAGCAGCGCGTCCCGCAGCACCCGCCCGACCGGGCCGGCCGCCTTGTTGCCGTTGGTCCGCTCGGCGGCCTTGATGATGCGCTCCACCCGGGGGCGGCGCAGCTCCTCGTACCGGGCCAGGGCCGCGGGGAGCGGCAGGTCCCGCAGGCAGCGGGCCAGTTCGACCGCGCTCTCCATCGCCAGTGAGGCCCCCTGGCCGGAGGAGGACGAGGGCGCGTGCGCCGAGTCCCCGACCAGGACGAGCCGGCCGCGGCTCCAGCGCGGCACCGAGGGCATGTTCTCCATCGGGCCGGTGATCAGCAGCTGCGCGGGGTCGGTGCGGCGGATCAACTCGGCGGCGGGCGTGCGGTCCTCGGCGCAGGCGCGCTCGAGCTCGCGCAGCCAGGTGTCCGCACCCCGGGCGACGGCCTGTGCCTGGGTCAGCGGCTCGGCGTAGGGGAGGTTGACGAACCAGACGGCGTTGCCGTCGATCACCTGGAGGCCGAAGAAGGCCCGCTTGCCGAAGGTCATGAACATCCGCCCGCCGGTGTCCGGCACTACCCCGGCGGTCGCGTTCATCGACCCGAACCCCTGCAGCCCGGCGTACCGGGGCCGCGGCGCGGCGGGGTCGATCAGCCCGCGCACGGTGGAGCGGATGCCGTCGGCGCCGATCAGCAGGTCGGCGGTGGCGGTGCTGCCGTCGGCGAACCGGGCGGTGACGCCGTCGGGCGCCTCGGTGACCCCGACCAGCCGCTTCCCGTGCTCGATGCCGATCCCGCGCCGCACCGCCTCCTCGTACAGCACCGTGTACATCTCACTGCGCATCACCAGCCGGGTGGGCTCCAGCCGCCCGGGGCTGCCGAAGACGGCGAGCTGCTTGCCGTTCCAGCTCTGCAGCACGATCGCCGCCATCGGGTCGCCGATCCCGCGCATCAGGTCGCCCGCGCCGATCACGTCCAGCGCCGCCAGCCCGTTGGGCGCGAGCCCGAGGCCGGCGCCGACTCCGTCGGCGGTGCCCTGGTAGGCCTCGTGGACGGTGGCGGTGATGCCCGCCTGCTGCAGCGCCATCGCGGTGACGGGGCCGGCCACGCCGCCGCCGATGACGAGCGCGCTCTCGATCGTCGTTCCCATCGCTCTCTCTCCTCTTTCTCTGCGGCTCAGACCCGGGCGGGGTCGACGACGGTGACCGGGCTGCCGGTGCGGTGCGCCCGGCGGGCGTCGTCCAGGAACTCCCGCGAGCAGATCGCCGACAGGATCGCGATGCCGCCGCGGTGGACGCGGACCTCGCTGTCGTGCGCGGTGCCGATCAGCCGGATGCGCGGCCCGGACGCCTCCGCGCTCGCGCCCTGCAGGTCCTTGACCCGCCCCCGGGCGGGCCAGGCGACGTCCCAGTGGTCGACGGTCGCGCCCTCGGGCACGAGCAGCTTGACCATCGCCCGGTGCAGGTCGATGCGGATCTCGAGCTCCTCGGGCAGCTCCGGCGACCGCAGGTCCAGGACGACGGCGGCGCTGCGGGCCTTGATCTCGTAGTGGGAGGCGGTGCTCCAGCGACCGAGGCGCTTGGTGCTGGTGTGGTCGGCGTGGATGCGCTCGATGAGGGTGTGCACGGCGGGGCCTCTCCTCCGTTAGCGGGGCCGGCGCTCTGTCGGCTCCTCCATAGTTGCACCGAATCTAGTTTCAATGCAACTAGTTCTTCTGTGATTAGTTGGCGGCATGCAGAAGCCGCTGTGCGCGAAGGGCGCACAGCGGCTGATGGGGAAGGGGGATGTGGGCCTGTCGGGGGTCGGGTCCGGCTCGTCGGCCGTTCAGCGTGCAGCCGGGTCGGCTGCACGCAGGAAGTACCCACCGATACCAAGCCCACGTGCCATGCCGTCCTCCTGCCGGCCGACCGTCGGGCGGGCCGTCAACTCGCCGTCGGTCGCTCGATCAGCGCCGCCAGGCCGTCCAGCACTCGGGCCAGGCCGAACTCGTAGGTGTGCGCTGGGCTGTACGCGCCGCCGTGGGCCGCGCCCGCTGCCGCGCCGACCCGGGCGGCGGTGGGGTAGCGGGCCGGGTCGAAGACGCGGGCGAGCAACTCCGCATTGCCCGCCCACCACTGCTCGTCGCTCATCGCGCTCTCCTGCTCGGCGGCCCGCTCGTCGGCGGTCATCCGGGCGCAGGTCTGCACGAAGCCGAGCAGGAGGGTCAGGGCGGCGTCGAGCTCGACGTCGTCCAGGCCGGTGCCGTCCAGCGCGCGCAGCTCGTACTCGTACTTGGCCATCATGCCGGGGCCGAGCGGCGGGCGGCTGGTGGCGACGGCGGCGATCCACGGGTGGGCGTGGTGGAGGGCGCGGTTGTCGTCGGCGACGGCGGTGGCCCGGGCGCGCCAGTCGTCGGCGGCGGGCGTGCTGCGCGGCATCCAGGCGTAGAGCCTGTCGAGCATCAGGTCGAGCAACTCGGCCTTGCCGGGGACGTAGGTGTAGAGCGCCATCGCCGAGAGGCCGAGCGTCTGGGCGACCCGGCGCATGGTGACGGCCTCGACGCCCTCGGCGTCCGCCAGGTCGATGGCGACCGTGGCGATCTGCGCCGACGAGTACGTCTGGGGGCGGCCGCGCCGACCGGCGGGGGTGGTCGGCTCGCCCCACAGCAGGGCGAGGGTGCGTGCCGGATCTCCCGCTCCGATCCTGGCCTTCACCGTCGACGACCTCGCCGGAGAGGAGGCCCGGCTGCGGGCGGCGGGCGTGGAGATCACCATGCCGCTGCGCGAGGAGCCCTGGGGCGAGCGGCTGTTCCAGGTGACGGACCCCAACGGCGTGGTGATCCAGCTGGTCGAGTGGGCCGCCACGGAGTGACCTGAGCAGGCGTCGAGCGGCCGCCCTGTCCGACCGGGCACCTGTCATCCGGGCATGGCGAGGAGCGTTGCGGAGAAGTTGCTCATCCGGGACGGTCTCCGGCTGTCCTCGATGATCGACAGCCCCCAGCCGTTTTCGCATGGGGGCTGTCGCGTTCCGGGCTGGCTGGGCCCGGCGGCCCGTCAGATCCAGTCGCGCCGCTTGAAGCTGAAGTACAGCACCACCGAGAGCACGATCATCAGCACCGTCGACGCCCAGAACCCCCACTGCGTGCCGAAGCCCGGGTACGGCACGTTCTGGCCGTAGAAGCCGGTGACGGCGGTCGGGACGGCGATGATGGCGGCCCAGCTGGTGACCTTCTTCATGATCATGTTCATCCGGTTGCCCTGGACCGTCAGGTTGGTCTCCATCACGGTGGTGACCAGGTCGCGCAGGGACTCGGTCCACTCGGTGGCGCGCAGAACGTGGTCGTAGACGTCCTGGTAGTAGGGCATCATGCCCTCGGTGACGACCTGGACGTCGCGCCGGATCAGGGAGTTGACGACCTCGCGCATCGGCAGGACCACGCGGCGGAGCTTGACCAGGCTCTTGCGCAGCTCGTAGGAGGTGCGCTGGACCTGCTGGATCTCCTTGGGGCTGTCCTCGAAGAGCAGGTCCTCCAGGTCCTCGATGCGCTCGTCGAGGACCTGGACCGCCCTGAAGTGGGTGTCGACCAGGTAGTCGAGCAGGCCGTGGACCAGGTAGCCGACGCCGTGCTTGGCCAGGTCGGGGTTGTCGTCCCAGCGTTCGACGATGTGCTCGATGTCGCAGTGCGGGCCCTTGCGGATGGTGATCAGGGCGTTGCGGGTGATGAAGGCGGAGATCTCGCCGGCGCTGATCGCGCCCGTCTCGGGGTCGATGGCGACGGTGTAGGCGGAGAGGAAGAGGTGCGTGCGGTAGCGGTCCAGCTTGGGGCGCTGGTGCTCGTTGCGGGCGTCCTCCACCGCGAGGGCGTGCAGGCCGAACTCCTCGGCGATCATCTCGAAGTCGGCGGACTCGGGGTCGCGCACGTCCAGCCAGACGGTGGCGCCCGGCTCGGCTATGTGGTCGGAGATGTCCTGGGCCGGGAAGTCCTCGAGCTTCAGGGCCCCGTCGAGGTACAGCCTGGTGCGCGTCATGGCGGACACCATAGCTTGCGTGTCAAGAAGAGTATCGGGGGAGCTCGATAGTTTCACTGCAACTAGTTTCGATGTGGGCAGTAGCATGGACGGCATGACCACCGCAGTGAAGAGCACCCCGCTCGGCCTCACCGTCCTCTCCCTGCTGCACTTCAAGCCGCTGCACCCCTACGGCATGCAGCGGCTGCTCAAGCAGTGGGGCAAGGAGCAGGTGGTGAACGTCGGTCAGCGCACCGGGCTGTACCGGGCGATCGAGCGGCTGCTCGGCGCCGGGCTGATCGCGGTGCGGGAGACCGAGCGCGACCAGCAGTACCCCGAGCGGACCGTCTACGAACTCACCGACGCGGGCCGGGGGACCACCCGGACCTGGCTGCTGGAGATGCTGCGCGCGCCCAAGCAGGAGTTCCCGGAGTTCCCGGTGGCGCTCTCCAATCTGATGCTGCTGGCGCCGGTGGAGATCGAGCAGGCGCTCGCCGCCCGGCTGGAGGCGATGCGGGCCGCGGTCGGGGCGCTGGAGCGGGGCATGGCCGAGACCGCGCGGTTCGGCGTGCCGAGGGTGGCACTGCTGGAGACCGAGTACAGCCTCGCCGTGGCCCGGGCCGAGGCGGGCTGGCTGGAGTCGGTGATCGCGGATCTGCGCTCGGGCGAACTGGTGTGGAGCGCAGAGGAGTTGCTGGCCGCCGCGGCCGCCAGCGAGGCGCAGGCCCCGTAGTGCGGGGCCTGCGCCGGCCGGGTCAGCGCGAGAAGAGCGAGCGCAGCGAGCCCGAGGTCCGGTGCGAGCAGGTGTTCTCCAGGCATCCGAGGTGCCAGAGCCGCTCGATGGTGGCCAGCACGGTGTAGTGGTCGGCGGAGGCGTTGGACTTCCTGCCGTTGTCGCCCTTGGAGTTGATCACGATCAGCGGGGCGTCGCCGCCGCCGAGGACGGTGCCGTTGGCGCCGACCGGGCTGCCGGGGCCGCCGGAGTAGCCGGAGTAGTCGTTCTCGTCCCAGCTGATCACGATGGTCGAGTCGCTGTGCTTCCAGGCCGAGGAGTTCATGATCTCCCCGACGGTCTGGCGCAGGTAGTCGTCACCGAGCCTGATCGCGCCGTGGTCCAGGCCCGAGTCGGGGTAGCCACAGGCGGGCAGGCCGATCAGCGCGGCGCTCGCGGGGGAGATGCCGTGCATGTCGTGGCACTGGTCGGGGCTGATCCAGGCGTAGTCCGGCACCTGGCCGGTGGCCAGGTCGTGGGCGAAGTTCTGGTCGAACGGGACGATCTTCTGCAGCCGCGGGTTGTTCGGCGAGTTGATGTCCGAGAAGTACATGAACGGGTTGTGCTTCTGCGCGTACAGCTTCACCGGGCTGCCGTTGAGCACCGGCGCGTACTCGCCCTGGTAGCCGGCCGAGGGCATCGACTGCATGTAGGCCTTCCAGCTGAGGCCCTTGTCCTCCAGCTGGTCGACGATGTTCCGGCCGCCGAAGAGGTGCGGCTGCGCGCCGGCGGCGGCGAACTGAGCGGGCGTCAGGGCGGCGGTGTCGGTGCCGTCGCCGGAGTCCGGCACGAACTCCTCGGGGGCGCAGGTGACGGCGGCGCCGGCCTTGCAGTCGTCGTAGATGCCCTGGAAGGAGCCGGAGATGGCGGCCAGGTAGTTGGGCAGGCTCGGGTGGGTGACGCCGTGGAAGTCGGTGGCCACGTTGTAGCGGTCGGCCAAC
Source organism: Kitasatospora sp. NPDC006697 (assembly GCF_042869935.1). NCBI lineage: Bacteria > Bacillati > Actinomycetota > Actinomycetes > Kitasatosporales > Streptomycetaceae > Kitasatospora > Kitasatospora sp. NPDC006697. The sequence continues at coordinate 74,727 of NZ_JBIAGU010000036.1, forward strand.
TGGTTGATGTAGGGGGCGTCCTGGGTGTTGCCGATGATCTGGGAGACGCCGTGGTTCTCCATCATGATGTGGAAGATGTGGGCCGGACCGGCGTGGTGCCGGCCGTTCTCCAGCGGCGCCGCCGAGGCGGTCCCGGTGGCGACGGCGCCCAGCGCCACGGCCGTGGCGGCGGCGGTCAGTGCGGTCCTGCGGCCCATGCGTGCGCTACTCATCGTGTAGTCCCTCCCGTGGCGAAGCCTGCGGCGAGCACCCTCCCAGGCCCGGGGCGGCGGCGCGAGGCACTGGTCGTTAACGAGCCGTGAATGAGGCGCGACAAGTGGGTCGGGGGCGCTGGTCGGGCCGCGAACCGGGTGTCGTCCGTTCGCCCGGCCGACGCCGACCGTGCAACCGGCGGACCCTCGGTGTCCCCCCGCGTTCGGGAACAATCACCGCCGTGCGATTGGGCTAGCCCAATTGGACGGCCCTCGCACAGCCCCCGGCCAGACCGCCTGAAGGACGAACCGCCATGCGACGAACCGCCCTGCGACGATCCGCCCCCCTGCTCTGCACGGCGGCGGCCATCGCCGCCCTGATCGCCGCCCCGCAGAGCGCCACCGCCACCACCCAGAGCGCGAACCTGCTGCTCAACGGCAGCGCCGAGACCTCCCAGTGCAGCCCGGGCGGGTGGGAGGAGACCACCGTCCCGGGCTGGCAGCTGACCTCCGGCGACCCGGTGATCAACTGCTACGGCGTGCCCACCGGCGCCGCCGCCACCACCCCCGGCTCGCCCACCAAGGGCACCGCCTACTTCCAGGGCGGCTCGCGCGGCTCCTCGGAGATGACGCAGTCCACCGACGTCTCCTCCGCCGCCACCGCGATCGACGCGGGCGGCGTGCACGCCACCGTCTCCGGCTGGCTCGGCGGCGTCGGCGGCTACAACGACGCGGCCGCCGTCACCGTCACCTTCAAGGACGCGCGCGGCGCCGCCCTCGGCACCGCGGGCATCGCCCCGGTGCTGGCCGCCGACCGCTCCAGCACCACCGAGTTCCTGCAGCGCAGCACCACCGCCGCCGTCCCGGCCGGCACCCGCTCGATCAGCACCGCGGTCGACTTCACCATGACGGGCACCCAGAACGACGGCCTGGCCGACGACCTGTCGCTCACCCTGGACACCCCCGTCACCGCGCCGGCGCTCACCGTCCCGGCCTCCACGGTGCCCGGCTACGACCACGTGTTCTTCGTGATGATGGAGAACAACAACTACTCGGCCGCCTCCAACACGGTGGACGGCGGCGCGGGCGTGATCGGCAACCCGGCCGCCCCGTACATCAACAACACCCTGGTCCCGATGGGCACCCTGCTCACGAACTACCACGCGGGCACCCACAACTCCGACCCGAACTACGAGCAGATCGCCTTCGGCAACTCCTACGGCCGCAGCGCGCACTCCACCCCGGGCTCGAACTGCATCACCGACACCGCCTGCACCGCCACCAACAACGGCCTCGGTGACAACCTGGACGCGGCCGGCAAGAGCTGGAAGCAGTACATCCAGTCGCAGACCAGCAACTGCCAGACCACCAGCAGCGGCAACTACGAGAACGACGACGCGCCGTTCTACTACGCCGCGAGGATGAAGAACGACAACGCCTACTGCCAGGCCCACTGGCAGCCGCTGCCGCAGCTGCTGAACACCGACCTCGCCTCCGCCGCCACCACCCCGGCCTTCGTCTGGGCCGACGCCGACTCCTGCTACGACATGGAGGGCTGCGGCATCGCCTCCGGCGACACCTGGCTCGGCCAGACCCTGCCGACCCTCTTCAACTCCCCGGCCTGGACCCGGCAGAAGTCGCTGCTGATCGTCAGCTGGGACGAGGACGGCAGCAACGCGCCCGGCGGCTTCGGCCCGGGCCAGACCAACCAGGTGCCGACCATCGTGATCGGCTCCCAGGGCACCGTGAAGGCCGGCTACCAGGACGCCAACCGGTACGACCACTACAGCACCGCCCGCACCATCGAGGACGCGCTCGGTCTCACCGCCACCATGACCGACAACGACAAGTGGGCCACCCCGTACAACGAGGCCTTCACCACCGGCTCCCCCTCCACCGGCAACACCGTCACCGTCGCCAACCCCGGCACGCAGACCGGCACCACCGGCACCGCCGTCTCGCTCCAGCTCTCCGCCACCGACTCCGACGCCACCCGGTCGCTCGGCTACAGCGCGACCGGTCTGCCCGCCGGCCTGTCGATCGACGCGGGCAGCGGCCTGATCTCCGGCACCCCGACCACGGCCGGCAGCTCCACCGTGACCGTCACCGCCACCGACGCGACCGGCGCCGCCGGCTCGGCGAGCTTCGGATACACCGTCACCTCCGGCGCCCTCTACACCCTGCCGATCGCCAACGCCGACTCGGAGACCGGCTCCTGCGGCACCGGCGGTGGCGGCTACCCGGCCCAGGGCTGGACCGCGACCTCCAACCAGCCGCAGCAGGTCTGCTACGGCGCCCCGACCTACCCGACCACCGCCCAGGGCCCGAAGGCCCCGGCCACCCCGGGCAAGGCCTTCTTCGACGGCGGGCCGTACGCCTCCGCGCAGATGAGCCAGACCGTCAGCGTCTCCTCCCAGGCCGCGCGGATCGCCACCGGCACCCTGCCCTACAGCCTCTCCGGCTGGCTCGGCGGCTACAGCACCCAGGGCGACAAGGTCGGCCTGACCGCCACCTTCAAGGACGCCTCCGGCGCCTCGCTCGGCACCGCCACCCTGGCCGCCGTCACCCCGGCGATGCGCGGCAACGCGACCGGGCTTCTGAACGAGCAGGCCACCGGCACCGTGCCGGTCGGCACCGCCTCGGTGACCCTCACCGCCAGCTTCACCCGCGCGTCCGGCACCGACGACGACGGCTACCTGGACGACCTGTCGATGACCTTCGGCAGCTGACCCCACCCGTACGGACGGCCGGGGCCGCCCACCGGGCGGCCTCGGCTACGCTCGCTCCGTGCAGCGCCCTTCTCCGGAACCGACCGAACCCGCCCCGTCCCCCGGCCCGCTCGCCGCGGTCCGCGACGGGGTGCCGGAGCGCGGGGAGGCGCCCAAGTACTACCAGGTGAAGCAGAAGATCCTCGCCGTGCTGGACGAACTCGGCCCGGGCGGCACGCTGCCCACCGAGCGGGAGTTCGCCGAGCGGTTCGCCGTCTCCCGGATGACGGTCCGCCAGGCGATCCGCGAACTGCGTCTGGAGGGCCGGGTGCAGCGCAGCGGCCGCTCCTCGGTGGCCGGCCGCCCCAAGCTGGTGCAGCCGCTCACCCTGGCCAGCTACACCGAGGGCGTGCGCACCCAGGGCCTGCGCCCCGGCCGCCTGCTGGTGGTCTTCGAACGGCTGGCCGCCCCGCCCGCGCCCGCCGCCGGGCTGCGGATCGACGAGGGCGCGCCGGTCTACCACCTGGAGCGGCTGCTGCTCGCCGACGAGGAGCGGGTGGGCCTGGAGTCCACCTACCTCTCGGTGGAGCGGTTCCCGGCGCTGATCGAGGAGTTCGACCCGGCCACCTCGCTCTACGCCCACCTGCGGGCGGCCGGCGTGGTGCTGGCCGACGCGGACGAGCGGATCGAGACGGTGCTCGCCTCGCCGCGTGAGGTGCAGCTGATCGGCACCAGCCCGGCGCTGCCGATGCTGCTGCTCAGCCGGGTGACCCGGGACCGCGAGGGACGCCCCGTGGAGTGCGTCCGCTCGCTCTACCGCGGCGACCGGTTCAGCTTCACCGCCCACCTGACGGACCCGCGGACGCCCTGACGGCCCCGCTGGTCTCACGGCCCCGCCGGTCTCACGCCAAGCTGGTCTAACGGATGCGGGGCAGCGGCGGCAGCTCCGGCCGGAAGAGCCAGTCCTCCAGCAGCTCCAGCACCGCGCCGTACCGCTGGGCGTGCGCCAGGAAGTCGGCCGTGGTCACCACCCCGCCGCGCCGCGCCGCCGTCCACTCCCGCAGCATCGCACCGAAGGCGGCGTCGCCCAGCGCCCAGCGCAGCGCGTAGACGGCCAGCCCGCCGCGCTCGTAGACCCGGTCGTCGAACATCAGCTTGCGGCCGGGGTCGGCCAGCACCAGGTCCTGCGGCAGCAGCGAGAGCTGCGCGTGCGCCCGGGCCGCCAGCGCCCGGGCCGGCAGGCCGCCGGAGTGCTCCGACCAGGCCCACTCGGCGTACTTGGCGAAGCCCTCGTTCAGCCAGATGTGCCGCCAGTCGGCCACCGTGACGCTGTTGCCGAACCACTGGTGGGCCAGCTCGTGGGCGACCAGCCGCTCCGAGCCGCGCACCCCGTCCACGTGGTTGCGCCCGAAGACCGCCATGCCCTGGGCCTCCACCGGCACGTCCAGCTCCTCGTCGACCACGGCCACCGTGTACCGGTCGAACGGGTACGGGCCGAACAGGTCGGTGAAGTACCGCATCATCTGCGGCTGCCGGGCGAAGTCGGCGGCGAACGGCTCCACCAGCGGGCTCGGCACGAAGCCGGACTGCGGCACCACGCCGCCGTCCACCAGCAGCACCCGCTCCAGCGGGGCGATCGCCACCCCGACCAGGTAGCTGGGGGTCGGCGCCGACTGCTCGTAGACCCAGGTGGTGGCGCTGGCCCGGGTGGTCCGGGTGAGCAGCCGACCGCCCGTCACCACCGCGTACGAGGACGGCGTGGTGATCGACAGCAGGTAGGAGGCCTTGTCCGAGGGCCGGTCGTTGCACGGGAACCAGGAGGGCGCGCCGATCGGCTGACTGGCCGCCAGCGCACCGTCCGTCAGCTCCTCCCAGCCGAGCCCGCCCCACTGGCTGCGCACCGGCCTGGGGTTGCCGTTGTAGTGCACCTCCACCGTGAAGGCCGCGCCCGCCGCCAGCGGCCGGGCGGGCTTGACCCGCAGCCGGCCGGCCCGGTGCGCGTAGTGCGCGGCCCGGCCGTCCACCAGCACCCGGCCGATCCGGAACTCGCCCAGGTCCAGCGCGAACTCGCGCAGCACCTCGGGCCCGGCCAGCGCGGAGAGCCGCGCCGAGCCGCCCAGCCGGTTGGGGCCGGGCCGGTAGTCCAGCACCAGCTCGTAGCGGTGCACCCGGTAGCGCGGATCGCCGTGATCAGGGAAGTACGGGTCGAAGGACGGGTCCAACTGCTTCCGGCTCACCGCTCGGTCCACTCCCTGTATCACGCCTGCCAGGCCTCGATCGGGTTGCCCAGCCAGCGGGTGTCCGCCGGGACCGACTCGGCCCGCATCACCAGCGAGGCAGGCCCGAGGGTCGTGCGCTCGCCGATGGTGCTGCCGGGCAGCACGATGCCGCCGGGGCCCAGCGTGGCCCCCGCGCGGAGGTCCACAGTATCCATGCGCATGATCCGGTCGTGGAAGAGGTGGGTCTGCAGCACGCAACCGCGGTTCACGGTCGCGCCGTCACCCAGGGTGACCAGGTCCGCCTCGGGCAGCCAGTAGCTCTCGCACCAGACCCCGCGCCCGATCCGGGCGCCGATCGAGCGCAGCCAGGCCGTCATCACCGGGGTGCCGGGCACCGCGCCGACCAGCCACGGCACCGCCAGCACCTCGACGAAGGTGTCGGCCAGCTCGTTGCGCCAGACGAAGCCGCTCCACAGCGGGTGCTCGACCGGGCGGAACCGGCCGACCAGCGCCCACTTGGCCGCCGCCGAGACCACGGCGGCCAGCAGCCCGGCGCCCAGCAGCACCGCACCGCCGAGCAGCGCCATCAGCAGCGGCGAGCCGAGCGCGCAGAAAGCGGCCACGGCTAGCACCGCCAGCGCCACCGAGCAGAACACCGGCACCAGCCGGGCCAGCTCGACCAGGCCGCGGGCCCAGAGCAGCCGGGCCGGCGGGTCGTAGGTCTTGGACTGGTCGCCGCTCTCGGCGGCCCGGGGCAGCTTGACCGGCGGCAGGCCCAGGTAGGAGCTGCCCTTCTTGGCCTTCTTCGGGGTGGCCGACAGCACGCCGACCAGGCCCTTGTCCGGCACCGAGCGGCCCGGCGCGGTCATGCCCGAGTTGCCCAGGAAGGCCTTGCGGCCGACCTCGGCCCGGCCCACCCGCAGCCAGCCGCCGCCCAGCTCGTACGGGGCGATCAGGGTGTCGTCGGCCAGGAAGGCGCCGTCGCCCACCGTGGTCAGGCTGGGCAGCGCCAGCACCGTGGAGACCTCGGCGCGGCGGCCGATCTTCATGCCCAGCAGCCGCAGCCAGACCGGGGTGACCAGGCCGGCGTAGAGCGGGAAGAGATGCTCGCGGGCCTGGTCCATCAGCTGGCTGACCGTCCAGGCCTGCCAGCCCAGCCGCCCGTGCAGCGCGTGGTAGCCGGGGCGCAGGCCCAGGCTGAGCACGCGCACCGAGGCGACCAGCAGGCCGGCGTAGACCAGCCCGAAGACCAGCGCGGCGGGCGCCACGGCCAGCAGCGCGCCGCTCAGCGCCTCGTCCAGCCCGGCGTGCGCGGGCACGAAGAGCGAGGTCAGCAGCAGCGTCGGCACCGCGGCCAGCGGCCGCATCAGGGTCATGCCCAGGCCGGAGAGGCCGTAGGCGGCCGACCAGAACCGCTTGTGCGGGGGCCGCTGGCGCGGCCAGCCGTGCTCGGCCCGGCCCAGCTTGGCGGCGGGCGCGCCGCCCCAGCGCTGGCCGGTCGGCACCTGGCCGGTGACGGCCGAGCCGGGCGCGATCTCGGCCCGCTTGCCGACCCTGGCGCCGGGCAGCAGGGTGCTGCGGGTGCCGACCACGGCGTTGGAGCCGACCCGGACCTGGCCGATCACCAGGCGGTCGCCGTCCAGCCAGTAGCCGGACAGGTCCACCTCGGCCTCCACGGCGCAGCCGCGGCCGAGCTTCAGCAGGCCGGTGACCGGCGGCAGCGAGTGCAGGTCGACCTCCTCGCCGATCCGGCCGCCCAGCGCCCGCCCGTAGCGGTTCAGCCAGGAGCCGGAGAGCTCGTCGGCGCCGGCCGCCTCGGCCAGCCGCTCGGCGGCCCACAGCCGCAGGTGCACCGAGCCGCCGCGCGGGTACTCGCCGGGCCCGGTGCCGCGCAGCAGCAGCCGGGCGCCGCCGGCGGCCAGCGCGATCCGGCCGGGCGGACTGAAGAGCAGCGCGGCCGCGGAGCCGATCAGCCACCAGGAGGCGGTCGGCGCCCACGGGTAGGCGCCGAACCAGTGCAGCAGGTTGCCGAAGGCCAGCAGCGCGACCGACCAGCGCAGGCCGGTCAGGGTGAAGAGCGGCAGCAGCGCCAGCAGCTGCACCAGGCCGGCCCGGCGCGGGGTGGGCGCGATGGTCCGCCGGGCGCCGTCGCCCTGGGCGGAGCGCTCCAGGTGGCGGGCCAGCTTGCGCAGCACCGGCTGCTGGTAGATGTCCAGCACGGCCGCGGACGGGTAGCGGGTGCGCAGCAGGGTGGTCAGCCGGGCGGCGGCCAGGCTGCCGCCGCCGATCGCGAAGAAGTCGTTCTTGGCGCTGGTCACCGGCACGCCGAGGATCTCGCTCCACTGCTCGGCCAGCCAGGCCTCGGTGCCGTACAGCTGCTCGACCGGGCCGGTCGGCCCGGCGTCGGGCAGCGGCCAGGGCAGCGCGTTGCGGTCCACCTTGCCGGAGGTGCGGGTGGGCAGCTCGTCCACCAAGGCGAGCAACGGCACCAACGCGGCCGGCAGCTCCTCGCGCAGCCGGGCGACGGCCTGCTCGCGGTCGAACTCCCCGTCGACCGCCAGGTAGCCGACCAGCAGCTGGTTGCCGCCGCGGGCGGTGCGCACGGCGGCCGCGCCGCCCTTCACACCGGGCAGCGCCTGGAGGGCGGCGTCCACCTCGCCGAGCTCGATCCGGCGGCCGCCGAGCTTGATCTGCTCGTCGGCGCGGCCGAGGAAGACCAGGCCCTCCTCGTTGGCCCGGACCAGGTCGCCGCTGCGGTAGGCGCGCTGCCAGCCCAGCGAGTCCAGGGGCGCGTACTTCTCGGCGTCCTTCTCCGGGTCCAGGTAGCGGGCCAGGCCGACGCCGCCGATCACCAGCTGGCCGCTGCCGCCGATCTCCACCGGCCGGCCGGCCTCGTCCACCACGGCCAGCTCCCAGCCGTCCAGCGGCAGGCCGATCCGCACCGGGCCCTCGCCGCCCATCAGGGCGCCGCAGGCGACCACGGTGGCCTCGGTGGGCCCGTAGGTGTTCCAGACCTCGCGGCCCTCGGTGACCAGGCGCTCCACCAGCTCGGGCGGGCAGGCCTCGCCGCCGAAGATCAGCAGCCGGACGTCGCCCAGCGACTCGGCCGGCCAGAGCGCGGCCAGCGTCGGCACGGTGGAGACCACGGTGATCTCCTGCTCGGCCAGCCAGGGGCCGAGGTCGGCGCCGCTGCGCACCTGGGAGCGGGGGACCGGCACCAGGCAGGCGCCGTGCCGCCAGGCCAGCCACATCTCCTCGCAGGAGGCGTCGAAGGCCACCGAGAGGCCGGCCATCACCCGGTCGCCGGGGCCGATCGGCTCCTCCTGGAGGAACATCGCGGCCTCGGCGTCGACGAAGGCGGCGGCGGAGCGGTGGCTGACGGCGACGCCCTTGGGCCTGCCGGTGGAGCCCGAGGTGAAGATGATCCAGGCGTCGTCCTCGGGGCGCGGCTCGGCGGCCGCGGCGCCGCTCGGCGCGAGCACGGTGATCTCCCGGTCGGCGCCGATCACGGCGGTCACGGCGGCCTCGCCGAAGACCAGGTCGGCGCGCTCCTGCGGGTCCTCGAAGTCGACCGGCACGTAGGCGGCACCGACGGCCAGGGTGGCCAGGATGGCGATGTAGAGGTCGTTGCCGCCGGAGGGCACCCGGATGCCGACCCGGTCGCCGCGGCCGACGCCGGCAGCGGCCAGGCGGCGGCGCAGGCCGGCCACCTCGGCGGTCAGGGCCTGGTAGCTGAGCCGGGTTCGGCCGTCGTCCAGCGCGGGCTCGTGCGGGTGCGCCGCGGCGCTGGCCGCCAGGACCTCCACCAGGGTGCGCGGTGGCGCGGCCGGGCGGGCCGCGAACACGGCCGGCCGGGCGACCGGCTCCCGCTGCCCGTCCCCGGTGGTGATCTGCGTCATGACTGCCATGCGGACCTCGTCCCTCGACCCCGCCCGGCCGCCCGCGTTCCCCCTTGTTGACCTGCGCGTTCTCGGCGGGTCGTGGAGCTCGCGGCAAGGCCGGGCACAACAACCCGATCGAGTTTAGTCCGATCGCGGAGTAATCGGAGGATCACCCGTTCGGGTCAACTTGGCCCATTCGGAGCAGAACTGACGCTGCATCAGCTTCCAGGGGCGTTGTATGGCAGAAGGATTGACGGACCGTCAGTCGAATTGACGGTCTGTCAGGTCGATTTTTCGAATGTGACCCAGGCGACACCGGGTCGGGTGTGTCTCGGCCGTTTCTAGAGGCGGAAGGCCGGATCCGTCTTGCTGTGCAGCTCGCAGACGTTGCCGAAGCGCTTGCTCCAGCGCACCTCGCGGTCCAGCCAGCGGCCGGTCGCGGCGGCGGTCACCGGTGCGTAGAGCTGGTAGCAGAGCATGCCGGGCGAGCCGGCCAGGCGGTCCGGATCGCCGTCCGCCCGGTCCAGGGCCGCGCAGGCGCCCGCGGCCTGCGGGTGGCCGCCGCCGCTGGGGTGGCAGAGCAGGACGGTCCGGCCCAGCGGGGAGCCGTCGGCGGCGGTCAGGGTGAGCGTCAGCTCGGAGTCCGCGACGGCGGGGCGTGCCTGGGCGGGGGCGGGGACGCCCAGCAGGGCGAGTGCGGCGGCGGCCAGCGCCGCGCGGATGCGCAGGGAGATCACCCGCACAGGGCTATCACCGGCCGGGCGGCCACGCCCAAGCCCGGTCACTCCATCGTGGGCGCGTCGCCGCGGGTCAGGCCGGGCCGAGCTGGGCGCGCGCGGCCGCCAGCACTCCCTCCAGGACGCCGGGCAGTGCGATCGCCAGGTCCTCGGTGCGCAGGGTGCTCACCCGGGAGGTGCCCTGCCGGTGCTGGCGGATCACGCCGGCCTCGCGCAGCACCCGGAAGTGGTGCGTGGTGGTCGACTTGCCGACCGGCAGGTCGAACGCGATGCAGGCCATGTCCTGGTGGCCGTCCGCGAGTTGGAGCAGGATGCGCAGGCGCACCGGATCGGCCAGGGCGTTCAGCACGGTGACGAGCCGGATCTCCTCGATCGTCGGCTCGGGCAGCGGGGTGCGTGCGGAGGCGGTCACCGGTCGAGTGTACGACGCCGGTCGTAGTTCGGCAGCTGTCGTACTTCGATGAACTTCGTAGTACGGTGTTGCTCGTACAAGAAGCCCCGAGCGCCCAAGCTGCGAGGAGAGACCGTGTCCGCCTTGTTCGAGCCGATCACCCTGCGTGGGATCACCGTGCCCAACCGTGTCTGGATGGCGCCGATGTGCATGTACTCCGCGGCCCCCGAGGGCCCGGAGACCGGGGTGGCGACCGACTTCCACTTCGCGCACCTGACGGCCCGGGCGGCCGGCGGCACCGGCCTGGTGATGACCGAGGCCACCGCCGTCGCACCCGAGGGCCGGATCAGCCCCGGAGACCTCGGCCTGTGGAACGACCGGCAGCAGCAGGCGCTGGCCCGGATCGCCGCCTCGATCAGCGCGCACGGCGCCGTGCCCGCGATCCAGCTCGCGCACGCCGGCCGCAAGGCCTCCTCCGAGCGCCCGTGGAACGGCAGCACCGGCATCCCGGCCGACGGCGGCGGCTGGCAGAGCCTCGGCCCGACCGGCGAGGCCTTCGGCGACCACCCCGAGCCCGCCGAACTGACCACCGAGGGGATCCGGCGGATCGTCAGGGCCTTCGCCGAGGCCGCCGAGCGGGCTCTGGCGGCCGGCTTCCAGGCGGTCGAGCTGCACGGCGCGCACGGCTACCTGATCCACTCCTTCCTCTCCCCGCAGAGCAACACCCGCACCGACGAGTACGGCGGCTCCTTCGAGAACCGGCTGCGGTTCCCGCTGGAGGTGGTGGCCGCGGTGCGCGCCGTCTGGCCCGCCGAGCTGCCGCTGCTCTTCCGCACCTCGGCCACCGACTGGCTGAGCGAGAACGCCGAGGACGGCCGCACCGGCTGGACCGGCGAGGACACCGTGCGCCTGGCCAAGGAACTCGCCGAGGCGGGCGTCGACCTGCTCGACGTCTCCACCGGCGGGCTGGTGCCGGACGCCAAGGTGCCGGCCGCGCCCGGGTTCCAGGTGCCGTTCGCGCAGCGGGTGCGGGAGGCCACCGGGCTGCCGGTCGGCGCCGTCGGCCTGATCACCGAGGCCGAGCAGGCGGAGCGGATCGTCGCGGACGGCCGGGCCGACGTGGTGCTGCTCGGGCGCGAGCTGCTGCGCAACCCGTACTGGGCGAACGCGGCGGCCGAGCAGCTGGGCGCGGCGGGCCGCTGGCCCACCCCGTACGGCTACGCGGTCACCCGCCGCTGAGCGGGCGTCAGGGCCGGGGCGGCCGACTGCCCGCCAGCGGGCCGTCCCGCCCCGGACCGCGCCGCCGCTGGGCGGCGATCTGACGGGAGATCACGATCTCCAGCAGGCACCAGGCGATCCCGAACACCCCGACGCCGGTGAGTATCAACCCGGCCGTCATGGCCTTCTTCGCGTGGTCCAGCGAGGCCATGGAGGAGTACATCAGGAAGATGATGGTCAGGGCCAGGAAGATCACGGTGCGCACACTGGCGGACCGCACCTCGTCCGGCATCCGGCGGCGTGGGGCGGGCATCGAGACAGACACTCCCGGGCGGCTGAACGGCTGACGGGACCGCGCGCGGGCGCGCTCCCGTGTTCAGTGCCTGCCCGCATCGCGCGCCGCCAAACAGCCCCGTCCGGGGGGTCAGCCCAGCTCGGCCGAGAGCTCCGCCACCGCCCCGGTGACGATGGTGCGCATCGCCTGCTCGGCCGCCTCGGCGTCACCGGTGCAGATCGCGTCCGCCACCTCGCGGTGCAACCGCACCGCGTACTCCCGGGGCTGGTGCGGCATCAGGTTGTGCTCGGTCCGCCCGGTCAGCACCGCGCCCACCGTGTCGCCCAGGTGGGCGAACATCTCGTTGCCGGAGGCGCGCAGCACCAGGGCGTGGAAGGCGATGTCGTGCCGGAGGAAGGCGGGCAGGTCGGCGGCCCGCGCGGTGCTGGTCAACTCGGCCGCCAGCGCCGCCAGTTCCCGGCAGTCGGCGGCCCCGGCGTGCTGCGCGGCCAGCGCCGCGGCGGCCGGCTCCACGGCCACCCGCAGCGAGCCGAGCGAGCGCAGCTGGGCCGGGCGGTCGGCGCCGGCCAGCCGCCAGCGGATCACCAGCGGGTCGAAGACGTCCCAGTCGGACTTGGGCTGCACGGTGATGCCGACCCGCCGCTTGGAGGCCACCAGCCGCATCGACTCCAGCACCCGGACGGCCTCGCGGACCACGGTGCGGGAGACCCCGAACCGCTCCTCCAACTCCTCGATCCGCAGCACCGACCCGGCGGGCAGTTCGCCGCCGGCGATGGCGGGCCCGAGTTCGGCGAGCAGTCGGCCGGGCAGCCCCTGGATCTCCATTCGCACAGGGTAGTCGGCGCACTCCGGGTGACCGGTGCCGGACCCGCCGTAGCTCCTTGCACAAGTATGACGATTTGATGTCGTCGCCTTGAATAAGTCATACCTTTGGCGCGATAGTGGCGTCATCGCAGCCAGCACAGGGAGCACACCCATGGGTCTCAACGCCGAGAACCGAGCCGGACACCCCGCCCCGAAGCCACTGATCGTGGTGATGGGCGTCTCCGGCGTGGGCAAGACGACCGTCGCCCAGTTGCTCGCCGAACGCCTCGGGCTGCCCGGGGCCGAGGCGGACGACTTCCACCCCGCCGCCAACATCGCCAAGATGGCTGCCGGCATCCCGCTGGACGACGCCGACCGTGCTCCCTGGCTGCGAGCCATCGCCGGCTGGCTGCACGAACGCGGCCAGGCCGGCACCGGCGGCGTGGTCACCTGCTCCGCGCTCAAGCGCGGCTACCGCGACACCCTGCGGGCCGGCTGCGCCGACGCCTTCTTCCTGCACCTGGACGGCGGCCGCCCACTGGTCGCCGACCGGATCGCCGCCCGCACCGGCCACTTCATGCCCCCCTCGCTGCTCGACTCCCAGTACGCGCTGCTCGAACCGCTGCAGGCGGACGAGCGCGGCGCGGTGCTCGCCGTCGGCCCGGCCGACACCCCCCACGACCTCGTCGAGAAGGCCGCCGCCCTGCTGCGGCCCGTCAATGGAGACCTCGCGTGACCCCGTCCCCCCTCCTGCTGGCCGCCGCCCCCGCGCTGCCGCACACCCACAGCGACAGCCGGCTGCTGGTCGCGGTCCTGCTCAGCATCGGCGCCATCGTGCTGCTGATCAGCAAGGCCAAGCTGCACCCGTTCCTCGCCCTGACCCTGGGCTCCGGCCTGCTGGCGGCCGTGGCCGGCGCGCCGTTCGACAAGCTCACCGCGAGCTTCAGCACCGGCTTCGGCGCCACCGTCACCAGCGTCGGCCTGCTGATCGGCCTGGGCGCCATGCTCGGCAAGCTGCTCGCCGACTCCGGCGGGGCGACGATCATCGCCGACACCGTGCTCGGCCGGGCGAGCAAGCGCTCGCTGCCCTGGGCGATGGCGCTGATCGCCGCGGTGCTCGGCCTGCCGCTCTTCTTCGAGATCGGCGTGGTGCTGCTGGTCCCGATCGTGCTGGTGGTGGCCCGGCGCGGCAACGTGCCGGTGCTGCGGGTCGGCATCCCCGCGCTGGCCGGCCTCTCGGTGCTGCACGGCCTGGTGCCGCCGCACCCGGGCCCGCTGGTCGCCGTGGACGCGCTCAAGGCCGACCTCGGCACCACCCTGGCGCTCGGCCTGCTGGTCGCCGTGCCCACCCTGGTCATCGCCGGACCGCTGTTCGCCCGGGTCGCCGAGCGCTGGGTCGGCCCGCTGCCGCTGCCCGAGCCCGCCGCCGACCTGCCCGCCGCGGAGCGGCCGGAGCGCACCCCCGCGTTCGGCGCGGTGCTGGCCACCATCCTGCTGCCGGTGGTGCTGATGCTCGGCAAGGCGCTGGCCGACGTGGTGGTGGACGACCCCAAGTCCACCGTGCAGCGGGTGCTGGACTTCGTCGGCTCGCCGCTGATCGCCCTGCTCGCCGCCGTGCTGGTGGCGATGGTCACGCTCGGCCGGGCCGCCGGCTTCGACAGGCAGCGGATCTCCGACACCGTGGCCCGCTCGCTGGGCCCGATCGCCGGCATCGTCTTCATCGTCGGCGCGGGCGGCGGCTTCAAGCAGACCCTGATCGACGTCGGCGTCGGCGACGCCGTCAGCCACTGGGCCGGCAAGCTGCACATCTCCGCGCTGCTGCTCGGCTGGCTGATCGCGGTGCTGATCCGGCTCGCCACCGGCTCCGCGACCGTCGCCACCATCACCGCCGCGGGCATCGTCTCCCCGCTCGCGGCCGGCATGAGCGGCACCCACTCGGCCCTGCTGGTGCTCGCCGTCGGCGCCGGCTCGCTCTTCTTCTCGCACGTCAACGACGCCGGCTTCTGGCTGGTCAAGGAGTACTTCGGGATGGACGTCGGCCAGACCATCAAGTCCTGGTCGATGATGGAGACGGTGATCTCGGTGGTCGCCATCGCGCTCATCCTGCCGCTCAGCCTGCTGGTCTGACGACCCGCCGGTACGGCGAAGGCCCCCTCCGCGGAGGGGGCCTTCGCCGTACCAGCTACGCGACCTCGTACTCCGCGACGATCGAGCCGCGGCCGACCGCCTGGAAGCCCAGGGTGCCGCCGATCGCGGCCGCCGAGGTGTCCGAGTCCAGCCCCAGCTTCTCCACGCTCAGCGCCGTCACCGAGAAGACGTACCGGTGCGGGCCGTGCCCGGCCGGCGGGGCCGCCCCGCCGAAGTCCTTGGAGCCGTAGTCGTTGCGGGCCTGGACCGCACCGGCCGGCAGGCCGGCGAAGTCGCCGCTGCCCGCGCCGGTGGGCAGCGAGGTCACGGTGGCCGGGATGTCGAAGACGATCCAGTGCCACCAGCCGCTGCCGGTCGGCGCATCCGGGTCGAAGCAGGTGACCGCGAAGCTCTTGGTCTCGGGCGGGAAGCCGGACCAGCTCAGCTGCGGCGAGGTGTTGCCGCCGGCCAGTACCTGGGCGTCGGGAAGCGTGCCGCCGTCCGGCACGTCGGTGCTGGTCACGGTGAAGCCGGGAACGGGGCGCTGGTGGTCGTGCGGAAGCGGGGGCCTGGTCACGGTGGCGGAAGTCTCCCCAGGTGTCGGCGCGAAAGAGGGACGGCCACCCCCGTCCCGGGGTGACCGTCCCTCAGCTTAGATGCTGCGTCAGCCCTGGGACCGCTTGCCCAGGAACTCCTCGACGCGGGCGTGGACCTCGGGCGTGTCGAGCCCGCGCACCGTCATGGTGGTGCGGCGGCGCAGCACGTCGTCGGTGGTGTAGGCCCACTCGTTGTCGGCGGCGAAGGCCACCTGCGCCCAGACGTCCGGGCCGTCCGGGTGGATCGGGTCGCCCAGCGCCGGGTCCTCGGCGATCAGCCGGGCGATCTCGAAGGAGAGCGTGCCGTAGTGGCTGGCCAGGTGCTTGGCCACCAGCGGCTCCATCCGGGAGCCCGGCTCGCGGTCCACCAGCAGGCGGTGCGCCACCGCGTTCGGCGCGCCCACGCCCGGCAGCGGCACGGTCGGCGGGATCGGCGAGATGTCCTCGCCGATGCCGGTGCCGCGCACGTGCGCCAGCTTCTCCAGCACGGTGCGGCCGATGTGCCGGTAGGTGGTCCACTTGCCGCCCGCCACCGAGAGCATCCCGCCGCGGCCCTCGGTCACCACGGTCTCGCGCTTGGCGGCGGCCGTGTCGCCCGGGCCGCCGGGCAGCACCCGCAGGCCGGCGAAGGCGTAGGTGATCAGGTCCTTGTCCAGGTGCTCGTCGCGGATCGCGTGGCCGGCCTCGCCCAGGATCTGGTCGATGTCGGCGTCGGTCGCGCGGACGTCCTGCGGGTCGCCGGTGTACTCCTCGTCCGTGGTGCCGAGCAGCACGTGGTCCTCCCACGGGATGGCGAAGGAGACCCGGTACTTGTCGATCGGGATGGTCAGCGCGGCCCGCCACGGGCTGCGCCGCTTGACCACCACGTGCGCGCCCTTGGAGAGCCGGATCGACGGGGCCGCGCCCGCGTCCTCCATCTTGCGCAGGTGGTCCACCCAGGGGCCGGTGGCGTTCAGCACCAGGCGGGCGTTGACGCCGAACTCGGCGCCGTCCAGCCGGTCCTTCAGCTCCGCGCCGGTCACCCGGGTGCCGGTGAACCGCAGGCCCGTCACCTCGGCGTGGTTGAGCACCACGGCGCCCGCGTCCACGGCCGCGCGGACCGTCATCACGGCCACCCGGGAGTCGTTCATCTGGTGGTCGCCGTAGACCGCCACCGAGCGCAGGCCCTCGGTGCGCAGGGCCGGCACCTGCTGGGCGGCGTGCGCGGCGGTGGAGACCCGGCCCATGCCGTCGCGGAAGGCGGAGAGCGCGGAGTAGAGGAAGACGCCGGCGCCCAGCTTGGGCGCGCTGTGCGGGCCGCCCTTGTAGACCGGCACGAAGAAGGTCAGCGGGTTGACCAGGTGCGGGGCCACGTCGGTGGCCAGCGCTCGGCGCTCCTTGTGGTTCTCCGCCACCAGCCGGACGGCGCCGGTCTGCAGGTAGCGCAGACCGCCGTGGACCAGCTTGGAGGAGGCGGAGGAGGTCGCGCCCGCGAAGTCGCCGGCGTCCACCATGGCCACCTTCAGACCGGCCTGCGAGGCGGTCCAGGCGACCGCGGTGCCGAGGATGCCGCCCCCGATCACCAGCAGGTCGTAGGTCGCCTTGCCCAGCAGCTCACGGGTCTCGGCGCGGGAAGCGGTGCGGCCGGGGGTGCGCTCGGCGCCCAGGGTCGGGATGGTAGCCATGATGTGTGTTCCGGGCCGCGGTGCGGGCGGCGCCGGTTCTCCTCTCGAAAATCCGGTTCGACCGCAGCTGGCGGCCGGGGCAATGCGGCCGGCCGGGGCGGCGCTGCCCCGGCCGGATACTGCGTCAGCTCTCCTGGTCCTCCTCCACCCACCCCATGGTGCGCTCCACCGCCTTGAGCCACTTCTTGTACTCCCGCTCCCGGGTGGTCGCGTCCATCCGCGGGGTCCACTCGGCGGCGCGGTGCCAGTTGGCCCGCAGGGTCTCCAGGTCCGGCCAGAAGCCGACCGCCAGACCTGCGGCGTAGGCCGCGCCGAGCGCGGTGGTCTCGGCCACGTAGGGCCGCTCGACCGGGGCGTCCAGCACGTCCGCGATGTTCTGCATCAGCAGGTTGTTCGAGGTCATGCCGCCGTCCACCTTGAGCGCGGTGAGCTCGACGCCCGAGTCCTTCTGCATCGCGTCCACCACCTCGCGGGTCTGCCAGGCGGTGGCCTCCAGCACGGCGCGGGCCAGGTGGCCCTTGGTCACGTACCGGGTCAGGCCGGCGATCACGCCGCGGGCGTCGGAGCGCCAGTACGGGGCGAACAGGCCGGAGAAGGCCGGCACGAAGTAGGCGCCGCCGTTGTCCTCGACGGTGGAGGCCAGGGTCTCGATCTCGGCGGCGGTGGAGATGATGCCGAGCTGGTCGCGCAGCCACTGCACCAGCGAGCCGGTGACGGCGATCGAGCCCTCCAGGGCGTAGACCGGCTTCTGGTCGCCGATCCGGTAGCCGACCGTGGTCAGCAGGCCGTGGTAGGAGTTGACGATCTTCTCGCCGGTGTTCAGCAGCAGGAAGGTGCCGGTGCCGTAGGTGGACTTGGCCTCGCCCTCGTCGAAGCAGGTCTGGCCGAAGAGCGCGGCCTGCTGGTCGCCGAGCGCGGAGGCGACCGGCACGCCCTCCAGGTCGCCGACCGCGGTGCCGTAGACCTCGGCGGAGGAGCGGATCTCGGGCAGCACGCTCAGCGGCACGCCCATCGAGTCGGCGATCTTCTCGTCCCAGGCCAGGGTCGAGAGGTTCATCAGCATGGTGCGCGAGGCGTTGGTGACGTCGGTGATGTGCTTGCCGCCGTTGACGCCGCCGGTCAGGTTCCAGATGACCCAGGTGTCCATGGTGCCGAAGAGGATGTCGCCGGCCTCGGCGCGCTCGCGCAGGCCCTCGACGTTGTCCAGCAGCCAGCGGATCTTCGGGCCGGCGAAGTAGCTGGCCAGCGGCAGGCCGGTCTCGCGGCGGAAGCGGTCCTGGCCGACGTTGCGGCCCAGCTCGCGGCAGAGCGCCTCGGTGCGGGTGTCCTGCCAGACCAGCGCGTTGTACACCGGCTCGCCGGTGTTCTTGTCCCACAGCACGGTGGTCTCGCGCTGGTTGGTGATGCCGATCGCGCGGATGTCGTCCTTGGTCAGGCCGGCCTTCTCCAGCGCGCCGCGGACCACGGACTGGACCCGGGTCCAGATCTCGGTGGCGTCGTGCTCGACGTAGCCGGGCTGGGGGAAGATCTGCCGGTGCTCCTGCTGGTCGACCGCGACGATCCGGCCGTCGGCGCCGAAGATGATGCAGCGGCTGGAGGTGGTGCCCTGGTCGATCGCGGCGATGTAGTTCGCGGTGACGGCTGCGTTGGTGGTCATGCGGTGATCCTCGGCTCTGAGGTGGGGGAGGGGAAGGAGGCGTGGACGGGCCGGACTAGAAGAGGCCCTTGTAGAGCAGGCCGGAGACCAGGCCGCCGATGACCGGGCCGGCGACCGGGATCCAGGCGTAGCTCCAGTCCGAGCCGCCCTTGTTCGGGATCGGCAGCAGCGAGTGCACGATGCGCGGGCCGAGGTCGCGGGCCGGGTTGATCGCGTAGCCGGTCGGGCCGCCGAGCGAGAGGCCGATGGCCACCACGGTGAACGCGGTGATCAGGGCGCCGAGGGTGCCCAGGCCGTTGCCGTTGCCGTTCAGGCCCTGGGTGAGGACCGCCAGGCAGAGCACGACGGTGCCGATGATCTCGGTGAGCAGGTTCTGGACCGGGTTCCGGATCTCGGGGCCGGTCGAGAAGATGCCGAGGGTGGGATCCTCGTTGGCCTGGAACTGGCCGAGGTAGGTCACCCAGACCAGCGCGGCGCCGATCATCGCGCCGAGCAGCTGGGAGCCGATGTAGAGCGGGACCTGGTTCCAGACGCCGGTCTTGACGGCGAGGGCCAGGGTGACGGCCGGGTTCAGGTGGGCGCCCGACTTGGCGGCCGTCATGTAGACGGCGACCATCACCGCGAAGCCCCAGCCGAACGTGATGGCGAGCCATCCGGCGTTCTGGGCCTTGGACTTCTTCAGCGTGACGGCGGCGCAGACGCCGCCGCCGAGGAGTATCAGTGCGGCGGTGCCGAGTGTTTCGCCGACGAAGACGTCGCCGTTGGAGAGGGCGGACACAAAGACTCCTTTGTCCGTATGGCCGTTGCCTGGCTGTGGTGCCCGTGGCAGGAGGCTGGTGGGGGAGGACCGGCCCGTTGGGGGACAGCGGCCGGTGGTGGTGCAGGCGTTCGTTCCCGTCCCGGGGAGGCGTCCCTGCGGCGGCGAGGGCGACCGGTGAGCGGAGGAAGGGCCAGGGAGGACCGTTCCTTCAACCACCGTTCGACATTGTCGTCCGCTATGCGGGAGTTTTCACCCCCGCAGGTGCCCACGTCAAGGCCGGTGACCTCCCTGTGACCCTCCCCTTGCGGGGCGGCGGCACTGCTGAGCGGGATGGTTGGCGAGGTTAACAGTCAAACGGCTGAAATATTGGACAAAACGCCGAACGGCGGACAGCGGCCGCTGTCCGCCGTTCGGCGTTTTGTCCGGGACCGGTCAGAACCGGTTGGCGCCCAGGTCACGGGAGATCGCCCGGGCCGCGTCGCGCACCGAGGCGACCAGCTGCGGCCGCACGAAGCCGTCCTCGCAGACCCGCTCCACCGCGCCGCTCACGCAGACCGCGCCCACCGGGTTGCGCCGCCGGTCCTGGATCAGCCCGCCGATCGAGGCCACGCCCTCCCAGGTCTCCTCGATCGCGTCCGCCCAGCCCCGCTCGCGGATCAGCGCGCACTCGGCGTCCACGTCCTCCAGCGAGGTCAGCGTGCGCGGGGTGAACGCCTCCAGCGGGCCCTCGCCCAGCTGGCCCCGGGCCACCGGGTCGTAGGCCAGCAGCACCTTGCCCAGCGCGGTGGAGTGCAGCGGCTGCATCGAGCCCACCTCCAGCACCTGCCGGGTGTCGTCGGGCCGGAAGACGTGGTGCACGATCAGCACCCCGTGCTGGTGCAGCACCCCGAGGTAGACCGTCTCGCCGGCCGCCCGGGCCAGGTCGTCGGCCCAGACCAGCGCCCGGGCCCGCAGCTCGTGCACGTCCAGGTAGCTCTGGCCCAGCCGCAGCAGCTCCGCGCCCAGCTGGTACTTGCCGCTCTCCGGGTCCTGCTCGACGAAGCCCTCCAGCTGCAGGGTGCGCAGGATGCCGTGCGCGGTGCCCTTGGCCAGGTCCAGCGAGGTGGCCACCTCGGAGAGGCCGAGCCGGCGCTCGCCGCCGGCCAGCAGGCGCAGGATCGCGGCGGCCCGGGAGAGCGACTGGATCGGGCCGGGCATGGGGACCTCCACTGACGAACTGGCATGCAGTTCGACAATGTCGCACGGTTCGTGGTCATGCCGACTGCGGGGTTTCGCCCTGAGTCTGCCAGGCAGACCCGCGCACGTGCACGTCGCCCACCCGTTCTGACCCGTTCCACCGGCCGCTACCCGCCGGTGGCCAGCACCGCCGCCAACTCCCCGATCTCCGCCGGACCCACCTGGCAGCAGCCGCCCACCAGCCGCGCCCCCGCCGCCACCCAGTCCGCGGCGAACCCGGCCGGCCCCGCCGCCGCACCCCGCCAGCCGCCGTCCACCCAGCGCTCACCGCTGTTCGGGTACGCCACCGCCGGCAGCCCCGTCACCGCCACCGCCGTCCGCACCGCCCCGCCCACCTCCCCGGGCGCGCAGCAGTTCACCCCCACCGCCACCAGCTCCGGCACCCCCGCCGCCACCGCGAACGCCTCCGCCAGCGGCTGCCCCGCCCGGGTCCGCCCGTTCGCCACCGTGAACGACAGCCAGGCCGGCACCCCCAGCCCCCGCACCGCCCGCACCAGCGCCTCGGCCTCCACCGCGTCCGGCACCGTCTCCAGCGCCAGCACGTCCGGCCCGGCCGCCGCCAGCAGCTCCAACCGCGGCCGGTGGAACCGCTCCAGCTCCGCCACCGACAGCCCGTACCGCCCCCGGTACTCCGACCCGTCCGCCAGCACCGCGCCGTACGGCCCCACCGAGGCCGCCACCCAGCGCGCCCCCGCCTCCCGGGCCAGGCCCACGCTCGACGCCAGCAGCCGCTCCGCCGCCGCCCGCCCCACCCCGCAGCGCTCGAACCCCTCGACACTCGCCTGGTAGCTCGCCGTGGTGACCACCTGCGCACCCGCCGCCACGTACGCCCGGTGCGCCGCCACCAGCGCCCCCGGATCCTCCGCCAGCAGCCGCGCCGTCCACAGCCCGCCCGACAGCCGGTGCCCCGCCGCGGCCAGCTGGTTGGACAGCCCGCCGTCCAGCACCAGCGGCCCGGCCGCCAGCGCCGCCGCGAAATCCCCGCCGATCCGACTCACCCGGCCTCCCTCCGCTACTACCATCCACCCCATGACCATCGAACAGGCCACCCGACCCGCCGCCTCCGGACCGGGCCGGCACTGCCACTGGTGCGGCACCGCCTACAGCGCCGACACCCACGGCTGGCCGCGCACCTGCCCGGGCTGCGGCGAGATCAGCTACCGCAACCCGCTGCCGGTCACCGTCGCCCTGCTGCCGGTCAACCGCCCCGACGGCGGCCAGAGCCTGGTGGTCATCCGCCGCACCATCGAACCCGGCTACGGCGAGCTCGCCCTCCCCGGCGGCTACGTCGACTACGGCGAGAGCTGGCAGCAGGCCGCCGTCCGCGAACTGCGCGAGGAGACCGGCATCCTCGCCGACCCCGAGCAGGTCACCCTGGTGGAGACCGCCAGCGACAGCCGCGGCGGCTTCATCTGCCTCTTCGCCCTGCTGCCCGCCCAGGACCTGGCCGACCTGCCGCCCTCCGTCCCCACCGAGGAGACCGAGGGCTGGCAGCTGATCGACGCCCCGCAGGAGCTCGCCTTCCCCTTCCACACCAAGGTCTCCGCCGCCTGGTTCGCCGGCGAGTACCGCCGCCACCTCGGCTGACGGTCAGTCGGGCACCCCGACCCGCCCGCGCAGCAGCGCCAGCTCGTCCGCGGGCCCGGACAGCTCCACCCGGGCCCGCGCCCCGCGCCCGAACGCGAACAGCAGCAGCTCACCCGGCTCGCCCAGCACCCGGACCGAGCCCGGCAGCTTCTGCCCCGCCACCAGGTTCCGCCCGTCCGGCAGCTCCAGCACCAGCCGCACCGGCGTGCGCCGCCCCAGTTCCATCCGCACCGGCACCCGCAGCCGCCGCCACAGCAGCTCGCCCAGCCCGGGCCCCAGCGGCTCCGGCTCCCAGCCGGCCTCACCCGCCCGCCGGACGTCCTCCGCGTGCACGAAGTACTCGACCAGGTTCCCCGCCTCGTCCGCCCCCGGCAGCGCGAACGCCGACAGCCGCGGCGGCCCCGACCGGAACCGGCGCACCAGCTCCGGGTACGGCAGCGCCGCGAACTCCCGCTGCACCCGCGCCGTCCGGGCCGCCAGGAACGGCAGCACGATCCCCGCCGCCGCGTCCGGCCGGGCCTCCCGCAGCACCAGGTGCGCCGCCAGATCACGGGTCCGCCAGCCGTCGCAGAGCGTCGGCGCGTCCGGTCCCACCGCCTCCAGCAGGTCCGCCAGCCGCTCCCGCTCCACCCGCGCATGATTCGCCATGCGCCAAGGCTATCCAGCACCGCCCCGCCAGGGACCCCCTTGGCGCGGCAGCAGGTCACATGGCAGGGTCTGCACGTCAGCACGCAGCGTCGCGGGCGCCGCCACAAGCGATCCTCCCGCGACCCCTCCGGCCGGGAGACCACACCGTGAGCACCCCACCCAACGGCACCCACCCCACCCAGCCGCTCTGGCGCCCCGAGCCCGCCCGGGCCGCCGGCACCCGCCTGGTCGCCTTCCAGCAGTGGGCCGCCACCACCCACGGTGCCCCGGCCGCCCCGCTCGCCCCGGCCCCCGACGACGCCACCGCGGAGAGCCGCTACGCCGAGCTGCACGCCTGGTCCACCGAGGACCCGGACCGGTTCTGGACCGCCGTCACCGAGTACTTCGACGTCCGGTTCTCGACCCCGCCCACCGCCGTGCTGCCCGACCCGGCCATGCCCGGCGCCCACTGGTTCCCCGGCGCCCGCCTCAACTACGCCGAGCACGCCCTGCGCCACGGCAACGACCCGGCGCACGCCGACCAGCCGGCCATCCTGCACCTGGACGAGAAGCTCGCCGAACCCCTCGCCGTCAGCTGGGCCGAACTGACCCGCCGGACCGCCGCCCTCGCCGCCACCCTGCGCGCCAGCGGCATCGGCCCCGGCGACCGGGTCGCCGGCTACCTGCCGAACATCCCGCAGGCCGTGGTCGCCCTGCTCGCCACCGCCTCGATCGGTGCCGTCTGGACCTCCTGCGCCCCCGACTTCGGCGCCCGCAGCGTGCTCGACCGGTTCCAGCAGCTCGAACCCGCCGCCCTGATCGCCGTCGACGGCTACCACTACGGCGGCAAGGACCACGACCGCACCGCCGTCGTCGCCGAGCTGCGCCGCGAACTGCCCTCGGTGCGCACCCTGGTGCACGTGCCGCTGCTCGGCACCGCTGCCCCCGAGGGCGCGCTCGACTGGGCCGCGGCCACCGCCGGCGACCCCGCGCCCGAGTACGCCCAGGTGCCCTTCGAGCAGCCGCTCTGGGTGCTCTACTCCTCCGGCACCACCGGACTGCCCAAGGCCATCGTGCAGAGCCAGGGCGGCATCCTGGTCGAACACCTCAAGCAGGCCGCGCTCCACCTCGACCTCGGCCCCGGCGACCGGTTCCTCTGGTACACCTCCACCGGCTGGATGATGTGGAACTTCCTGGTCGCCGGCCTGCTGGTCGGCGCCACCATGGTCACCTACGACGGCAGCCCCGGGCACCCCACCACCGGCGCCTTCTGGGAGGTCGCCGCCCGCACCCGGGCCACCGTGCTCGGCACCTCCGCCGCCTACGTGATCGCCAGCCGCAAGGCCGAGCTGCACCCCGGCCGCGACCTGGACCTCTCCGCCGTGCGCTGCATCGGCACCACCGGCTCCCCGCTGCCGCCCGACGGCTTCCGGTGGATCTACGACGAGGTCAAGCCGGACGTCTGGCTCGCCTCGGTCAGCGGCGGCACCGACGTCTGCAGCTGCTTCGTCGGCGGCGTGCCCACCCTGCCGGTCTACCTCGGCGAGATCCAGGCCCCCTGCCTGGGCGCCGCCGTCGAGTCCTGGGACGTGGCCGGCAAGCCGCACACCGACGAGGTCGGCGAACTCGTCGTCACCAAGCCGCTGCCCTCCATGCCCACCGGCTTCTGGAACGACCCCGACGGCACCCGCTACCGGGACAGCTACTTCGACACCTACCCCGGCACCTGGCGGCACGGCGACTGGATCACCGTCACCTCCCGCGGCACCGTGGTGATCCACGGCCGCTCCGACTCCACCCTCAACCGCCAGGGCGTCCGGATGGGCTCCGCCGACATCTACGAGGTGGTCGAACGCCTCCCGGAGATCGCCGAATCGCTGGTGATCGGCCTGGAGGAGGAGAACGGCGGCTACTGGATGCCGCTCTTCGTGGTCCTCGCCCCCGGCGCCGCCCTCGACGACGGCCTGCGCGGCCGGATCCGCAGCTCCCTGCGCGACCAGCTCTCCCCGCGCCACGTCCCCGACGAGGTGATCGCCGTCGACGGCCTGCCGCACACCCTCACCGGCAAGCGCATCGAGGTCCCGGTCAAGCGCCTGCTGGCCGGCACCCCGCTGGAGAAGGCGGTCAACCCGGGCTCCGTCGACAACCTCGACCACCTGCGCTTCTTCGAGCAGCTGGGGCGCGAACGGCGCGGCTGAGAACGAGAGACGGAGCGGGCCCCCGCCGCGGCGGGGGCCCGCTCCGTCTCCCAGCCGTCCTCACTCGCCCGACAGCACCTGCTGCGCGGCCGCCCGCGCCTCCTCGGCACTGTCCGCCGCCCGCGCCGCCCCGGCGGCGCTCACGCACTGGGCCAGGCTGTACTTTGCCAGCGTGGCGCGCACATAGGGGATGGAGGCGGAGCCCATCGACAGGCTGGTCACGCCCAGACCGGTCAGCACGCAGGCCAGCAGCGGGTCGGAGGCCGCCTCGCCGCACACCCCGCAGCTCTTGCCCGCCGCCTTGGCGGCATCGGCGGCCGCGGCCACCAGGTCCAGCAGGGCCGGCTGCCACGGATCCTGCAGCCGGGCCAGCGCACCGACCTGGCGGTCGGCGGCGAAGGTGTACTGGGCCAGGTCGTTGGTCCCCAGCGACAGGAACTCGACCTCCTGGAGGATCGACCGGGCCCGCAGCGCGGCCGACGGGATCTCCACCATCGCGCCGAACTTGGCGGCCAGGCCCACCGCGCGGCAGGCCGCGGCGAAGGCACCGGCGTCCGCCCGGTCCGCCACCATCGGCGCCATCACCTCGAGCTGCACCGGCAGGCCCTCGGCCGCCCGGGCCAGCGCCCGCAGCTGGGTCTCCAGCACCTCCGGGTGCTCGAGCAGGGTGCGCAGGCCGCGCACGCCCAGCGCCGGGTTCGGCTCGTCGGCCGGGGTCAGGAAGTCCAGCGGCTTGTCGGCGCCGGCGTCCAGCACCCGCACCACCACCCGGCCCTGCGGGAACGCCTCCAGCACCTGGCGGTAGGCGGTCACCTGGGCGTCCTCGGTGGGCGCCTTCTGGGAGTCGTCCAGGAAGAGGAACTCGGTGCGGAACAGGCCCACGCCCTCGGCACCCGCCTCGACGGCCGCCGGCACGTCCGCCGGTCCGCCGACGTTGGCCAGCAGCGGCACCGCGTGCCCGTCCGCGGTGCGGCCCGGACCGGAGGAGGCGGCCAGCGCCGCCTTCCGCTCCGCCGCCGCGCGGCGCAGCTCCGCCTGGCGCTCGGCGCCCGGCTCCAGCAGCAGCTCGCCGCTGCTGCCGTCCACCGCCACCACGGTGCCCTCGGCCAGTCCGGTCGCGCCCGGCAGCGCCACGATCGCCGGCACGCCCATCGCCCGGGCCAGGATCGCCGAGTGGCTGGTCGGGCCGCCCTCCTCGGTGACGAAGCCGAGCACCAGGGTCGGGTCGAGCAGCGCGGTGTCGGCCGGCGCCAGGTCCCGGGCGAGCAGCACGTACGGCTCGTCGCTGTCCGGCACGCCCGGCATCGGCACGCCCATCAGGCGGGCGACGATCCGGTTGCGCACGTCATCCAGGTCGGCCACCCGGCCGGCCAGGTACTCGCCGGCCGCGGCCAGCAGCTCCCGGTAGGCGGCGAAGGCATCGTAGACACCGCGCTCGGCGCTGCTGCCGGCGGTGATCCGGCGGGCCACGTCGGCCATCAGCTCCGGGTCCTGCGCCATCAGCGCCTGGGCCTCCAGCACCGCCTGGGCCTCGCCGCCGGCCAGGTTGCCGCGGGCGATCAGGTCCGCGGCGACCGCGTCCACCGCCTGCTGGGCCCGGGCCTGCTCGTGCTCGGCCGTCCCGTCGGGAATGCGGTCGGCGGTGGGCTCCAGCACGGCGGTGCCCATGTGGCGCACCGGGCCGATCGCGACCCCGTGGCTGACACCGACACCGCGCAGCGTCTTCTCCATGTCCTTCAAATCCTCTCGACCCGGCAGAGCAGCCCCGCCCAACCGAAACACGGTGGGCGGGGCGTTGTCCGGTCAATCACTCGGTCCGGCTGGTCGGTTCTGCTCAGTTCCAGGTGAAGAGGTCGCCGCCGCTGGCCACGTCGCCGGCCTCGGCAACCGCGCTCAGCGCCTCGGCCGACGCCTCCAGCGCCACGATCGGGGAGATCGGCGACTTGCCCGCGGCCTCCACGGCCGCCGGGTTCCACTTGATCACCGGCTGGCCGCGCTGGACCTGGTCGCCCTTGCTGACCAGCAGCTCGAAGCCCTCGCCGTTCAGCTGCACGGTGTCGATGCCGAGGTGGGTGAGCACGCCGTGGCCGTCGGCGTCCATCACCACGAAGGCGTGCGGGTGCATGGAGACGACCAGCCCGTCGACCGGCGCGACCGCGGTGGTGGGCTCGCGGACCGGGTCGATGGCGGTCCCCGGACCGACCATGGCGCCGGCGAAGACCGGGTCGGGCACGTTGGCGAGTCCGATGGCGCGGCCGGAGAGCGGCGACGTCACTGTGGTCATGGTGGAGCCTCCCAGGTGCGGAGTACAGCGTGCGGCCGCGCGCGGCGGCGGGGGATGTACCGACTGAAGCGTAAATCATGCCAACTTCGGACATACCGATACAGAACGCCCCGCGCGCCCGATCGGCTGGAGTCCCCGGCCGATGCCGGCCGCTCCTCGCGGACCCGCTTCCGGAGCCCGCGCCCACCAGGCACCGCGTGCCGTGATTGGTCTAGTCCATTCTGAGTGGTCTAGTCCTCTTGGTTGACGCGCCGCACTCTACGGCATCCGGGTGAGCCCGACGAGTGCCCCCGGCGCGCCAGGTGGCACGGTGCTGGCTCCGGGGTGCCAGCAGGCGCACCATGCTCGATTAGGCGGACCGGCGCCGACCGGCTATGGTTGCTCAGGTCGCCGCGAGGCGGTTGTGAATCCAGCGATACGGCTGAGTGAATGTCGGGTTAAAAACCGGTGAAGCTCGTCTGATACGGTGGAGCTACGAAAGAACGAAGCACCCGGAGAGAACGCGAGAGCGGGATCGAAGGAAGTGTCCGTTCCTTGAGAACTCAACAGCGTGCCAAAAGTCAACGCCAGATATGTTGACATCCC
>NZ_JBIAGU010000037.1:0-90944 GCF_042869935.1 Kitasatospora sp. NPDC006697
CTCACCCTCACCGCCGACCGCACCCACGCCCGCCTCACCGACCCCACCCCCATCAACCCCAAACCCCCCCCCCCCCCCCCCCCCCCCGGCGCGGCCCCCCCCCCCCCCCCCCCCCCCCCCCCCCCCCCACGCCCGTTCCCGAGCCCGCGTCAGGCGCCGCCGCCCAGACCGCGCAGGGTCTCGTAGGCGGCCTGCAGGAACCGGCGCCGGCGGGTCGGCGGCGCGCTCACCAGGGCGACCAGCCCGGTGCCCGCCCTCGGGTCGAAGCCTGCGAAGGCGAGGAACCCCTTGGTGCTGCCCTCGTGGAACACCAGCTCCCGCTCGGGCTCCTCCTCCCCGTCCCGCAGCCCGCGCTGCTTCCAGCCGAGGCAGAACCGGGTGCCCGCCAGCTTCCACGGCACCCGCGGCCGGCGTACCTCGCGCAGCGCGGTGCGCAGCGCCTGGTCGGTGCCGGAGAGCAGACCGGCCGTCCCGCCCAGCGGCACGGCCCCGTCCACGGCGACCAGCGCCTGGAGGTAGCGGAGCATGTCGTCGGCGCTGGAGCGCAGCGCCGACGCCCCGGGCAGGGCCGGCATCCGGAACGACGGCACCCGGCGGCCGCGCCGGTAGCCGTTGCCGGGATCGCCGGCCGCCCCGCAGGAGGTGTCCAGCAGTCCCAGCGGCTCGCAGACCCGGTGGACCAGCAGGTCCTCGTACCGGCTGCCGGCGGCGTTGGCCAGGGCCATGCCGAGCAGCCCGGCGCCGAGGCTGGAGTAGCGCACCTGGGTGCCGGGCGTGCCGCGCACCGGTGTGCGGGCCAGCGAGCGGAGCAGGTGGGCCGCGTTGAAGGTGGCGCACGGCCGGGTGAACCACTGCGGCATCACCCCGGGCATCCCGGCCGGCAGCCGGGGCAGTCCGGAGGTGTGGGTGGCCAGGTGGAACAGGGTGATCGGGCGCTCCTTGGGATAGCCGGGCACCGCCTCGGTCGGCAGGTAGGCGCCGACCGGATCGTCGTACCGGACCTCGCCGCGCGCCACCATGTCGGCCAGCAGCAGCGCGGTGAAGGTCTTGGTGATCGAGCCCAGCTCGAAGCGGGTGTCGGCCCGGATCGGCCGCCGGGTCGCCAGGTCGGTGAAGCCCCGGCAGGCCACCGTCTGTTCGTCCCCCTCGATCACCGCGACGGCCACGCCGCTGTCGGGCGGCAGTCCCTGGAAGAGCGGGCGGAGCCGGCGGTCGGGGGTCAGCGACTCGGCCTCGCGGCGCCGGGCGGCCGCGCCGGGGAGGACGGGCACGGCGGGCTGGGCCGGCTTCGCCCCGCCGGGCCGCCGCCCGGCCGGGCCGAGCGGCTGGGTCGGCCGGACGGCCGAGGGGCGGCGCCTCGGCAGCCTCGTCGCGACCGGGTCCGCCGCCGCCTCCACGGTGGGCGGCCGCAGCGGTCGGGGCGGGATCAGCGGGCGGGCCGGGAGCGGCGGTTCCTGGGACGGGGAGCGCGGGTCCGGCCGGCTCGGCGGGGTGAGCGCGGCGGCCGGTAACCGGGGCGGGGCGCTCTGCGCGGCTCCGTCACCTCCGACGGCCGGGTGGGGCTCGGCGGACCGTCCGGGGGGCACCGGCGCGGCAGAGCCGGCCAGGTCGGCCGGTTCCTCGTGGGACATGGGGTTGCCTCCGGGTGGGGCGGGATCGGGCGGCCGCGGCGGGCCGCGTTGAGATGACGATAAGTTCGCCCACACCCCGTCGCATGCCCGCGCGACGGCGCCCGGGCGCGGTCCGGCGTCCACTGCCAGCGGCCAAGCCAGCAGCGCTACTTGGCGTAGCGGCACAGCCCGTGACGACCGTGACGGTGGGCAACGGATCGCCGTGACCGTCGGCAACCGCGCCCCGCGGAAGTCGGCCCGGCGGGCGCCGCCAAAAGGCGATCCCGCACCCGGCCGCAGGGGCGCAACAATCCCGCATGCGCTCGAAGCTGACGTGAGCTCAGCTCGCCACCGCCCGTCAAATCGCTTGACCGCCGCCCCGGATGACGGGGCTCGACCACCCCGCGTCGCGCACCGTGATCGAGCCACCTCACGCGCCCCTGGAGTGCGCCCCCGTCCGCCACCGTCCGCCCCCGCACGAGCCCGCCACGGCGGCCCACCCGAACGGACGCACACCCCCAGCGACCCCGCCCGGCCCACGCGACAGAAGCGCATGAAAAGATACGAAACGGATATTCACCCCAGATCTGGCAGGAGGTCACCCACGTGGTCAGCCCGCCCGGCCCGCCCCCGCGCCGTCAGTTCCTCGGCCTGCTCCCGCTCCCCGAGCGCCGCTACCTGACCGAGGCGCTGCGCACCGAGACCGTCGGCGGCGTGCTGCTGCTGGTCGCCGCGGTGGCCGCGCTGATCTGGGCCAACGCCTGGCCCGGCAGCTACCAGCAGGCGGTGCACCACGAGATCGGCCCATCCGGACCGCTCCACCTGCACCTGCCGCTGGAGGCCTGGGCCAAGGACGGCCTGCTCACCCTCTTCTTCTTCGTGGCCGGCATCGAGCTGAAGCGCGAGTTCGTGGCCGGCGAGCTGCGCACGCCCAGCGCCGCGCTGCTGCCGGTGATGGCCGCGGTCTGCGGCGTGGCGCTGCCCGCGGTGGTCTTCGCCCTGGCCAACAGCGGACCGGGCGGCCACCCGGCCGGCTGGGCGATCCCGACCGCCACCGACATCGCCTTCGCGCTCGGCGTGCTCGCCGTGGTGAGCAGTCACCTGCCCTCGGCACTGCGGGCGTTCCTGCTCACCCTCGCGGTAGTCGACGACCTGATCGCGATCCTGATCATCGCGGTCTTCTACAGCTCGGGCGTCACCTACTGGGCGCTGGCGGCCTCGGTGGCCGGCCTGGTGCTCTTCTGGTACCTGCACCGGCACGGCGTGCACGGCTGGTACCTCTTCGTCCCGCTCGCCCTGCTGATCTGGGCGCTGATGCACGAGAGCGGGGTGCACCCGACCGTCTCCGGCGTGGCGATGGGCCTGACCCTGCGCTGCCACCTGGAGGACGGGGAGGAGCACTCGCCGGGCGAGCACATCGAGCACCTGGTCCGTCCGCTCTCGGCCGGCATCGCGGTGCCGGTCTTCGCGCTCTTCGCCGCCGGGGTGCCGGTCTCGGGGACGGCGTTGCGGCAGGTCTTCACCCAGGCGATGCCGCTGGGCGTGGTGCTCGGCCTGCTGGTCGGCAAGACGGTGGGGATCTTCGGCGGCACCTGGCTGACCGCCCGGTGGACCCGGGCCGAGCTGAACCCGCGGCTGCGCTGGGCCGACCTGTTCGCCGTCTCGGTGCTGGCCGGGATCGGCTTCACCGTCTCACTGCTGATCAGCGACCTGGCCTTCCCCGGGGACCAGGCGCTGGCCGACCTGGCCAAGGAGGCGGTGCTGGTCGGCTCCCTGTTCTGCGCCGCGGTGGCCGTTCTGCTGCTCAAGCTGCGCAACCGGCACTACCGTCGGCTCTGCGAGGAGGAGGACGGGGAGGACGTCCCCGACCTCCACCGACGGGATCCGGCCACCGGTTGAACCCGCCCGGCCGCACCGGTCAGCCACCCGGACGGGTACGAGCGGGTGACACACCGTCCGGCCGGGGCAGCCCGAAGTGGTGCTTGACTGGTCGGTAGGGGCATGATTCTGAACTGTCCGGAATCTCAGCAGAGGAGAAGACCAGATGTCCGCAGGCTCCGCACGCCCGTCCGGCAGCTCGCGCGCACCCTACGAGGGTGAGCGCTCGGTCGGGCAGCTGTTCGCCGCGGCCACCACCGACCTCTCATCGCTGGTGCACGACGAGATCGCCCTCGCCAAGGCCGAGATCCGACAGGACGCCATCCGCGCGATCACCGGCAGCGCCTCCGGCATCATCGCCGGCGTGGTCGGGATCGCCTCCCTCCCGATGTTCAGCTTCTTCTTCGCCTACGGCCTCAACGACGTCTCGCACATCGGCCTCACCCTGTCGTTCCTGGTGGTGGCCGTCGCCTACGTGCTGATCGCCGTGGTGCTGGTGCTGGTCGCGATGAAGTTCTTCAAGAAGATCGAGAAGCCGAACCGGACCATCGAGGGCGCCCAGGCCACCGCCGAGGTGCTGCGCAACGCCAAGCCGCGCCCGGCCACGCCGGAGGAGCTGGCCGTCCTGGAGGAGCGGGCCGCCGCCCAGGAGCACTGACCGACCCCGCCAGCTCGCCCCCGCCGACCGTCGGGAGGACCCGCCCGACCGGATGTGAAACGCTCTCGCCATGTCACTGGACCAGGAACACCCCGTCCCCGCCCCCTCGGGTCCGCGCTCCGGCGCCCTCCCGGTCCGGTCGGGCGCGGGGGCGGTGCCGGTGGCCGGCCGGGGCGGCTGGACGGTGCGACACCCTGGCCCGTGGACCCACCGCGACCTGGCGGCCAACGGCGCCCGGTTCCACATCGCCGAGCTGGGCGAGGGCCCGATGGTGCTGCTGGTGCACGGCTGGCCGCAGTACTGGTGGGCCTGGCGCCACCAGATGACGGCGCTGGCCGCGGCCGGTTACCGCGCCGTGGCGGTCGACCTGCGCGGGATGGGCGGCAGCGACCGCACCCCGCGCGGCTACGACCCCACCAACCTGGCCCTGGACATCACCGGGGTGATCCGCTCGCTGGGCGAGCACAGCGCCCACCTGGTCGGACACGACACCGGCGGCTCGCTGGGCTTCGTGGCCGCGGTGATGCGCCCTTCGGTGATCCGCAGCCTGACCGTGGTCTCCGCGGCGCACCCCCGCCACCTGCGGCGCGCGCTGCTGCGCGACCGCCGTCAGATGGCCGCCTACGACCACGTGCTGGGCTTCCAGCGGCCGTGGATACCGGAGCGCCGGCTGGTCGCCGAGGACGGCGAGCTGGTCGGCCGCTACCTGGCGGAGTGGACCGGGCCGAACCCGCTGGGCGCCGAGGCGGAGGCCAACTACCGGCAGGCGATCCAGATCCCCAGCACCGCGCACTGCTCGATCGAGCCGTACCGCTGGCTGATCCGCTCGATGGCCCGGCCGGACGGCATCCAGTTCGCCCGCCGGATGAAGAAGCCGGTGACCGCGCCCACCCTGCACGTGCAGGGGGCGGCCGACCCGGTGCTGCTGGCCCGCACGGCGCTCGGCGCCGGGGAGTTCGTCGCGGCGCCCTACCGCTGGCGGCTGCTGCCCGGCGTGGGGCACTTCCCGCACGAGGAGGTGCCGGAGCAGTTCAGCGCCGAGCTGCTGGCCTGGATCGGCGAGCACAAGTGACCCCGGACCGCCCCGCCAATAGCTGACGCTCCGTCAGTTCGGTGCCCCGGCACCGGGTTGCCATGCCGCTGGCATAGGACAGTTCCCCCGGACGAGGGTGGTTACCCCCGGCGGCGCGGGGGCATTCATCGGGTATGACCTGGATGCCCGATCGCGCCGGCGCGGACCGCCGGCGCGCGAAGCGCGGCGCAGCCGCGAAGAACCCCGCCGGCCAGAACCTCGGCCACCTGCCCTGCCCCGCCGACTGGCCGGACGGGCCGTCGGAGCGCGCCAGTACCCCGCACCCGCTGGGCATCCCGCGGATCATCGGGCGCCGGGCCCGGTGGGTGGGAGCCCGCCTCCGCCGCGAGGCCTGAGGCGGGCCGAGCCCGTCCGCCGACCGTGCTCCCGACCGGGCCTCAGCCCAGCACGGTCGGCGCGCCCGCCGTGAACCAGAGCAGCGCGAAGGTGGCCACCGTCATGATCGGGACCAGCACCTTGGTCTCGACGTCGTTGCCGCTGCGCTTGATCAGCACGATCTCGTAGCGCTCCTTGTGCGGCCAGAGCAGCGGGGCGCCCATCTTGGTGAGGCAGTCGCCGAGCAGGTGGGCCAGCGTGCCCAGGCCCACCGCGTACGGCAGCCAGACCGGGGCGGACGGCATCCAGCGGTCCATCACCACGGTGCCGACCACGGCCAGGCCGATGACGGTCAGCCAGGTGTGGTGCCGGTCCCCCGGCACGTGCAGCCGCAGCGCCTTGATCGCCAGCGCCAGCAGGAAGAAGGTCAGGCCGAGGGTGAACCAGCGTCCCAGGTAGTGCACGCCGGCCCAGCTGCCGCCGCCCATCAGCGCCACGAAGAGCAGCGAGTGGGTGGCGTGCCGGTGCCCGCCCGAGACGGCGGCGACGAACCGGCAGAGCAGCTTGGAGACCGGGCCGAGGAAGTTGGCGATGGTCCCGTCGTGGTGGTCCAGGTCCGGCAGCAGCGCGGCGCCGGCCGCCAGCACCGTGCCCAGCAGGATGTCGGCCGGCCTGAGGTGGGTGTGCAGGACCAGCGGCGGCAGGAACGGCACGGCGGCCGCGTACAGCATCGCCCCGCTGACCGCGTGCGAGTGACCCATCATGGCCCGAGTACTCCTTCATCCGTGTGGCGTGCGCGCCACCCGGGACAGCCGTGACTGGGCCGAACGGGTGAGCGCGGCCGACGCTACCAGGATGAGCTGACGGATCGCCGGATGGCGCCTGGGGAAGCGATCCGGACGGCGCGTCAGCCGACGCGCCGTCTACTGGCCGGTCAGAGGGCGCAGCCCTGGGTGTCCACCTGGGCCGAGGCGGTGCTCCCGGTGGCCGCGTCCTGTTTCACCTCGGCCGCGGTCAGCACGTAGCCGGTGTCATCGCTGTCCAGCGACTTGGCGAAGACCACCCCGTAGACCTCGCCGTCCGGGGTGAGCAGCGGCCCGCCGCTGTTGCCCTGGCGGACCAGCGAGCGGATCGAGTAGACGTCCCTGACCACCTGGCCGCGATGGTAGATGTCCGGGCCGTTGGCCTGGATCCGGCCGCGGATCCGGGCCGGCTGGACGTTGAAGGAGCCGTTCTCCGGGAAGCCGGCCACGATCGCGCTGTCGTTGCTGCGCGCCTCGCCGGCGAAGGCCAGCGGCGGCGCGGTCAGCTTGGGCACCTCCAGCACCGCGATGTCGCGCTGCCAGTCGTAGCTGACCACCACCGCGTCGTAGAGCTGCCCGGTACCGCCGATCTGCACCGTCGGCTCGTCCACCCCGCCGACCACGTGCGCGTTGGTCATCACCCGGTGCGGGGCGAAGACGAAGCCGCTGCCCTCCAGCGTCTTGCCGCAGGAGGTGGCCGTGCCGACCACCTTCACCAGGCTCTGCTTGGCCCGCTGCAGCGCGGGGCTGGCGGCCAGCGCCGGGTCGGGCGGCTGCACCTCGGTGATCGGCTCGTGCTCGAAGGGGTTGAAGACCTGCGGGAAGCCGTTCTGCGAGAGCACCTTGCTGAAGTCGGAGAACCAGTTGGGCGCGTCGGACGGCAGCGCGTCCTGCACCCCGCCGAGCACCAGCGAGGTGCGCACCTGCTTGGAGACGGTCGGCATCGAGGTGCCGGCCAGGGCGGAACCGATCAGCCAGGCGACCAGCAGCATCGACAGCACGTTCACCACCGAGCCGCCCAGCGAGTCCAGCGCCTTGGCCGGGCTGCCGCCGATCCGCCCGCGCAGCTTCCAGCCGAGCTGGGTGGTCGCCGCCTGCCCGATCGCCGCGAAGACGATCACCACCACCACGGCCACCACCGAGGCCGTGGTGCCCGGGCTCAGCTGGTCGAGCACCAGCGGCAGCAGCTCCACCGCGATCAGCCCGCCGCCGAGGAAGCCCAGCACGGAGAGGATGCCCACCACGAAACCCTGCCGGTACCCGGACACGGCGAAGCCGATCGCGGCGGCGAGCAGCAGCAGATCCAGCACGTTCACTGTGCCACCCTCCCATGGACCGGCCGCTGCCCCGCAGCTGCCCCGGTCGCCCGTACCCTCCGCATCGGCGCCGTTCGCCTACCCGCCGAGCGGCAGGTCGATCACCCGCGACGCGTCCCAGGCCCGCTCCAGCCCGCTGTGGTGCAGCAACCGGTCGATCACCCCGGCGGTGAAGCCCCAGACCAGTCGCCCCTCGGCCTCGAAGGCCGGGCCGGCGAAACCGGACGGGTGCCGGAAGCGGCCGCGGTTGGCCGGATCGGCCAGCTCGGCCAGCGGCACCCGGAAGACCGCGCCGGTCTCCGCCGGATCCACCGGCGCGACCGGCGACTCCTCGCGCCACCAGCCGAGCACCGGCGTCACCACGAAGTCGCTGACCGGGATGTAGAGCGCGGGCAGGGTGGCGAAGACCTGCACCCCGGCCGGGTCGAGCCCGGTCTCCTCGGCGGCCTCGCGCAGTGCGGCGGCCACCGGACCGCTGCCCAGCGGGTCGCCGTCCACCGGATCGAGCCGGCCGCCGGGGAAGGAGACCTGGCCCGGGTGCGAGCGCAGCGCGGCCGACCGCTCGGTCAGCAGCAGGTCCGGGCCGGCCGGGCCGTCGCCGAAGAGCAGCAGCACGGCCGAGCTCCGGCCGCCCTCGGCCGGCGGCAGGAACCGGCTCAACTGCTCCGGGCGCACCGTCTCGGCCGCCTCGCGGACCGGCAGCAGCCAGTCCGGCAGCCCGTCCCGCACGATCGCCACCACTCCCCCGCTCGTCACTCAGCCCTCCCCGGTCGCCGTCGCCGCCGTAGCGCTCAACGCGCCGGGGGCCGCCGGTGTGCCCGGGTAGCCGGCCGGCGGGCGCAGCCGCTGGCCGGGCTGGCCGCCCATCTCGTACTTGAGCAGCTTGGCGGCCTTCTCCGGATCGGTCTCGCCCTCCCCGTAGGAGGGGCAGAGCGGTGCGATCGGGCAGGCCCCGCAGGCGGGCTTGCGGGCGTGGCAGATCCGGCGGCCGTGGAAGACCACCCGGTGCGAGAGCATCGTCCACTCGCTCTTGGGGAAGATCTCGGCCACCGCGGCCTCCACCGCCACCGGGTCCTCCTCGGCGGTCCACCCGAACCGCCGGGCCAGCCGCCCGAAGTGGGTGTCCACGGTGATCCCGGGGACGCCGAAGGCATTGCCGAGCACCACGTTGGCGGTCTTGCGCCCGACCCCGGGCAGTGTGACCAGCTGCTCCAGCCTGCCCGGGACCTCGCCGCCGAACTCGTCGCGCAGCGCGAGGGAGAGGCCGATCAGCGACTTGGCCTTGTTCCGGAAGAACCCGGTCGGCCGGATCAGCTCCTCCAGCTCGACCGGGTTCGCCGCAGCCATCGCCGCCGGCGTCGGGTAGGCGGCGAACAGCGCCGGGGTGGTCTGGTTCACCCGCAGGTCGGTGGTCTGCGCCGACAGCACGGTCGCCACCAGCAGCTGGAACGGGTTGTCGAAGTCCAGCTCCGGGTGCGCGTACGGGTACAGCTCCGCCAGTGCCCGGTTGATCTTGCGCGCCCGCCGCACCATCGCCAGATGCGACTCCGGCTTCCGCGGCTTCACCGCCACCGACTTCGCGACCGGCTTGGCCGCTGCGGCCTTCCGGATCTTGCTCTCTGCCATGCACGAAGGCTACGCCGGACACCTGGCCACCCGCGGTCGATTGATCAACCCGGACCAGGTGAACCGGTGACGAGATCGTCGCCGTAACGGCCCGGGGTCGGGCGGGAATGAACCGGAGCCCGACCCACGGATGGTCGGACCCCGGCTGTCAGTGCGGATGGGGGTCCGTACTGGGTTGTGATGCCTTGCCCGGCTCGGGTGAACAGGTCCTCCTACGGGGCGCGTGCGCTCGCGGGCGGTCTCCGGAGCGCGTTAGCGTGGCAAACGGACGGGAGTCCGCTGAGGCGGTCCGCCTCGTGCCCGTCGCGACCGGAGCGTCATGGCCGGTCATGGCCTGTTGGGAGCCGGTATGGACGATGTGTCAGAACTGGACGAGCTGGGCCCGATCGACTACCTGGTGATCTCCTTCCCCGGCAGCCGACTGACCGGTGAGGGACTACCGCTGCTGGTCGATCTGGTCGATCGCGGCATCATCCGGGTCCTCGACCTGACCTTCCTGCGCAAGAACGACGACGACACCGTCACCGGCGTCGAACTGGCCGACGTGACCGGCGACGGCCGACTCGACCTGACCGTCTTCGAGGGCGCCTCATCGGGCCTGCTCGGTGAATCCGACCTCGCCGAGGCGGGTGCGCTGCTGGCCCCGGGCGACTCCGCCGCCGTGCTGCTCTACGAGAACCGCTGGGCGGCACCGCTCGCGACGGCCCTGCGCCGGGCGGACGCGCGACTGCTCGCCGGCGGCCGGGTGCCGCTGGAAGACGTGGTCGCCGTGCTCGACGCGATCGAGGAACCAGGCAGCGGCGGATGAACGCCCTGCCCGACCGCCACTGACCCGCCACCGAGGAGGAACCCATGCCAGGACTGCTTCGAGGGGTCGCCCGCACCGCCGTCGTCGCGGGGACCGCGACCGCCGTCTCCAACCGGGTCTCCCGGCGCCAGAGCGGCCGCTGGGCGCAGCAGGAGGCTCAGTTCGCCCCGCCGCCGGCTCCCGCCCCCGCCCCCGTACCGGCGGCGGTGGCCGGGCCGACGATGGAGCAGAAGCTGGACCAGTTGAAGGAGCTGGCCGCGCTCAAGGAGCAGGGCGTACTGACCGAGGACGAGTTCGCCGCGCAGAAGGCCCGCCTCCTTGCCGGCTGAGCGGCCGGCCGCCACCGGCGCCGGTCGGTGGAAGCCGCTGGCCGTGCTCGGAACCGCCCAGTTCCTGATGGTGCTGGACGCCTCCGTGATGAACGTGTCGATCAGTCAGCTGGTCAAGGACTTCCACACCGAGGTCACCGCGATCCAGGCCGTCATCACCCTCTACACGCTGGTGATGGCGGCCTTCATGCTGACCGGCGGGAAAATCGGCGACCTCTTCGGTCGGCGCCGGGTCTTCGTCGTCGGCTTGGCGGTCTACGGCGTCGGCTCGGGGCTCACCGCCCTCGCACCCACGGTCGGGGTACTGGCGCTCGGCTGGTCGGTGATCGAGGGGCTCGGCGCCGCGCTGGTACTGCCCGCGTTGGCGGCGCTGGCAGCCGGCTCGTACCGGGGCCGCGACCGGGCAGTCGCCTACGGCGTGATCGGCGGGCTGGCCGGGGCGGGCATCGCGGTCGGTCCGCTGCTCGGCGGCTGGGTGACCACCTACCTGACCTGGCGACTGGTGTTCGCCGGCGAAGTGGTGCTGGTGGCGGCGATCCTGCTGCTGATGGGCTGGATTCCGGCGCAGCCGCCGCCCGCTCACCGGCCGCGCCTGGACGGGATCGGCGCTTTGCTGTCGGCCGCCGCGCTCGCGCTGATGGTGCTGGCGGTGCTGCAGAGCGGCAGCTGGGGCTGGGTCCAGCCGCGCAATCCGCCGTTCACGGTGCTCGGGTTCGCGCCGACGCTGTTCGTGATCGCGATCGGCGCCGGGCTGCTGTACGCGTTCGCCGCGCACGAGCGGCGGCGCGAGCGGCGCGGGCTGACGCCGCTGGTCTCGCTCGGGCTGTTCGAGAACAAGCCGCTGCGCTCCGGGCTGATGACGCTGTTCAACCAGAACACCGTGCTGCTCGGGCTGTTCTTCGTGATCCCGCTCTACCTGCAGGTGGTGCAGGGCCTGGACGCCTTCGAGACCGGCCTGCGGCTGCTGCCGGTCTCCGTCACCATGCTGGCCACCTCGATGTGCGGCTCGCTGCTGCTGCGGTACGCCTCGCCGCGGGCGATCTGCCGGATCGGGCTGCTGGTGCTGCTGGCCTCCACGCTCTGGCTCATCACGGCGATCGGGCCGCAGTTGAAGGGCTCCTCGTTCGCCGGGGCCATGGCGTTGCTCGGCATCGGCATGGGCCTGCTCGCCTCCCAGCTGGGCAACACTGTGCAGTCCAGTGTGCAGGCCGACCAGCGCAGCGAGGCCGGCGGCCTGCAGTACACGGCGCAGAACCTCGGCTCCTCGCTCGGCACCGCGCTGATCGGCGCGATCCTGATCGGCGCGCTCGCGACCTCCGTCACCAGCCGGATCGAGAGCGATCCGCGCGTCTCGCAGGCCGTCGCGGAGCAGAGCGCCGTGCACATCGAGGCGGGTCTCTCCTTCGTCCCCGCCGACCGGGTGGCCGCCGCACTGGCCAGTCATCCGGAGGTGCCACCGCAGGAGGCGGCCGCCATCGTCGAGCACTACCGGGACGCTCAGATCCAGGGGCTGAAGACAGCGGTGCTGGCCTGCGCCTGCATCACGGCTGGCGCGCTGTTCTTCACCCGCCGCCTGCCCGCCGACCGGCCGAGTCGGCCGCAGCAGGGCGGTAGGCGGCCGTGAGGATGGTGATGTCGTCTCGGTCCCGGTCGATGCCGAAGGTGTCGGCGGAGGCGCGGTGGTTGAGCAGGTAGGCGCCGAGGACCGCGGTGGCGACCAAGGCCACCGCCACTCCGACTCCGCGATCGTCCTCCGGCCCGGCCGGGAGTTCCCGGAGGTCGGGTGCGGGCCTGGCTACTCGCGGCGCCCAGAAGCCCTTCGGTCAGGCCGTAGTCATGCCCGCCGTCCCGAAGGCATTGCCGAGCACCACGTTGGCGGTCTTGCGCCCGACCCCGGGCAGTGTGACCAGCTGCTCCAGCCTGCCCGGGACCTCGCCGCCGAACTCGTCGCGCAGCGCGAGGGAGAGGCCGATCAGCGACTTGGCCTTGTTCCGGAAGAACCCGGTCGGCCGGATCAGCTCCTCCAGCTCGACCGGGTTCGCCGCAGCCATCGCCGCCGGCGTCGGGTAGGCGGCGAACAGCGCCGGGGTGGTCTGGTTCACCCGCAGGTCGGTGGTCTTCTCTGCCATGCCCGAAGGCTACGCCGCGCAGGTGACCGCCGGTGGGGGTTCCGGCGGGCCGTCAGCCGAGCGGGTCGGGGCCGGTGGTGCCCTCGCGGTAGGCGTCGGCGAGGTAGGCGTCCAGGTCGGGGGTGTCGGGGGTGAGCACGTGGCGGACCCAGGAGTCGCGCTCGTGGCGCATCGGGGCCAGCTCCCAGACGCAGCCGATCAGCGGGCGGGTCAGCCGGACGAAGTGGGTGGGGTCCAGGTCGGGGCAGCCGAGGGCCGGCTGGCCGGCGGCCGCGCCGGCGAAGCTGAGCACGTTGTCCCAGGCCCAGCAGTAGGCGCTGACGTAGGCGCCGGTGTCGTCGCCCCGGTGGACCACCACGAAGCCGGACTTCGGGGTGCCGTCCGGGAAGGGCAGCAGGTCGGGCAGCACGGAGTAGGCCGCCTTCTCCACCGCCGGATCGAGGCCGGC
This sequence comes from Kitasatospora sp. NPDC006697, assembly GCF_042869935.1. NCBI lineage: Bacteria > Bacillati > Actinomycetota > Actinomycetes > Kitasatosporales > Streptomycetaceae > Kitasatospora > Kitasatospora sp. NPDC006697. Next base: position 13,014 of record NZ_JBIAGU010000037.1, read on the forward strand.
CGGATCGGCGGTGACGTGGTAGCGCTTCAGCCGGTAGCCGCCCACCTGGACCGGCCCGGGTGCCCGCAGGAGTTTCTCGGTGAATGCCATGGACGGACGGTAGTTGCGCGCGCCGCCCCGCTCAAGGGGTCCCGGCGGACCGGTTCCGGCCGGCTACCGATGCGTACGGATGGCCCCTTACCGCCCTCCACTGCGCACCCCCTCCTCATATGATCGGAGCGTCATGCGCCATGCTTGGTGATGTAGAGCACTGTTTCAGTACGTGACCGCCCGCCTCCCCACGGCGGTCGGCCGAGAAGGAGGAAGCACGTGGACGATGTTCTGCGGCGCGCCGCGCTCTTCGCGGCGCTCGACGACGAACAGGCCGGCGAGCTGCGCGCTTCCATGACCGAGGTGACCCTCGCGCGCGGCGAGTCGCTGTTCCACGAGGGCGATCCGGGAGACCGGCTCTACGTGGTCGCCGAGGGCAAGGTGAAGCTGCACCGGGCCTCGCCGGACGGCCGGGAGAACATGCTCGCGGTGCTCGGCCCCAGCGAGATGATCGGGGAGCTGTCGCTCTTCGACCCGGGCCCGCGCACCGCCACCGCCAGTGCGCTCACCGAGGTCAAGCTGCTCGGCCTGGGCCACGGCGACCTGCAGCCCTGGCTGCACGCCCGCCCCGAGGTGTCGATCGCGCTGCTGCGCGCCATCGCCCGCCGGCTGCGCCGGACCAACGACGTGATGAGCGACCTGGTCTTCTCGGACGTGCCGGGCCGGGTGGCCAAGGCGCTGCTGGACCTGTCCCGCCGGTTCGGCGTGCAGTCCGAGGAGGGCATCCACGTCGCCCACGACCTGACCCAGGAGGAGCTGGCCCAGCTGGTCGGCGCCTCCCGCGAGACGGTCAACAAGGCGCTGGCCGACTTCGCCGGCCGCGGCTGGCTGAAGCTCGAGGCCCGCGCCGTGGTGCTGCTGGACGTCGAGCGGCTCTCCCGCCGCTCCCGCTGAGCCCCGCTCGGAGGACCGCGGCGCTCAGATGAGCCCGTGGTCCTCCAGGTAGCGCAGCTGGGCCCGGACCGACAGCTCGGCGGCCGGCCAGAGCGCCCGGTCCACATCGGCGTAGACCCGGGCGACCACTTCTTCGGCCGTCCGGCAGCCCGCCTCCACCGCGGTCTCCACCTGGGCCAGCCGGGCCGCCCGGTGCGCCAGGTAGTACTCGACGCTGCCCAGCGCGTCCTGCAGCACCGGGCCGTGGCCGGGCAGCACCGTGCGCACCCCGTGCTCGCCGGCCAGGGTGCGCAGCCGGCGCAGCGAGTCCAGGTAGTCGCCGAGCACCCCGTCCGGGTGGGCGACCATGGTGGTGCCGCGGCCGAGCACGGTGTCCCCGGTGAGGATCGCGCCGTCGGCCGGCAGGTGGAAGGTCAGCGAGTCGGCGGTGTGCCCGGGGGTGGCCACCACCCGCAGCTCCAGGCCGCCGACCTCGATCACCTGACCGCCGGTCAGCCCCTCCTCGCCGAGCCGGTGGGCCGGGTCCAGGGCGCGCACCGCGGTGCCGGTGAGTTCGGCGAACCGGGCCGCGCCGGCCGCGTGGTCGTGGTGGCCGTGGGTCAGCAGGGTGAGCGCGATCCGGCGGCCCTGCCGCTCGGTGGCGTCCACCACCGCGCGCAGGTGGCCCTCGTCCAGCGGACCGGGGTCGACCACCACCACCTGGTCCGAGCCCGGCTCGCAGAGCAGCCAGGTGTTGGTGCCGTCCAGCGTCATCGGGGACGGGTTGGGGGCCAGCACGCAGAGCGCGCGGGCGGTGGCGGCCCCGCCGACGGTGTCGGCGGGGTCCCCGGGCAGGCCGTTGCTCACCGGTCGTGGCCGATGCTGCGGACCAGCGGGCGGTCGTCGTGCGGGCGGAGCAGGCGGCGCGGGGCGAAGTCCTCCGGCAGGCCGTCGTCGTCGCAGCCCAGCGATCGGGTGAGCGGGCGCGGTTCGAGGCTGCGGGAGGGGAGGTCGCGCACGCGAGCCACGTCGTTGTGGTTCATCGTTCCGCCTTTCCGTTCTCTGCCGAGGGGTCGTCCTCGGGGTAGTGGCCGTCGATGGTCAGATCGTCATACCCAGACCACCGGATGGTCATACGATCTCCCATGATCTCGGCCTCGCCGAGCACGGGGGTCAGGGTGCGCCGCTCCGCGGCGGCCAGCGCCTCGGCGGCGCTGCGCAGCGGCAGCAGTTCGCGCAGCACGGTGATGGTCGGCGGCAGCATGCCGTACCGGCCCTCGGCGTGGCCGCGGACCGCCTCGGCGGGGGGCAGCCAGGCCACCCGGTCGGCCTCGCCCACCTCGTGGGCGGCCAGTTGGCCGGGCGGCAGCGCGGCGACGAAGAACCAGGTGTCGTAGCGGCGCTCCTCGAAGGCCGGGGTCACCCAGCGGGCCCAGCCGCCCAGCAGGTCGCTGCGCAGCACCAGCCGGTTCTCGCGCAGGAAGTCGGCGAACGAGAGCTGGTGCGCCTCCAGCGCGGCCCGCTCCGCCGTCCAGTCCCGGGCGGGGGCGATCGAGTCGGCGTCCGGGCCGGCCAGCAGCACGCCGGCCTCCTCGAAGGTCTCCCGGACCGCCGCGCAGACCACCGCCTGCGCCGTCGCCCGGTCCACGCCGAGCCGCTCGGCCCACTGCTCCGGGCTCGGGCCGGCCCAGCCGGGCTCGCCCCCGGCGTCCCGCGCGTCCACCCCGCCACCCGGATAGGCGTACATGCCGGCGGCGAAGGCCATCGAGCTGCGCCGGCGCAGCAGGTAGGCCTGCGGACCGGCCGCGCCGTCGCGCAGCAGCACCACGGTGGCCGAGGGTTTCGGCACCAGCGGGGTCAGCCGGCCGGCCGCCAGCGCCCGGATCCGCTCCGGCCAGCCGGGCGGCATCGGGGGCGCGGGCCGGGTGCGACCGGCGGATTCAGCAGCCATGCCCGGATGCTATGCATCCGGGCATGCTGGTGAGAAGGGGCGGGCGGATCAGGCCTTGACCCGCACCTGGATCTCCACCTCGACGGGGGCGTCCAGCGGCAGCACCGCGACGCCGACCGCGCTGCGGGCGTGCACACCGGCCTCGCCGAGCACCTGGCCCAGCAGCTCGCTGGCGCCGTTCACCACGACCGGCTGGCCGGTGAAGTCGGGGGCGGAGGCGACGAAGCCGACCACCTTGACGACCTGGTCGATCAGGTCCAGGTCGCCGATCACCGACTTGACGGCGGCCAGCGCGTTCAGCGCGCAGATCTGCGCCAGCGCCTTGGCCTCCTCGGCCGTCACCTCGGCGCCGACCTTGCCGGTCTGCTTCAGCACGCCGCCGACCACCGGCAGCTGGCCGCTGGTCAGCACCTGGTCGCCGTTGCGCACCGCCGGGACGTAGGCCGCGACCGGCTTGGCGACCTCCGGCAGGGTCAGGCCGAGTTCGGCCAGCCGGCTCTCCACCGCGCCCATCAGTTCTTCTCCCGCTTGAGGTAGGCCACCAGCTGCTCCGGGTTGTTCGGCCCGGGCACCACCTGGACCAGCTCCCAGCCGTCCTCGCCCCAGGTGTCGAGGATCTGCTTGGTCGCGTGCACCAGCAGCGGCACGGTCACGTATTCCCACTTGGTCATGGAGCTGACTTTAGACCCTCGGCCAACGGGGGTGGGTGCAGGAGCGGCCTCCGGGCCGAGCCCGGGCGGCGCGACGCCGAAGACCCCTTGGCCGGAGGGTCCGGGACGGTCGGGGAGGCGCCGGCGGCGATGTGAGGCAGGTGTGAGGTAGGACACAAAGCGGCGTACCGGCGCCTTCCTCACCCGGATGCTCCCGGCATCCGGCGCGGGCGCTGGTTACGCTCGCGAGGAGGGATTCCGAGCGGACGGAGAGGCAGCGTGGACTGGGAGGGCGTACGGCTGCATGTGGTGAGCGGCAAGGGCGGCACCGGCAAGACCACGCTGGCGGCGGCACTCGCGCTGGCCCTGGCCGCGGACGGGCGCCGGGTCCTGCTGATCGAGGTGGAGGGCCGGCAGGGCATCGCCGAGCTGTTCGGCATCGCCGCGCTGCCCTACGAGGAGCGCCGGGTGACCGGGGTCTCCACCGCCCAGCTGGGCCTGCCCGGGCCCAAGGCCTCCGGCGACGTCTTCGCGCTGGCGATCGACACCGAGCAGGCGTTGCTGGAGTACCTCGACATGTTCTACAAGCTCGGCCGCGCGGGGAAGGCGCTGCAGAAGGTCGGCTTCGTCGACTTCGCCACCACCATCGCGCCCGGGGTGCGGGACGTGCTGCTCACCGGCAAGGCCTGCGAGGCGGCCCGCCGCAAGGGGCCGGACGGGCGGCGCCGCTACGACGCGGTGGTGATGGACGCGCCGCCGACCGGGCGGCTGACCAGGTTCCTGAACGTCAACTCCGAGGTGGCCGGGCTGGCCAGGTTCGGCCCGATACACAGTCAGGCCCAGGCCGTGATGGGCGTGCTCAAGTCGCCCGAGACGGCGGTGCACCTGGTCACCCTGCTGGAGGAGATGCCGGTCCAGGAGACGGTGGACGGCTTCGGCGAGCTGCGGGCGGCCGGGCTGCCGGTCGGCGGGGTGCTGGTGAACATGGTGCGGCCGCCGGTGCTGGACGCCGCCGCGGTGGCCGGGGCGCACGGCGACCACCGCGAGGAGGTGGCCCGGGCGCTGGTCGAGGCCGGGCTGGGCGGCCGGTCGCGGTCGGCCGCGACCCGGCGCTCCGCCGTCGAGCCGCTGCTGGATCCGCTGCTCGACCAGGCCAGGGAGCACGCCGAACGGGTGACCCTGGAGCAGGAGCAGCGGGCCGAGCTGGCCGCGCTGGACCTGCCGGCCTACGAACTGCCGCTGCTCGGCGGCGGTGTCGACCTCGGCGGCCTGTACCGGCTGGCCGGTGAACTCAAGCGACAGGGGGCGGCATGAGCAGCGGCGCGGCGGAGCAGGACGGCGCACCGGCCGCCCTCGACCTGGACCGGCTGATCGACGACCCGCGGACCCGGATCGTGGTCTGCTGCGGCTCCGGCGGGGTCGGCAAGACCACCACGGCGGCGGCGATCGGCCTGCGGGCCGCCGAGCGCGGGCGCCGGACCGTGGTGCTGACCATCGACCCGGCGAAGCGGCTGGCCCAGTCGATGGGCCTGACCGAGCTGGACAACACGCCCCGGCCGGTCAAGGGCGCCCGCACCGGGGAGGGATCCGGCGAGCTGCAGGCCATGATGCTGGACATGAAGCGGACCTTCGACGAGGTGGTGCTGGCGCACGCCGAGCCGGAGCGGGCCAGGGCGATCCTGGAGAACCCCTTCTACCAGTCGCTCTCCGCCGGGTTCGCCGGCACCCAGGAGTACATGGCGATGGAGAAGCTGGGCCAGCTGCGGGCCGCCGGCGAGTGGGACCTGATCGTGGTCGACACCCCGCCCTCCCGCTCCGCGCTGGACTTCCTGGACGCGCCCGGGCGGCTCGGCTCGTTCCTGGACGGCAAGATCATCCGCATCCTGATGGCCCCGGCCAAGGTCGGCGGGCGCAGCGCGATGAAGTTCCTGAACGTCGGGATGGGCCTGCTCACCGGCACCCTGGGCAAGATCTTCGGCGCCCAGCTGCTGACCGACCTACAGACCTTCGTGGCCGCGATGGACTCGATGTTCGGCGGCTTCCGGGAGCGCGCGGAGAGCACCTACCAGCTGCTCAAGGCGGAGGGCACGGCGTTCCTGGTGGTGGCCGCGCCGGAGCGGGACGCGCTGCGCGAGGCCGCCTACTTCGTGGACCGGCTGGCCGCGGACCGGATGCCGCTGGCCGGGCTGGTGCTCAACCGGGTGCACACCACGGGGGCGGCGCAGCTGACCGCGGAGCGTGCGATGGCGGCGGCGCAGGCCCTGGAGGAGAACGGCGCGGACCACGAACCGGTGCAGGCCGAGGCCGAGGCGCTGGCGGCCGGACTGCTCCGGCTGCACGCCGAGCGGGTCGAGGTGATGGGCCGGGAGCGGCGGACCAGGGACCGGTTCACCGCGGTCTACCCGGACGTGCCGATCATCGAGGTGCCGGCGCTGGCCGGGGACGTGCACGACCTGGACGGGCTGCGGCTGATCGGCCACCGGCTGGCCGGCGAGGCCGACTGACCGCGGGCTCGGCGCGCCCGGGCCGCGCGGCGGCCCGGCTGGCGACGAGTCAGCCCGCCTGCGCGTAGTCGGCGAGGATCACCCCGGTGGCCAGGGACTCCTCGTACTCCGTGCGCGCCGTCTCCAGCAGCCGGCGCCAGGAGATCACCGTCGGGCGGCGGCGCAGCAGTGCGCGGCGCTCCCGCTCGGTCATCCCGCCCCAGACACCGAACTCCACCCGGTTGTCCAGCGCGTCCGCCAGGCACTCGGTGCGCACGGGGCACCCGCTGCACACCGCCTTGGCGCGGTTCTGCGCCGCCCCCTGGACGAACAGTTCGTCCGGATCACTCGTGCGGCAGGCAGCCTGCGCGCTCCAGTCATCAACCCAGCCCATGCCCCGCCGTCCTCTCCCGATTCAATCGAGGCTCCCCCACGGCGGCAACGGCATATTCACCGCTGCCAGTTGAGGACGTTACGGAAGATTGGCGGAGCGCAACAGCCCCCTGGGGTCCAATCTCGAATGACCCGATCGGACTATGGGTGCCGGTCAGATCACTCGTTGGAGTGATCGCAGGTCGCAGCCCTTGCGGCTCCCCCCAGCTGACCTTTCGTCACTCAGCGCGACCAGTGCGACCCGCCGGAGGGGCATATGACGCCGACACAGCAGCTCGGCAACCGCCTCATACCCCGTCATACCGGACAACCCTCAACACTCACAGGAGTGTTCGACGCACACAGAGCGGAGCTGTCGCAGGCCTGTGACAAGACTAGGCGAACAGCTGCCCCGGTGTGCAGTAATCCGCAACGTAGAGTCCTGCCATGGCACCACAGCGCTCCTCCTCCGACCGGCGGCCGCGCCGGCGGACCGGCTCGCCCGCGGAACTCGCGGGGCTCGGGCTGACCTTCCTGGGAGTCAGCGTCCTCTCCGGCGTCCTGCTGGCCGGTCTGGCCCTGCCCGCGGTCGGGGCGATCGGCCTGGGCGCGAAGAACGGGGTGCAGGGCTTCGACAGCCTGCCGGCCGACTTCAAGACGCCGACGCTCTCCCAGGCCTCCTTCGTCTACGACTCCAAGGGCAACCAGATCGCCAAGATCTACGCCCGGGACCGGACGATACTGACGCAGGACCAGATGTCCGCGCTGACCCGGCAGGCCCAGGTCGACATCGAGGACGCCCGCTTCTACCAGCACGGCGCCATCGACCCCAAGGGCGTGCTGCGCGCGCTCGCCAAGAACGCCTCCTCCGGGGCCGACGCCCAGGGCGCCTCCACGCTGACCCAGCAGTACGTCAAGAACGTCTTCGTCGAGCAGGCCGGCGACGACCAGGCGGCGTTCCTGGAGGCCACCAAGAAGACCGTGGGCCGCAAGATCCAGGAGCTGAAGTACGCGATCAAGCTGGAGGAGGAGCTGCCCAAGGAGCAGATCCTCACCAACTACCTCAACATCACCTACTTCGGCCGGCAGGCCTACGGCGTCGAGGCCGCCGCCCAGCGCTACTTCGGCAAGAGCGACAAGGACCTGACCCTGCCCGAGGCCGCGCTGCTGGCCGGGCTGGTGCAGAACCCCAGCGCCTACGACCCGGTGGAGCACCCGAAGGCCGCCCAGGCCCGCCGGGACACCGTGATCGACAAGATGCTCGAGTACCACCACATCACCGCCGACCAGGCCAGGGACGCCAAGGCCAGCCCGCTCTCGCTGCAGTACCACGACCCGCAGAACGGCTGCATCACCGCGCAGGCCGGCATGGGCTTCTTCTGCGACTACGTGCGCAAGGTGATGCTCACCGACCCGGCCTTCGGCGCCTCCGCGGCCGAGCGGAACCGGCTCTGGGCCCAGGGCGGCCTGAAGATCTCCACCACCATCGACCCGGACAAGCAGGCCGCCGCCAACAAGGCCGTCACCGACAAGGTCTACCTGACCGATCCGGTGGCCGCCGCGATGACCATGCTCAAGCCCGGCACCGGCGAGATCCTGGCGATGGCCCAGACCAGGCCGTACGGCCTGGACCCCGGCAAGCACCAGACCGTGGTCAACCTCAACGTGGACGCGGCGATGGGCGGCGGGAACGGGTTCCAGCCCGGCTCCACCTTCAAGGCGGTGGTCGCCGCCGCCGCGCTGGACGCCGGCAAGGACCTCGGCCAGAGCTACGACTCGCCGGCCAAGATGGCCTACCCGGACATGACCACCTGCGGCGCGCCGTACCGGAACCTCAAGCAGGAGCAGGTCGCCAACGACAGCCCCGACGAGCACGGGCAGATGATGATGCCCGACGCGATGGCCCGGTCGGTCAACACCTACTTCGTCCTGCTGGAGCAGGACATCGGCCTGTGCGCGGTCAAGCAGATGGCCAACAAGCTCGGCATCCGGAGCAAGGCCAGCGGCGACCCGCTGGAGGAGGTGCCGGCCATGGCGCTGGGCGTGGAGGAGATGAGCCCGCTGGACATGGCGGGCGTCTACGCCACCTTCGCCGCCCGCGGGGTGCACTGCGACCCGGTCGCGATCACCTCGGTGGCCGACCTCGGCGGGCGGCAGCTGCCGGTGCCGCAGGCCAACTGCAACCAGGTGATCCAGCAGTCCACCGCCGACCAGCTGAACACCCTGCTCAAGGGCGTCACCGAGAAGGGCGGCACCGGTTCCGCGCTCGGGCTGGACGACGGCCGCCCGATCGCCGGCAAGACCGGCACCACCGACGAGCGGCGCGCCGCCTGGTTCGACGGCTACACCCCCGACCTGGTCGGCGTGGTCTGGCTCGGCGGGCCCGAGGGCGGGGTGAAGATGAGCGGCAACATCACCATCGGCGGCCACAACTTCGGGGGCGACGGCGGGGTCTACGGCGCCACCGGGCCCGGGCCGATGTGGCGGCAGGCGATGAGCCAGTCGCTGGCCGGCACGCCGCCGACCGGCTTCACGCTGGTGCCGCTGCCGAACCAGCAGTCGCCGGCGAACGGGTCGCCCAGCCCCGACCCCAACAACCCGGGGAACCCGCCGGGCGCCAGTCCGCCGGCGCCCAACCCGGCGCCGAACCCGCCGCCGTTCACGCTGCCGCCGGGCCTGGTCGGCGGCGGCAACGGCGGCCTCCCGGGGCTGCCCACCGGCAAGCCGGGCAAGCCCGGGCGCCACTAGCGCGAACAGGCAGGGCCCGGCTCGGGCCCTGCCTGTCCTGCTCCGTGCCTCTCCTGCTTACTTACCGGTGAGCGCGGCCTTCACGGCGGCGGCCACCCGGCCGCCCTCGGCGACGCCCTCCACCTTGGGGCGGACCAGCTTCATCACGGCGCCCATGCCCTGCGGGCCGGTCGCCCCGCTCTCGGCCACGGCGGCGGCCACCACGGCCGCCAGCTCCTCGTCACTGAGCTGCTTGGGCAGGTACTCGGCGAGCACCACGCCCTCGGCGCGCTCGCGCTCGGCCTGCTCGGGCCGGTCGGCCTTGGCGAAGGCGTCCGCGGCATCCCGCCGCTTCTTCGCCTCGCCCTGCACCACCTGCTGTACCTCGTCGTCGGTGAGCTCGCGCTTCTCGGCACCCGCCACCTCGGCCGAGGTCACCGCGGCCAGGGTGAGGCGGAGGGTGGCCGAGCGGAGTTCGTCCCGGGCCTTGATCGCGGCCGTCAGGTCATCCCGCAGCCGCTCCTTGAGCGTCGTCATGCCCCAATCCTCACATCCCGGCGGCCGTCGCGCCCGTGAATATGGTGCACGCGTGCCGTGACACCGGGTCAGCCGGCCGCCGCAGCCGCCGATGACCGGTGCCGGTCCCGCCCGTCCGCGAGCGGGCCGATCACCCCGGCGTCTGCCGGGGTCGAGCCGTCGGCGGCCGTCAGAACCAGTGCACGCAGTGCGGCGGCCGCTCCGCGCGCAGCAGGGCGTCCGCCTCCAGCGCCGCGCCCGGGCGCAGCTCGCGGATCCGGCCGGCCCGGACCAGGGTGCTCGCGGCGGTGCCGCCCAGGTAGAGGGCGCCGAGGTCGCTGATGTCCAGCGCCAGCTCGGCCGCCAGCTCGGTGCGCCGGCAGTGGCCGACCCCGCCGGACACGGTGAGCAGGTAGCGGCCGTGCTCCTCGAGGAACGGGTCGGCCACCTCGACCACCAGCCGGCCGCCGGCCAGGTAGCGGCGGGCCTCCAGGGCCCGCGGCACGTCGAGCAGCCGGACCCAGAGCCCGTCCCGCTCCGACTCGGTGCGCAGCGCCCGGCTGTCGGCGAACCGCCAGCGCAGCGGGCTCTGCGGCGGCAGGTTGGCGAAGACCACGGTGGCGACCAGGTCGTGGTCCAGGCAGAACCGGACCAGCGCGGCCTCGGCCTCGTCGGTGGCGGCGACCAGCTCCTCCACAGTGAGGGTGCGGGTGCCGTGCAGCGGGTCGGTGGCGGCGACGGTGTAGCAGGCGTAGCCCTGGGCCCGGCCGTCGGCGTCCCGGTGGAAGGCGATCTGGCGCGGCGCGTGCGAGACCGGGGGGCGGCTGGCACCGCCGGTCCACCAGCGCTCGGGGCGGGAGAGCGCGCCCGGCCGGGTCAGCCGGTAGCGGTCGTACACCTCGGCCAGCAGTTCGCCGCACTCCTCCCGGTAGTGCAGCTCCAGGCTGCCGCCCGGGGCCGGCGGGGTGGCGAAGGCACCCAGGTGGCGGGGGACGGCGCACTGCAGCCGGGCGGAGGCCGGTCCGTAGCCGTACCGCCGGTAGATCACCGCCTCCGAGGCCTGCAGCACCGCCAGGTACTCGCCCGCATCGCGCAGCTGCGCCAGCTGATGCCGCATCAGCGCGGTCAGCACGCCCTGGCGCCGGTGCGTGGGCAGCACGCCGACCCCGGTGATGCCGGCCACCGGTGCCAGTGCCCCGCCGGGCAGGGTCAGCTCGAGGGTGAACGCGCCCGCCACGCCGATCGGCCGGCCGGCGGCGTCCTCGGCGAACAGGTTCCGCCCCATCTCGTACGCCGCCCACCAGGGCGGGTCGTCCGCGTGCCACATCACGCCGAAGGCGTCGGACAGCGTGCGCAGGTAGGCGGGGAGGTCGGCCTCGGTGGTCGAACGGATCTGCATCGCGGTCCCAGTGCCCCCTCCGGCCGACCTGACGGCCCGTGAGAACCTAACCCGGCCCGTCAGGTGCGTCAACGAACCGGCGGCCCGAGCCCGCGCCCCAGTGGCAAGGCCCGGTTCACCCGGAGCGGGCCGGTCTGCGACCATGGACCGATGCGAAAGCTGTACTCCGTCCCGCTCACCGTCGCCGCCGCCGGCGCCGCCACCCTCGCCTACTCCGCCGGGTACGAGGTCCGTGCGTTCCGGCTCCGCCGGGTGGACGTTCCGGTCCTGCCGCACGGCGCCAGGCCACTACGGGTACTGCACGTCTCGGACATCCACATGGTGGTCGGGCAGCGGAAGAAGCAGCGCTGGCTGCAGGGCCTGGCCGGCCTCCGCCCCGACCTGGTGGTCAACACCGGCGACAACCTCTCCGACCCGCTCGGCGTGCCCGCCACCCTGGACGCGCTCGGGCCGCTGATGGAGTTCCCGGGCGTCTACGTCTTCGGCTCCAACGACTACTACGGCCCGGCCCGCAAGAGCCCGACCCGCTACCTCAAGGCGCTGGCCTCCGGGAACCACGGCCTGAACAACGCCGACGGCACCGGCCGGTCCGGCATCACCGGCGCCGTGCACAACCCGTGGGAGAAGCTGCGCGACGGCTTCGACGCGGCCGGCTGGCTGGACCTCACCAACGCCCGCGGCCGGCTCACCCTGGACGGCCTGGACATCGAGTTCACCGGCGTGGACGACCCGCACATCCGCCGCGACCGCTACTCCCGGGTGGCCGGCGGCCCGTCCGCCGACGCCGACCTCTCGATCGGCGTCGTGCACGCCCCCTACCTGCGCAGCCTGGACGCCTTCACCGCCGACGGCTACCCGCTGATCCTGGCCGGCCACACCCACGGCGGCCAGCTCTGCGTCCCCTTCTACGGCGCCCTGGTCACCAACTGCGACCTGGACGCCAAGCGGGTCAAGGGCCTCTCCACCCACCGCGCCGGCGGCAACCAGTCCCACCTCCACGTCTCCGCCGGCTGCGGCACCAACCGCTACACCCCCGTCCGCTTCGCCTGCCCCCCCGAGGCCACCCTGCTGACCCTGACCCCGCGCCCCCGCTAACCGGATTTCGTCTCCTGACCTGCGTCGGGTAGAGTTCTACTCGTCGCGAAGGAGACGGAGCGACGAACAGCAGGACCGGGGTGTGGCGCAGCTTGGTAGCGCGCTTCGTTCGGGACGAAGAGGCCGTGGGTTCAAATCCCGCCACCCCGACCCAGTAGTAGCAGGCAAGGGCCCTGCCGGAGAGATCCGGTAGGGCCCTTCCTCGTTCTGCGTGACTAACTGCGTGACTATCGCTCAGCGTCCTGCTGGAACAGGTCATCCATGACCACCGCGCCTGTCTGGATCACCGGACGGATCTGCTTCCGGTAGACCTCCTCGGTGACCGCCGTGCTGGAATGCCCGACGAGCCGTGAGATCTCTTCCAGCGGCACCCCGCTGTCGGAGAGCAGGGACACGAAGCTGTGACGTAGCTCACGGGGCGTCCATTCGGCGGCATTCACCCCTTCAGCTTTCGCGATGGCGGTCCGGAAGGCTCGGCGGACATGGGAGGGGTCGAGCTGCGTACCGACCGCTGAGTGAAAGACGAGGTTGTTCTCCTCCCACTTGTCGTCGGCTGCCAGCCGGTCCCAGCCCTGGTCGACCCAGTGATCCCAGAGCGCCTCCACGCAGCGCGCCGGCAGAGCCAGGGTGCGGCGGGACTTCCGGGTCTTGGTGTCGCCGGTGGCGCGGACCGAGCGCCACACCGCCATGTGGGGCGGGACGCGTGGGTCGGCGTCGGGCTGTCCCTTGAGGAAGACGTGGTCCCAGGTCAGCGGGCGAAGCTCCTCGGTGCGGGCCCCGGTGAGCAGGGAGACCACGATGTAGGCGTACATGGAGGTCTTCTCGGCCGCCTTGAGGATCGCTTCCGCCTGAGCGAACGTCAGGGCCTTCGACGGTCGGCCAGGCTGCCCGGTGGGGACGGAGCACAGCTCCACCACGTTGCGCTTCACCTTGTCGCGGGCCATGGCGCGCTTGACGGCCCGGTTCAGGCAGGAGTGGAGAGCCTGGAGGGTGCGGGTGCTCAGGGTCTTGGACTTCTGGGCCAGCCACTTGTCGACGTCTTCCGCGCTGAGATCCCGGAGCTTGCGGGCGCCGAGCGACGGGATGACGTGAGTCCGGCTGATGGTGGTCAGGGTCTTCAGCGTCTGCTCGTCCCGGCCGGCCAGCCCGTACATCAGCCAGTCGTTGACGGCGTTCTCCACGGTGTAGTTCGTGGGCGCGATGGCGAGGCCGTCCTCGTGATCCCGAAGGATCTCCTTCAGCTTGTTCTTGGCCTCGGTCTTGGTCTTGCCGCTCCCCCGCTTCACGATGCGCTTGCCGCTGGGGTCGAAGCCCAGGCTGGCCGTCGCGATCCAGCGCTGGCGCTTCTCATCCCAGTGGAGGCCGCCGTCCCCTCGGCTGCGTCGGGTGGTCACTGGTTCCCCCTTGCCTCGCGCTCCAGCAGCGCGACGTAGTCGGTGATGGCGGATGCCGGGATTCGGCGGCTGCGACCCTCGCTGACCGTGCGGAGACGACCCCGGCGGATCAGGTCGTAGATCACGCTCCGGCTCAGGTTCAGCAGCTCCATGACGTCCGCCACGCGGTAGAGGACGGGCGCGGTGAAGGCACCGGGCTGGGTGGCGGTGGTCATCTCTCCCCCTCCGTGCCAGGGGCGGGCTGTACGGCGGCGGCAAGCCAGGATTCGCCGGGGGTGAGGCCGACGCCGGCGAAGGTCCAGGTGGCGAGGACGAGGGTGGTCTCGTCGTCGGTGGTCTGGGTGTCGGGGCCGTGGTACTGCTGGGGTGCCTGGGCGCGGCGCCAAGCTGCGCGGGCATCGCGGAGGGCGCCCAGGGTGGTGGAGTAGCGGCGGGTCTTGGTGGAGAAGTGGCCGCGGAAACCGAGCATGTGTGCCCAGGCTCGCAAGCGGAGGTCATCGAGTTCGGGGCGGGCGCCGAGGGTCCAGCAGGTGCGGATGAGGCGGCGGGCGTGCTCGGGGATGTCGTGGTGGGCGATCTCGGCGAGCAGGCGGACCGGGCGGTCCAGGGTGCCGGTGGCTGTCTCGGCGCCCTTGGTGGCGTACTTGGCGATGTAGGCGGCGACGGCGCGTTCGGTGATCTGGACCGGGCCGTTGAAGTCGGCGCTTCGGATGGTGCGGATGTCGAGCTGGCGGCCGAAGGTGAATCGGTGCTCGCGGCCGGCGGTGAGCGGGCCAGGGATGTCGGTGCGCCGGGCGGCGGCGCGGATAGCGTCGGTGAGGAGTTCGACGGTGGCCCAGGCCGGGGGCGGGGTGTTGCCGCCCTCAGGGCCGTCAAGGCGGATGACGGCGTGGAAGTGGATGGCACCACGCTTCTGGTACTCGGCGACCTTGCCGAAGGAGATCCGTGCGAAGTCGCGGAACTCCCGCTGGCTCAGACCGGCGCGCTTGGCGATCTCGCGGCGCAGGTGGATGGAGAAGCGGGCCCAGAGCTTGCCGGCGTGGGCGTTCCAGAGAACCGCGGCTTCGTAGTCGTAGGTGTCCGGGGCGAGCGGCGATCCCAGGGCGGGGTCGTCGGCGGGGTGGGCAGTGCCGCAGCGACAGCGGCCGGCGGCGGGACGGTTGTGGACGGGGCCGAAGCTGGGGGCGGTGAAGGTCGCGAAGACGCGGGGGTGGGTGGCCACGGTCTCCGGGGTGCCTTTGCCACCGGTCAGGCCGGCGGTGATGAGGTGGTAGGTGTCGCGGCGGTAGGTCTCGGCGCAGGCGGGGCAACGGGTCGTGCGGCGGTTGTTGCAGCGGACCAGGAGGTTGCCAGCGGGCAGGTCGGCGGAGTCGAGGTGGTGCAGGATCTCACCGGTGCCGGGGTGGACTTCGGTGCGGTGGCCGTCGAGGCGGATGGGCCGACCGCAGCCGCCGAGGCCGGCGAGCTGGTGCATGAGGGCGGGCATGGTGCCGAGCTGGGCGATGGCGGTCAGCTCGCGAACCGGGGGCGGGGTGAGCGCGGGCATGGGGCCGGTTCCTCCCTTCGGGAAGCGGGGCCCCGGAGCCGTGGTGTGTGGCGGTCTCCGGGGCCCGGGGCGGTCAGTGCTGGTCGGGCACGGTGCTCGGGGTGCGGTGCTGGTCGATCCACTGCTCGGCACAGACCTTGTGGACGGGCTTACCGAGGTCAGATCGCAGGTGGGTGGGCTTGCCGCAGCATCCGCACGGGGCTTCGGCGTTGGACCAGTGCTTGGAGTCGCGCCAGTCGAGGAGGGCCATGTCAGGCCGCCGTGGCAGTGCGGGCCGGGGCCACGGGGCGGGTGCCGGAGCCGTGGCAGGTGCGGCAGTTGACCAGGAGGGTGCGGCGGGTGCCGTCCCAGTGGCGCAGGCCGGTGGTGATGGTGACGGTGGCGAAGCCGTCGCAGTCCGGGCAGATCCGGGCCGAAGTGGCGTGCTGCTGAGGCATGATGGAGCTCTCCTTCGTGGACCGTGGGTTCGTGGAGGGGTTGCGGTCCCCGGAGCGGCGGGATGCTTGGCGGCTTGCTGCCGCCCCGGGGGCCGGTCTTGCTCTAGCGGCGGCGGGTGGTGCGGTCGCCGGGCTTCTGGGCGTACATGTCGCGGTCGGCGGCGGCGAGCGCTTCGGTGAGCAGAAGCGCGGCCGGGTGCGAGGCGCCGACGGTGGCCGAGATGTTGAGCAACTGGCCGTTGTGCGAGACCGGTTCGGCGAGCTGGGCGCGCAGGGCCGGTATGCGGTCGGTGGCGTCGAGGATGACGGCGGCGAACTCGTCTCCGCCGAGGCGGGCAGCGAGGCCGGCAGAGCCGCACCAGGTGCGCAGCCGGTCGGCGGTAGCCGCGAGAACGGCGTCTCCGGCGGCGTGGCCGTGGGTGTCGTTGACGGCCTTGAAGTCGTCCAGGTCGATCAGCAGGACGGTGACGCGGTCGGCGTGCGAGCGGATGATCCGTTCGGCGCGGGTGGTGAAGCCGTCGCGGGTGTGCAGGCCGGTGAGCGGGTCGCGGCGGGCGGCGGCGATGCGGCGGGCGAGCCAGGTGCCGTGGGCGGTCCAGCCGACGAGCGGGACTCCGGCGGCGGCCAGGAGCGGGGTGACGTTCATGGGTGCGGGTCCTTTCTGGCGGGGTTGCGGCGCTCGGGGTGGCGGGATGCTTGGCGGCTTGCTGCCACCCCGGAAGCCGGTCAGAGTGAGGCGATGAGCAGGGCGGCGGGGAGAAGGCCCAGGGCGATGTGGGCGGCCTGGTCGACGTGCGCGGCACCGCCGGCGGCCCTGAAGCCGGCCTGTCCGGTGTGGTCCATCCACCAAGCGATGGCACGGCGGCGGTCGATGAACGAGTGGGAGACATGCACCCAGACCAGGCCGACGCCGGCGCCGAGCACGGTCACGTGGGCGTGGAGAACGACCCCGAGGAGCAGCAGCGCCAGCAGGGACAGGCCCGTGTGGGTGGCCGCGTGCACCTGGTTGGTGATCCAGCCGGTGACGGTGCGGTCGGCCTTGTGGCTGGCCTGGTGGTCGGTCTGACCGGGGTAGTCCGCCAGGTGATGAGCGGCGAACAGGGCGACGAAGACGGCGGCGAAGAGGGCGGTCATGGAGTCACATCCCGAGGGAGAGGGCGCGGGCGGCGGCGTGGTCGAGCAGCTGATGAATGTCGGCCTGGCGAGTGGTGGACTGGTCGTTGTACTGGTCCGGGGAGCGGACGGGGCGACCGGTGGCGTGCAGGATCTCCATGACCTGCCAGCGGGCGGTCTCGACGGTGCGGGCGGTGCCGTAGCCGTGGGCGAGGACGGCGGCCTGTGCGCCGAGGAGGCAGACCCGGCCGGCGGTGTCCCACATCGCGCCCTGAAGCCAGCCCAACTGGTTGATGTAGCGGGAGGTGAGCCGCAGGTGGTCGGCGGCGGTAACCGGGACCGGGCGGGCGGGGCGCCGGGTGAGCCGGTCGAGCAGGGTCGCAGTGGGCGCCGGGAAGTCGGCGTTCCAGGCCTGAACGGTGCTGCCGAGCGGGCAGACGTACGGGACCGGGGTGCGGGCCGGTGCCGGGAGGGAGGCCAGGTAGGCCTCGATCTCGGCGACCAGGGCGGAGCCGTCGACAGTCAACAGGGGTGGCAGCTGGGCGAGTTGGATGCTGGGCATGGCGGTTGGCCTCAGTGGTGGGTGACGGCGGTGACGCCGGTACGGGTGGTGGTGTCGATCGCGGAGGCGAGGAAGCTGTGGGCGAGGTAGAAGCCGAACAGGGCGATCAGAACCACGAGCCACGGGCGGACGCCGAGGTACTTGGCGGCGGCGATGGCGGCGACGCCCAGGACAAAGACCAGGGGCAGGGTGACGGTCACGGTCGGTCTCCTGTCAGTGGATCGGGCAGTGGTGAGTGCTGGCGGCGATCTCGGCAGCGGCGCGGGAGTTGTAGTCGGCGGAGAAGCCGCAGCGCGGGGCGGTGCAGGCGGCGGTGTGCTTCTCGCGGCCCCGGGTGTCGTAGTAGGTGGCGACCTGGACCGGGCCGATGCGGATGACATTGCGCGGGCGGATCTGGCGAGGCATGAACTGACGCTCCTTTCAGGAGAGTTGGGCGGCGATGGCGTCGGCGAAGTGCGGCGGGACGCCGAGGCGGGAGCGCAGGGTGTCGGTGTCGATCGGGGCGCCAGTGCGGGCATGGTGGTCGTCGGCGACTTTGCGGGCGTGGTCCAGCAGCGCGGCGGGCACGGCCACGGCCGGCGGCGCGGGAGCCGGTGCGGGAAGGGCCGGGACGGGCTCGGCCGACTCGATGGGTTCCGGGGTCTCCACCGGAGTGGGCTCCGGGAGCTCGGGTTCCTGTTCGTAGAGCGGCAGTTCGGACTCTTCGTCCTCGGCGACCGGCTGCTGAGTGGCCGGGGTGTGAGCGAGGAGAGTGCCGCCGAAGAAGGCGAGCGCGGGCCAACCGGCGACCAGGATGCGCAGCCAGCTGGGAACGTGGTGCAGGTCGAGCAGTCCGGCAGTGGCGATGTTGGCGCCGAGGGAGGCGGCCAGCGCGATGGCGAACCAGGTCCAAGCAGCCTGTGCGGGTTGGCCGTTGGCGCGAAGGACGCGCATCCGGTGCCAGGCGGCGACCAGCAGCAGGTCGACGGAGACGGGGTAGGCCCAGGCCTTCCAGCCGTTCTGGTTGGCGGCCCCCGCGATGTCGTGGAGGTGGGCGAAGGACAGGGCACCGGCGATAGCGGCTTGCACCAGGACGGCGTCGAGGCGGAGCTTGCGCATCGATCGGTCCTCCTTGCAGGGAAGTTGGAGCCGGGCCCGGGCGGGGCTCAGGGGATGCTCGCCGCCAGGGCCCGGCGGACTGAGGGGTTACTCGGCGGCGAGGCCGGTACCGAGGCAGGTAGGGCACAGGACCTCGACCTCTCCGGCGGGGCGGGCCTTCTTGCCCCGGCCGACGGTGTGGGTCTCCTTCACCCAGCCCTCGCCCGCGCAGCCGGAGCACTTCGGCGGGGCGGGGGGCGGGGCGGTCTTGTTCTTGTGGGCGGCCATCGGACTACTTCGCCGGGACGGTGTCGGCGTTCGCGGCGGCGAAAAGCTCCAGCGCGGCCAGGAAGTCGGCGGAGTTCTCGGCCAGCGACCGGGCGAAGGCCAACTGGTCGGCGAGCGGCACGTGGGAGTGCGAGCCCAGGGTGAAGCTGTAGCCGGGGCCGGACATGCCGAGGAGCGGGGCGCGCTCCGTGCCGTACGTGGACAGGTCGATCCGGGTCTCAGCGTTGGCGTAGAGCGCCATGGAGGCGGGCATCGGGCGGTCCTCTCGGATCGTGTTCGGGCATGGCGGTGGTAGGGACTTGGCGCGAAGACGGTCACGCCGACCGATGAGGCGAGGTGGTCAGCTGGTCGCCGGGAACGGGCGGGTCAGCGGCACCGCGTCGAGCGGTCCGGGTACCGGCGCGGTGGCCGGGCGGAAGCGGGCCAGCTTCGGCAGGTGCGGGACCAGGTGCGAGGTCAGACGGCAGACGCGGGCCGTCTCGGCGAGGGACAGGTGCGGGGTGCGGATGCGGCACCAGCCGCCGGAGGAGTCACCGGCAACGGCGACGCCCGGCATGTCGGGCGGGATCGCGGTGGCGGCCAGGACGGCGGCCGGCGAGATGTCGCCCAGGCCCATTTCGGCGGTCGGGCTGTCGTTGACCCGGTGCACGGTCCGGCTGGACAGCTGGGCCCGGAGCATCGTGGCGCCCTTGCCCAGTTCCGAGCCGAACCGCTGGCCGCAGGCTTCCAGGTACATGCCGGCGGCCCGGCCGAGCTGGGCGTAGCGGATCAGTTGGGTGACCATGCGGTCGCGACGCTTCTCGTCGTCCCTGGTAGCGACCAGGAACAGCTCCGCGATCTCGTCGACCAGCAGCACGACCGGAACCGGGCGCAGCTTCTCGGGCAGGCCCCAGACGTCCGAGGTGATCGCCTCATCCGGCACGTCCGAGCCGATGCCCTGGTGGGCGCGGATCAGACGGAAACGGTCTTCCATCTCGTCCACCAGCGCATCCAGCAGTTCGGCCGCCTGGTCCGGGTCGATGGCCAGGGCCGACAGACGCGGGGCGAACGGGGTCAGCTCCACGCCCCACTTGCAGTCGATCCCGACCAGCGCGACATCCTGCGGAGCCAGGCCCTTGACCAGGTTGCGGATGAACACGGACTTGCCCGACTCAGTCGCCCCCACGGTCAGGCCGTGCGGCACGCGCCGGTAGTCGCGCACGTGCACCTGCCCGTCGTCCCGAAGAGCCACCGGCACCACCAGCGGGCCAGACGGCAGCCGGCGCGGCATCCGGACCCGGCGTAGCACGTCGAACCCGGTCATCCGCAGCTCGACCAGCCCCGGCTTGACCACCGAGACGTGCACCGAGTGGACACCCCAGGCGTGCCGCAGCCGCTCAGCCGAAGCCGCCACGTCAGCCGGTTCCTGACCGGGCGCCAGCCGAAGCCGCACCCGCAGGCCGGTTGTGGTCGGCCGGACCCGCTTGATCTTCGGCGGAACCGGGCGGATCTCCCGCTGAGAGGTGGCCCGAGCGAACAGGATCCGCAGTCGGGACGGCGCGACGGTGAGCCCGCAGGCCTCCATCGTGCTGTCGTAGGTGGCCCGGAACCGGACCGTGGCGATCGGCAGACCGATGAGCGACCAGTACACCGCCGGAGCCTTCACCCGGGCGTACGCCGCACCGCCACCCACAGCGGCCAGCGGGAGCCCGAGTTCCGTCAGCGTGATTGCCCCCGACATCGCGATCAGCCCTGAGCCGCAGCCGGGACGAGCGAGGTGATCGCGGTCGCGCGGAACGAAATCCCGTGCCGCTTCTGGCCGTTGAACTCGTTCTCCCAGTCCCGGGCCTTGAGCCCGGTCACCGCGACCGGCATGCCGACCGTGAGCCCTTCGCTGATCCCGGTCTCCGGCACGGAGACGGTGTACAGGTTCGCCTCGCCCTCATCCGCGACGGTCAGTCCGACGGTGTACATCCGGGCGCCGGTCTCCCGGTCAACGGCGATCTCACCGGTCTGCTTGTTCACCAGCTTCGGCGCCGGCGCGACGACCACGAAGACGAACGCGGTCGAGAGGTCGATCTTGAACACGGCCATGGAAAGGTCTCCTCTATAGGAGGCTTGCTCCTGCACTCATGTACAGGAGTGATGAATAGAAGAGTGCCCGACTCCTGTACATGAGTCAACCCGCCGCGAGAAGAATCTCGTGACGGGTTGCGGGGGTTGATCGACCGTCAGTCCCTGGCGGGGAAGCGGTAGTCAAGAATGAACTGGTCAGCGGCCATGAGCGTGTCGCAGACCTCCACCACGCGGCCGGCGTCCGTCATCGCGTTCCGGACCAGTCGGATCACTGGCGCGCCGGGGCTCAATGCCAACGCGGACGTCTCCGCCTTCGTGGCAAGGCGAGCCTGAACGGTCTCGGTGAACTCCGCTAGCCGGTGCCCGTGTTCCTCAAGGCGGGCATAGATGCCGCCACCGCCCGGGTTCTCGGCGAACATCTCGGGGATGTCCTTGACCACATCCCACGGCAGGTAGGAGGTGGCTTCCTCGGTCGGGGTGCCGTCGCGGAAGTAACGCCGCTTGCGGGCCAGCACCTGCGAGCCGGCGGGGAGGCCGAGACGTTCGGCGATGTCCGCGGGTGCGTCGACCGGGCCGACGTAGAGCACGTTCACGGAGGGCGTCCCGCCCGACTGCTCGGCCTCAGCCAGGTACGCAGCCTTGCCGGCGAGACGGTGGGCCCGCCGGAAGCGGTCCGAGGACTTGCGCTGCACCGGCGGCCGGGAGCGGACGTAGGAGCCGCGGCCGTGGTGGGTCTCGATCAACTGCATCGTCCGGAGTTCCGCGACCGCCTTGCGGACCGTGCCGGAGGCTACCCCGTACCGCTCCATCAGCTCAGCCTCGCTGGGCACTGCTGCACCAGGTGCCAGGGTCCCTGACTTGATCTGCGCTGCCAGATCATCCGCGATCTGCAGATACTTCGCCTTGGCCGTCGAGGCCACCTCACCGCTCGCCATGGTCCTGCATTGTCTCCTATTCTCCTGTACATGAGTAACAGCGCCCCGGAGAAGCCGTCAACGCCCCTGCACTCTGTTTCCGTGGCCGGCGCGGTCGTCCGCGAAGACGGCCGAGTGCTGGCGATCCGACGCGCGGACAACGGGACCTGGGAGCCGCCGGGCGGCGTGCTGGAGCTCACCGAGACGGTCGAGGACGGCGTCCGCCGCGAGGTCTACGAGGAGACCGGCATCAAGGTCAGCGTCGAGCGGCTGACCGGGGTCTACAAGAACGTGACCCGTGGCGTGGTGGCGCTGGTGTTCCGCTGTCACCCGGAGGGCGGTCATGAGCAGCTGTCCGACGAGTCCACCGCGGTGGATTGGCTAACGCCGACCGAGGTCCAGGACCGGATGGGCGAGGTCTACGCCGTGCGCATGCTCGATGCCCTTCGTGACGAAGCCGCCCCGTCGATCCGGACCCATGATGGGCGGACGCTGTTGGACGGCCGGGCGGCGAGCTGACCAGAGTTCCAGACCCGGGTGGGGGAGCGCGTAAAAACCTTCTCTACGGGTTCAAGGCGCCGCGCCAGGCGCGGCGCGGCACTCGCCCGGCCGCCCGCCGTCGCTCCTGTCTTCGCCCCGCTCCCGGCGGGCGCCCGGCGGTGCCGCGGCTGCGGCAGAGAGAAGTGGGGCGCTGCCCCACACCCCGGCCCTCCTCGGAGGGAACCAGGGGCCGGCGCACAGGTGCGGCATCGATGGGGTGAGCGTGGTGGGTCGCGGGACGGCCCCCTCGTCGACCGGACACCCAAGGGCGTACCCGGAACCTCCAGGGGCCGCCAAGGCCAAGCGCAAGCGTCACGATGTGAGCCTTGGCGGCCCCTGGAGAACCCGGGTGCGGCGAAGCTGCCCGATCGAGGAGGGGACCACCCCGCTCAGCCCGACGCATGGCCGGGCGCCAGCAGAGATCCTCGGCCCTGCTTGAAGCGTGACACACCATCAGCTATGACTGGTACCGTGGCAGCACAGATAGCCACAGCACAGATAGCGCATCGGCGTCTGACCCGCCAAGATCGGGACGCCGTGCGCTCAAACGGAGGAGGATCGTTGGACGAACCCACTCGCGAAAACCAACCATCTTGCGCATGCTTGAAATGGTTCGCTTCCGCTTTTAGGAAGGTAACCCGGGCCCTGAGTACTGTCAAGCGTTGCGTCTGGAGTCGCAAGCGACGCAGAAGCATCGCAAGGGTGACTGCAGTGCTGGCGTCCCTGGTCTCGATCGCACAAGGGCTGCCTACCATCCTCGCTCTTATCGAGCACCACCTGATGTAGTCCGCAGCCACGGCGCCATCAGGCCGACGGATCCGAGGTGAGTGACCAACTGCGCTACAACGCCCCCGCACAACGCCGTACGCCCACGGACGCCGACGGACCGTTCGCGCAGGTCAGCGGCACGCTGACCCCCGATATCTCAACTCCCAGAGTTGCTTCGGGACGAAGAGGCCGTGGGTTCAAATCCCGCCACCCCGACCCAGTAGTAGCAGGCAAGGGCCCTGCCGGAGAGATCCGGCGGGGCCCTTCCTCGTTTCCCCGGGCACCCGGTGACGCCCACTCAGCCCCCCTGCACCCCGACTCACGGAGCCCGCCGCAACAGCCGACTCGGCGGCGGTGGTGGTGGTCCACCTGCCACTCTCCCCGGTCAGTCGGCTGAAATCATGCCGCTTGCCCTCGGCGGCGGGTGAACTCCCAGCTGGGAGCGGCCCCAACGAGGTTGGCCTGGTATAGACCGATGTGGCGCGAAACGACGTCGGCGGTTGTACGAATGACTTCCGGTACCGCCCCGTAACCCAGCCACGGTTCGTGGCGCGTTCACCGCTCAGCTCCCCCTGGTACACCGTCGGCCACTACTCATGACGCAGGCCGATCGCGGCCCGCACATCGTGAGTTCAGGAGATTTTCGTGACTCGACGCTCCGTCCGTCTCGCCGCCGTACTCAGCGCCACCGGCGCGTTGGCCGCGGGCTCGCTCGGCCAGGCCTACGCCGCCGACGCCGACCTCGCCGCCCGCCACCACGGTGCCGCCAAGCACGTGCTGCTGATCTCCGTCGACGGCCTGCACCAGTCGGACCTGAGCTGGTACATCGCGCAGCACCCGCAGTCGGCGCTGGCCCGGCTGGTCAACGGCGGTGTGCAGTACACCGACGCCAAGACCACCATCCCCTCGGACTCCTTCCCGGGCATGGTCGCCCAGGCCACCGGAGGCGGCGCCGGCACCACCGGTGTGTACTACGACGACACCTACAACGCCGCGCTGCTGCCGGCCGGCACCACCGACTGCAAGGCCGCCAAGCCCGGTGTCGAGGTGGACCTCACCGAGGACCTGGACCTCGACAAGAACTCGATCGACGCCGGCCAGGGCCTGGCCGGCCTGCCCGGCTCGATCCTGCAGATGACCGGCAAGCCGCAGAACCTGCTCAACCCGGCCGCGCTGCCGGTCGACCCGAAGACCTGCAAGCCGGTCTACCCGCACTCCTACCTCCAGGTGAACACCATCTTCGAGGTGGCCAAGCAGGCCGGCCTGCACACCGCCTGGTCGGACAAGCACGCCGCCTACGACATCCTCAACGGCCCGTCCGGCACCGGCATCGACGACCTGTTCGCGCCGGAGATCAACTCCGACGCGATCGGCTACCCGGCCGGCGACGACTGGACCAAGGACAACGCCGCCACCCAGCAGTACGACGGCTACAAGGTGCAGGCCGTCCTCAACGAGATCGACGGCTACGACCACAGCCGCAGCACCAAGGCCGGCACCCCGGCGATCTTCGGCCTGAACTTCCAGTCCGTCTCCACCGCCCAGAAGCTGCCCAAGAGCGACGGCCTGACCGGTGGCTACTCCACCAAGGACGTCCCCGGCCCGCTGCTGGCCAAGTCGCTGGACTACGTCAACGCCCAGATCGGCGCGCTCACCACCGAGCTGCGCAAGGAGCACCTGGACCAGAGCACCACGGTGATCCTCTCCGCCAAGCACGGCCAGTCCCCGACCGACCCGCAGGCGCTCAGCCGGATCGACGACGGCCCGCTGCTGGACGGCCTGAACGCCGCCTGGAAGCAGGCCCACCCGGGCGCCGGCGACCTGGTCGCCCACGCGGTGGACGACGACGGCGTGCTGCTCTGGCTGAACGACCGCTCCGCCGCGGCCACCGAGTTCGCCAAGAACTACCTGCTGGCCCAGAACGGCACCGGCACCGACATCAACGGCGCCCCCAAGGCCTTCACCGCCTCCGGCCTGACCAAGGTCTACGCGGGCGAGGCGGCGGCCGACTACTTCGGCGTCAAGCCGGGCGACGCCCGGGTGCCGGACGTCTTCGGCATCTCGCAGTACGGCGTGGTGTACACCGGCGGCAAGGGCAAGATCGCCGAGCACGGCGGCGCCCACGCCGACGACCTGGACGTGCCGCTGGTGGTCTCCGGCGCCGGCACCCCGGACCACGTGCGCGACTCGGCTCCGGTGCAGACCAAGCAGATCGCCCCGACCATCCTGAAGCTGCTCGGCCTCAACCCGGAGCAGCTGCAGGCCGTGCGCGCCGAGCACACCAAGGTGCTGCCGGTCCGCTGAACCCCCGCCGCCTAGGCGGCGACCAGCGCGGCGAGTTCGCCGCGCGAGGCGATGCCCAGCTTCGGGTACGCCTTGTAGAGGTGGTGCCCGACGGTGCGGGGGCTGAGGAAGAGCTGGGCGGCGATCTCCCGGTTCGACAGCCCCCGCGCCGCCAGCCGGGCGATCTGCTCCTCCTGCGGGGTCAGCCCCGCCAGCGGCCCGGCCGGCGCGGCCTGCGGCGCGGCCGCACCGGCCGCGCCCAGCTCGGTGCGGGCCCGCTCGGCCCACGGCCCGGCGCCGAGGCGCTCGAACACCTCCAGCGCCTCGCGCAGCCGGGTCCGGGCCTCGGTCTTGCGCTTTCCGCGCCGCAGCCACTCGCCGAACAGCAGGCTGGTGCGGGCGAGTTCGAACGGGCGGCCGGCCCGCTCGTGCAGCTCCAGGGCGGCCAGGTAGCCGGACTCGGCCAGCTCGGCGGGCCCCAGCAGCGCCTGACAGCGCAGCACCAGCGCCCTGGTCCAGTCCGGGTCGCCGATCCGCGCCGACCAGGCGGCGAACGCCTCGAAGGCCGCCGCCGCGCGCTGCGGGGTGCCCTGCCGCACGGCCGCCTCGACCAGGTCCGGCACGGTCCGCACGGACGAGACGTGGTGCCGGTACGAGCCGGAGGTGTGCACCGCCAGCCGGTCCACCACCTCCGCCGCCCGGCCCTGTCCCAAGTCGTGCACGGCCAGCGCCCACTGGGTCCAGGAGGTGCCGGCGGCCGGCGCGCCCCAGGCGCTGGCGGCCTCCCCCAGCGCCTCGGCGGCCCGCTCGGCCACCCGCTCGCCGTCGCCCCGCAGTGCCGCCAAGTAGGCATCCAGAGCGCAGAGTTGACTGACCCATTGGGACTGCCCGAGGTCCCGGGCCAGGGTCAGGCCCTCGGCGGCGGCCAACTCCGCGTCGCGGTGGCGCCCGTGGAACAGCTCGGCCTCGCCGCGGAAGAACAGCAGGGTGGGCAGCAGGGCAACCGCACCGGCCGCCCGGGCCTCGGCGACCAACTCGTCGGCGAGCTGGAAGGTCTCCGCGTCCCGGCCCCCGATCAGCGCCGCGCCGGCCAGCTGGACCAGGTCGCGCGGGCTGTCCGCGCCCGCCTCCCGGGCCCGCTTCGCGGCGGCCGGCAGCCCCTCCCGGTCCCGGTCGGCGGTCGGCCCGCCCAGTGCCGGGCCGACCAGCGCGACCAGCTGGGCCACCAGCGGCACCAGCGGGTCCGCCGCGTCCAGCGGCAGCGCGGCCAGCCGCTCCAGCACGTCGAGGACCTGCTCGCCGCCCAGGTACCAGGCGGTGTGGAAGGCCTGCAGCAGTCCGCGCGCCGCCACCGCCGGCTCGATGTCCCGGCCCACGGCGGCCATCAGCAGCCGGTGCGCCTGCGGATGGTCGCCGGTCCAGAACGCGGCCGTGCCGCGCACCCACTCCAGCACCGCCAGCACGTGGTCGTCGTCCCCGGCCAGCCCGGCGGCCCGCTCGGCCAGCCGCTGCGCCCGCTCGCCCTCGGCCGCGTCCAGCGCCGCCTCGGCCGCCAGGGTCAGGCAGCGCACCGCCGCCGCCGGGTCCGGCGAGAGCCGGGCGGCCCGCTCGAAGGCGGCGGCCGCGCCCGAGTGGCCGGCCTTGGCCGCCGCCCGGTGCCCGGCCCGCTCCAGCGCGGCGGCCAGCCCGGCGTCCTGGCCGGTGGCGGCCAGCGCCAGGTGCCAGCTGCCGCGGTCCTCCTCGCCGGCCGCCAGCAGCTCCCGGCCGAGCGCCGAGTGCACCGCCAACTTCTGCTCCAGCGAAGCCCCTTCGAGGATCGCGGTGCGCAGCAGCGGATGCCGCAGCCGCAGCCGGGCGCCGTCCGGCGAGCGCTCCAGCAGCCCGGCCCGCTCGGCCGGCAGCAGGTCGGCGGTGCCAGCACCCAGCGCCTCGGCGGCGCGCAGCACGGTGGCCAGCTCGCCACGCTCCTCGGCGGCGGCGACCAGCAGCAGCGTCCTGGTCGGCGCGGGCAGCCGGCCCACCTGGCCGAGGAAGGCCTGCCGCAGCTTGTCGGTGAGCGCCAGCACCCCCTCGCCCGGCAGCGCCCCGCCGGCCACAGCGGCGGGCAGCTCGGTCAGCGCCAGCGGATTGCCCCGGGCCTCGGCCAGCACCCGGTAGCGCAGCCCGGCGCCCGCGCCCGGCTCGCCACCCGCGGCCGCCGCCAGCAGCTCGGCGGCGGCGGCCGGCTCCAGCGGGGCGAGCCGCAGCTCGGGCAGGCCCGGCGCGGTGAACTCCCCCTCGCCGTCGCGGGCTGCGAAGAGCAGCACCACACCCTCCCGGTCCAGCCGGCGGGCGGCCAGCAGCAGCGCGTCGGCGGAGGAGCGGTCCAGCCAGTGGGCGTCGTCCACCAGGCAGAGCAGCGGGCCGTCGGCGGCCAGTTCGGCGAGCAGCCCGAGCGTGCCGAGGCCGCTGAGCAGCCGCTCGCCCGCCCCGTCGCCGTCCGCCAGCCCGAACGCCGCCTCCAGCGCGCGGCGCTGCGGCGCGGGCAGGGCCGGCAGCCGGTCCAGCGCGGGGGCGAGCAGCAGCTGCAGGCCGGCGAACGGCAGGTCGGCCTCGTACTCGACCCCGGTGACCCGGACCACCCGGAACTCCCCGGCACGCTCCGCCGCGTACTCCAGCAGCGCGCTCTTGCCGATCCCCGGCTCCCCGCGGAGCACCAGCACCCCGCTGCTCCCCTGCCGCGCCCCCGCCAGCAGCGCGTCGACGGATGCCTGCTCCCCTGACCGTCCGTACAACATGCGGGCAGCCTACCGATGGCTGACTGATTCGGCCGTCGCGCGTTCCGCCTACCTTTTCGACCAGCGGAAACGCCCCGAACGAAACGCACCGACCATCAGTCAGGAGAACCGACATGACGACCACTCAGGCCCCCGCCCAGCTGGCCGAGCTGTACCTCGCCACCTGGAACGAGACCGACCCGGCCGCCCGCCGCGCGCTGATCGACACCTCCTGGACGGCGGACCTGCGCTACACCGACCCGCTGGTGGAGGTGGCCGGCCCGGAGGCGCTGGACGCCACCATCGCCGCGGTGCAGCAGCAGTTCCCCGGCTGGGTGTTCAGCCTCGGCGAGACCGGCGTGGACGCCCACCACCGGCAGGCCCGGTTCACCTGGAACCTCGGCCCGGCCGGCGGCGAGGCCCTGGTGGTCGGCTTCGACGTGGTGACCACCGACGAGGAGGGCCGGATCGCCACCGTGCTCGGCTTCCTCGACAAGGTCCCCGCCGTCTGAGCGGACCGCACCGGCCGACTCCCGGCCGACCCCCGGCCGGCTCCCGGGCGCCGACCCGACCGACCGGCCCGGTCGGCGCCCGGTCCAGCCCCTTCTCCCCTTCTCCTCCCTCTCCTCCCCGAGGACCCGCCGTGACCACCTCGCTCGCCCGCCCGCTGCCCACCGCCGCCACCGCCGGACCGCGCCGCCGCGGCCTGCTCCCGGTGCTGCTCGCCGCCACCTTCATGACCAGCCTGGACTTCTTCATCGTCAACGTCGCCATACCCTCCCTGCAGACCGAGCTACGGGCCGGACCGAGCGCCGTGCAGTGGGTGGTGGCCGGCTTCGGCCTGGCCCTGGCGGCCGGCCTGGTGCTGGCCGGGCGGCTCGGTGACCGGTTCGGCCGCCGCAACGCCTTCGCCCTGGGCACCGCCCTCTTCACCCTCGCCTCGGCCGGCTGCGGCCTGGCCCAGAGCGCGGGCGTGCTGATCGCCGCCCGGGTGCTGCAGGGCCTGGGCGCGGCGCTGACCGGGCCACAGGTGCTGGCCATCCTGCGCACCGGCTTCACCGGCCCGGCCCAGGCGAAGGCCTTCGGCGCCTACGCCATGACCATGGGCGTGGGCGCGGTGCTCGGGCAGCTGATCGGCGGACTGCTGATCCAGGCGAACCTGTTCGGCCTGGGCTGGCGCACCGTCTTCCTGATCAACCTGCCGATCGGCCTGGCCGTGCTCGCCCTGGTCCGGCGCTGCGTCCCCGAGTCCCGGGCCCCCGGCCGCGGCGGGCTCGACCTGCCCGGCACGGTGCTGGTCACCACCGCCGTCACCGCCCTGGTGCTGCCGCTGATCCAGGGCCGGGCGCAGGGCTGGCCGCTGTGGACCTGGGCCTGCCTGATCGGCTCCGCCGCGCTGCTCGCCGTCTTCGGGCTGCACCAGACCCGGCTGGCCACCGACCCGGTGGTCGACCCGCGGCTCTTCCGGGACCGCGGCTTCACTCTGGGCGCCGCCGCCCAACTGGTCTTCTTCCTCGGCCAGGCCTCCTTCTTCCTGGTGCTGGCGGTCTACCTGCAGCAGGGCCGGGGCCTGAGCGCGCTCGGCTCCGGCCTGCTCTTCGTCTCGATCGGCGCCGGCTACCTGGCCTCCTCCACGGTGGCGCCCAGGCTCTCCGAACGGCTGGGCCGGCAGGCGATCGCGCTCGGCGCCCTGGTGCTGGCCGCGGGCCTCGGTCTGCTGGCGGGCACGGCCGGGCAGTTGGGCCAGGGCGACAGCTCCTGGTGGCTGGCGCCCGGCCTGTTCGTCGACGGCCTCGGCATGGGCCTGGTGATGGGCCCGCTGACCACCCGGGTGCTGGCGGCGGTCCGGCCCGAGCTGGCCGGCTCGGCGGCGGGCGTGGTCTCCACCCTCCAGCAGGTCGGCAACGCGCTCGGCGTGGCACTGCTCGGCAACCTCTTCTACGGCGCCCTGCCGCACGGCTTCGCCGGCGCATTCGCCGGCAGCATGCTGGTCCTGGTCGCCCTGGAGGTCGCGCTGGCCCTGCTGGTGCAGGCCCTGCCGAAGGGCGGCGGTCGGCGCGGATGAGCCCCCGTTGACCAACCCGGGGAGACCCGTGCCAAAGTGACTCGGATGAGTAGCGAGAAGAACGACGTGCCCGCCTGGGAGCAGCGCTTCCGGGCGGCACGCGTGTCCCTCCCCGACTGGGCGGACGACGCCCCCGACCGTTCGCTGTACGTGTCCAACGCCACCGGCAGCTACCAGGTCTACGCCTGGGACCGGTCCACCGACAGCCACCGCCAGGTCACCGACCGGCCGCACGGCACCACCGACGCCGCACTCTCCCCCGACGGCGACTGGATCTGGTGGTTCGACGACACCGACGGCGACGAGTTCGGCATCTGGCGCCGCCAGCCCTTCGCCGGCGGCCCCGACGAGCCGGCCGTACCCGGTCTGGAGCCGTCCTACGAGGCCGGCCTGGCGCTCGGCCGGGACGGCACCGTGGTGGTCGGCCGCTCCACCGACGAGGACGGGACCACCCTGCACCTGCTGCGCCCCGGCGCCGACGCACCGGTGGAGATCTACCGGCACGCGGAGTACGGCGGGGTCGGCGACCTCTCGCACGACGGCACCCTGCTCGCGATCGACCACACCGAGCACGGCGACGCGATGCACAACGCGATCCGGGTGGTGGCCACCGCGGACGGCGCCACGGTGGCCGAGCTGGACGAGGTGACCGGCCGCCAGGAGCCGCGCGGACTGGCCTGCCTGGGCTTCGCCCCGGTGCCCGGCGACAGCCGGCTGCTCGTCGCCCACCAGCGGCGCGGCCGCTGGGAACCGATGCTCTGGGACCCGCGGACCGGCGCCGAGACCGAGCTGGTGCTGCGCACCGAGGACGGCGCCCCGCTGCCCGGCGACGTCTCCGCGCAGTGGCGCCCGGACGCCCGGGCGCTGCTGGTGGAGCACGAGTACGAGGCCCGCAGCGAGCTGTTCAGCTACGAGCTGGCGACCGCCGAGCTGACCCGGGTGGCCACCCCGCGCGGCACCGTGGTCGGCGCCTCGCCCCGGCCGGACGGCAGCGTCGAGTACCTGTGGTCCTCGGCCGCCGAGCCCTCCGCGGTGCGCTCCACGGCGGGCGGCGTGGTGCTGCGCCCGGCCGGCGCGGTGCCGCCCGGCTCGGTGCCGGTGCAGGACGTCTGGGTGGACGGTCCGGGCGGCCCGGTGCACGCCCTGGTGCAGCGCCCGGCCGGCGAGGGCCCGTTCCCGACCGTCTTCGAGGTGCACGGCGGCCCGACCCACCACGACAGCGACTCCTTCGCCGCCGGCCCGGCCGCCTGGCTGGACCACGGCTTCGCGGTGGTCCGGGTCAACTACCGCGGCTCCACCGGCTACGGCCAGGCCTGGACCGACGCGCTGCGCGAGCGGGTCGGGCTGATCGAGCTGGAGGACATCGGCGCGGTCCGCGACTGGGCGGTGCGCAGCGGGCTGGCAGACCCGGAGCGGCTGGTGCTCTCCGGCGGCTCCTGGGGCGGCTACCTGACCCTGCTCGGGCTCGGCGTGCAGCCGGACTCCTGGTCGCTCGGCCTGGCCGCGGTGCCGGTGGCCGACTACCTGACCGCCTACGCGGACGAGATGGAGGCGCTGCGCTCGCTGGACCGCACGCTCTTCGGCGGCACCCCGGAGGAGGTCCCGGAACGCTGGGCCGCCTCCTCGCCGCTGAGCTACGTGGAGCGGGTCAAGGTGCCGGTCTACATCAGCGCCGGGGTGAACGACCCGCGCTGCCCGATCCGGCAGATCGAGAACTACGTGGACCGGCTCAAGGACCTGGGCCTGCCGCACGAGGTCTACCGGTACGACGCCGGGCACGGCTCGCTGGTGGTGGACGAGCGGATCAAGCAGCTCCGGCTGGAGCTGGACTTCGTCAAGCGCCACCTGAAGGTGTGACGGGCTGACGGGGCCTCGGGCTACTCCAGGACCGGGTCGAGCCCAAGTGCCCGGTCCTGGGCGGCCTCCGCCTCGCGGCGGGCCAGTCGGAACCACATGAAGCCGACGAAGCCCGCGAAGACGAACCACTCCAGGGTGTAGCCGAGGTTCTGGAAGGCCCGGGCGGTCAGCCCGTCGCCGCCGGCTGGCTGCGCGGTGGGCACCGCGGTCAGCCCGGCCGGCACGTCGTCGGCGGCCACCCAGCCGTCGTAGGTCGGGTAGGGCAGCAGGTTGACCAGGGTGGCGGGGGCGATCATGCCCAGCTGCCCGGTCGGCAGCCCGCCCGCCACCGCGCCGCCGGTGTCGCTGCCCTCCGGCGCCTGCAGCCGGCCGTCCACCGTGACCTGGCCGGCCGGCGGGGCGGGCAGCTGCGCACCGGGCGAGCCGGGCAGCCAGCCGCGGACCACGGCCACCGCCGGGCCGCCGGCGGCCGGGCGCAGCGGGGTGAGCAGGTAGTAGCCCGGCCGGCCGTCCACCGTGCGGTTGGGCACGGCGAGCTGGCGGGTTGCGTCGTAGCTGCCGGTGACGCTGACCGGCTTGCCCACGGTGACCGTGCTGACCTTGGCGTCCGGGGTGGCGAGCACCTGGGCCAGCGGGGTGGTGCCGCCCTGCTCGGCGGTGGCCGCCGCGGCGGCGTGCCGCGGCGAGACCCGGGCCTCGAACCGGCCCAGCTGCCAGCTGCCCAGCCAGAAGCAGGCCACGATGGCGGCGATCGCCAGGACGGTGCCGCCGAGCCAGCGCGGAGTCAGGAGGAACCGGTACACACCCACCACGGTAACCACCCTTTCCACCGGCTCCGGGCCGGGGGTGGGCGCTGCGGCGGGTGCTACTGCATCGGGCCGCGGTAGAGCGTGCCGCCGCCGCAGACGCCGGGGACGGCGGTGCTGGCGGCGTCCGGCGCGGTGCCCAGCGGGCGCAGCGCCACCGTCAGGGTGCCGGTGGCGGGCGCGCTGGACGGTGCCGTGCTGGGGCTGGGCGACGGGGGCGAGGACGGTGCCGGGGACGGGCTGGCCGCCGGCGAGGCGCCGCCGTCCGCGGCGGGGCCGGGCGAGCCGACGGCGGCCGGCTGGGCGGCGGCCGCCGCGCCGGTGCCGCTGCCGGTGCCGCCTGCCTGGGCGGCGGCGGCCTGGCTGGCCGGTGCGGCGGTCGGCGACGACGGCGTGGCGCTGGTGCTCCGGCCGCCGTCCGTGCCCGTCTGGGCACCGCCCCCGCCGGCCGCCGGGCAGGCGGCGTCCGGCACCCAGGCGAACGGCAGCTGGTAGCTGCCGCCGGCGGCCAGCAGCGCGCCGCCGGCCGGGATCGCCGCGGGCGCGGGCAGTCCGCTCGCCGGGTCGCCCGCGGTGTGGTCGAGCACCCGGACCGTGCCGCCCGCGCTGAGCAGCCCGCCCAGGGTGCCCGGGTCGGACAGCTTGCAGGAGCGCCCGGAGACGTTGGCGACGGTGAACGTGCCGTAGACCCGCCCGGCCGGATCGGCGGCGGCGACGGTGACCGAGGCACCGCCGAGGTCGGGGCGCTGGCAGGCGGGCACCACGGCGCTGGGCGTGGCGGCCGGCGTCGGGGGGGCGACGGCGGCCGGGGCGCTGGCACTGGGCGTGGCCGCCGGGGCGGCGGAGG
Source organism: Kitasatospora sp. NPDC006697 (assembly GCF_042869935.1). Taxonomy (NCBI): domain Bacteria; kingdom Bacillati; phylum Actinomycetota; class Actinomycetes; order Kitasatosporales; family Streptomycetaceae; genus Kitasatospora; species Kitasatospora sp. NPDC006697. Next base: position 46,478 of record NZ_JBIAGU010000037.1, read on the forward strand.
CGCTGGACGACGGTGAACTGCTCGCCGTCTCCGGGGTGGAGCCCTCGGGCACAGGCAGCGGCACCACCGGGCGGCCGCTGCGGGTGGCGGCGGCCACCCCGGTGACCGTGCTGCCGGCGCTCACCGTCGGCGCGCCCGCGCCGGGCGCCGAGCCGTCGGAGAGCTGCAGCGCGCCGAGGCCGCGCAGGGTGGGCACGGCGACCGCGGAGAGCACCACGATCAGCGCGGCGCCGGTCCAGGCCTGCCGGTAGCGGGCCCGCCGGGCGGGCACGGCGCGGCGGATCCGGGCCAGCGCGTCCGGGGCCGGCTGGATGGCGTCCACCGAGCGGTGCAGCAGGGCGCGGACCGCCTGCTCCTCGGCCGGGGCCGGGGGCGACGGGACATCGGACGGCGGCGCGTGCGCCCCGTCCGGCTGGCCGAACCGGTCGTCAGTCATTACCGCTCTCCATCAGCACCCGCAGGGCAGCCAGGCCGCGCGAGCCATAGGCCTTGACCGCGCCCACCGAGACCCCCAGCAGCTCGGCGGCCTGGGCCTCCGTCAGGTCCGCGTAGTAGCGCAGCACCAGCACCTCGCGCTGCCGGCGCTGCAGGCTGCGCAGCGCCGCCTTGAGCTGGTCGCGCTCCAGAGCATCGTAGGCACCCTCTTCTGCACTGGCCATGTCAGGCATCGGCTTGGGCAGCAGCCGCAGCCCGAGGATCCGCCGTCGCAGCGTGCTCCGGGAGAGGTTCACCACGGTCTGCCGGAGGTAGGCGAGGATCTTCTCCGGCTCCCGGACCCGGCGGCGTGCCGAGTGCACCCGGATGAACGCCTCCTGGACCACGTCCTCGCAGCTGGACTGGTCGTCCAGGAGCAGCGCCGCGAGCCGCAGCAGGGAGCGGTAGTGCGCCTGGTAGGTGCTGGTCAGCAGGTCGACGCTGGCCCCGGCCGAATCGGCCGACGCCGGCGCCTCCGGCTCAACTGGTCGCCGCACGGGATCCAACCGCGCCCCGGTCCGCGGAGCCGGGCGTGTTCGGGTAGGGACGGCTGCCGCCCCCACCACTGCCAGGTCTGTCACGCCCGTTGGACACTTGATCCCCCCTCAGGGTTGCCCCGCCTGCGCCACATTCTTCCGCACAGGGCGGAGCCCCCTCCAGTGGAAGGGGGCTCCGGTCGGATCCGGCCGCGATCCGGCCCTCAGACGGTCAGTTCCGAGGCGACCAGTTCGGCGATCTGAGCGGTGTTCAGCGCCGCGCCCTTGCGCAGGTTGTCACCGCAGAGGAAGAGGTCGAGCGCGTTCGGGTCGTCCGGCGAGCGGCGGACCCGGCCGACCCAGGTCGGATCGGTGCCCACCACGTCGTTCGGGGTCGGGAACTCACCCTTCTCCGGATCGTCGTAGAGCACCACGCCGGGTGCCTGGGCCAGGATCTCCTGGGCCCGCTCCCGGCTGACCTCCCGCTCGAAGACCGCGTGCACGGCCAGCGAGTGGACGCTGACCACCGGGATCCGCACGCAGGTCGCGGAGACCTTCAGGTGCGGCAGCCCGAGGATCTTGCGGCTCTCGTTGCGCACCTTCAGCTCCTCGGAGGACCAGCCGTCCTCCTTGAGCGAGCCGGCCCAGGGCACCGCGTTGAGCGCCAGCGGCGCCGGGAACGGCCCGGTGTCGCCGATCAGCGCCCGCAGGTCGCCCGGCTGCTCGCCGACCGTCCGGCCGGCCACCGCGGCGGTCTGCTCGCGCAGCGCGCGCACGCCGGCCTGCCCGGCGCCGGAGGCCGCCTGGTAGGAGGCGACCACCAGCTCGCTCAGCCCGAACTCGGAGTGCAAGGCGCCCAGCGCGACGATCATCGACATCGTGGTGCAGTTGGGGTTGGCGATGATCCCGCGCGGCCGCAGCCGGGCGGCCGCCGCGTTCACCTCGGGCACCACCAGCGGCACGTCCTCGTCCATCCGGAACGCGCCGGAGTTGTCGACCACCACCGCGCCCTTGGCCGCCGCGATCGGCGCCCACTGGGCGGAGACCTCGTCCGGCACGTCGAACACCGCGATGTCGATGCCCTCGAAGGCCTCCTCGGCGAGCGCCAGCACGGTGGTCTCCCGGCCGCGCACGCTCAGCGTGCGGCCGGCCGAGCGGGGCGAGGCGATCAGCCGGATCTCGCCCCAGACGTCCTGCCGGGAGGAGAGCAGCGAGAGCATCACCCCGCCCACCGCTCCGGTGGCACCGACCACGGCCAGGTTCGGCTTGCCGGACCTGGCCGTGCCGGTCATCGTCCGGTCCCGCCGTAGACGACGGCCTCGTCGGTCTCGGTGTCCAGCCCGAAGGCGCTGTGCACGGCGCGGACCGCCTCGGGCACGTCCTCGGCGCGGGTGACCACCGAGATCCGGATCTCCGAGGTGGAGATCAGCTCGATGTTCACGCCGGCCTCGGAGAGCGCCTCGAAGAAGGTCGCGGTGACCCCGGGGTTGGACCGCATGCCGGCGCCGACCAGCGAGATCTTGCCGATCGCGTCGTCGTAGCGCAGCGACTCGTAGCCGATGCCCTCCTTGACCCGGCCGAGCGCGTCGATCGCCTTCTGGCCCTCGGTCTTGGGCAGCGTGAAGGAGATGTCGGTCAGTCCGGTGGCGGCGGCGGAGACGTTCTGCACCACCATGTCGATGTTGACCTCGGCGTCCGCGATGGCGCGGAAGATCCGGGCCGCCTCGCCGGGCTTGTCGGGCACGCCGACGACCGTGACCTTCGCCTCGGACGTGTCGTGGGCGACTCCGGAGATGATGGCCTGCTCCATCTCGCCCCCTTCGGGCTTGTTCGGGTTGTTCTTGCTGACGATGGTCCCCGGCAGTCCGGAGAACGACGATCGTACGTGGATCGGCATGCCGTAGCGCCGCGCGTACTCCACACAGCGGTCCAGCAGGACCTTGGACCCCGAGGATGCCAGTTCCAGCATGTCCTCGTAGGCGATCCAGTCGATCTTCCGGGCCTTCTTGACCACCCGGGGGTCAGCCGTGAAGACGCCGTCGACGTCGGTGTAGATCTCGCACACCTCGGCCTTCAGCGCCGCCGCCAGCGCGACCGCCGTGGTGTCCGAGCCGCCGCGGCCGAGCGTGGTGATGTCCTTGCTCACCTGCGAGACGCCCTGGAAGCCGGCCACGATCGCGATGTTGCCCTGGTCCAGGGCGGAGCGGATCCGGCCGGGGGTGACGTCGATGATGCGCGCCTTGTTGTGCACCTGGTCGGTGATCACACCGGCCTGGCTGCCCGTGAAGGACTGGGCCTCGTGCCCAAGGGATTTGATCGCCATCGCCAGCAGGGCCATGGAGATCCGCTCGCCAGCGGTCAGCAGCATGTCGAACTCGCGGCCGGCGGGAATGGGGGAAACCTGCTCGGCGAGTTCGATCAGCTCGTCCGTCGTGTCGCCCATCGCCGACACCACCACGACGACCTCATGGCCGTCCTTCTTGGCGTCGACAATTCGGCGGGCCACGCGCTTGATGCCCTCGGCATCCGCAACGGATGAGCCGCCGTACTTCTGCACGACAAGGCCCACGTGCGCTCCTCGACTGAGTCGTTTCGGGGGGTGGTGCCCGGCGCGGGGTGGCGCCGTCCGGTCTCCCCGGACCCCCCGTGACAGGGGGTACTGCGGTCGTCGTCAGTCTACCGAGCGCCCGACGCCCAGCCGTTGCTTTCCATATGATGAGACCGTAATTTCACGTTCTGAACGCGCCCCGGAGGGCCGAACGGGCAGGTCTGCGGGGGCGCCGGGAGGCCTCGAAAGAATTTCACGCCGCGGGTGGGGGGAGCTGGAAATATGCGGGCGAAGATTTTTCCGAGAATTTCGCGCAGGGGGGCGTTTGGAGCGCGTTCAGGGGGCGCACGGCGAACCGGCGGTCCTCAGATGCCGAGCTCCGCCGCCATCGGCGATCCTCAGATGCCGAGTTCCGCCGCCATCAGGTCGCCCGCCTGCTGCTCCAGCTGCTCGTCGGTGAGGCCGTCGTCGTCAGTGTCCGCGCCGTCCGGCACCGCGCCGATCGGGCTGTCCATCCGGACGTGCGCGATCAGCGACTGCAGCGCCCGCAGCACCGCCGTGCAGGTCGATCCCCAGGTGGACAGGTAGGAGTACTGCCACCACCAGAGCGCCTCGCTGACCCGGCCCTCGTCGTAGTGGGTCAGCCCGTGCCGCAGGTCGCTCACCACGCCGGCCAGGTCGTCGGAGATCCGGAAGGCGTTCGGCCGCTCCGGCGGGCCGTACGGGTCGAAGACCTCGTGGTAGACGTCGATCGGGGCCAGCAACTCGGCCAGGTGCTCGCGCAGCTCGACACCGTCCGGCTCCGGGCCCGCGTCCGGCTCGAACCGGTCCTCCGGGACCACGTCCTCCACCGCGCCGAGCCGGCCGCCGGCCAGCAGCAGCTGGGAGACCTCGAGCAGCAGCAGCGAGATCGCGCTGCCCGGCTCGTCGCCCTTGGCGATCTCGGTGACGGCCACCACGAAGCTCTTCACCGAGTCCGCGATCTGCACCGCGAAGTCGTCGGGCTCGGGCAGCCCGGACAGCTCGGGCAGCCCGTGGTTCAGCGCGTGGTTCAGCGCCGGGTTCTCGGACATCTCATGGTTCCCAGACATCTCGTGGATCCCAGACATCTCGTGGATATCAGACATCGAGCAGTCGTCTCCCTTCGAAGGCCCGGCCGAGGGTGACCTCGTCGGCGTACTCCAGATCCCCGCCGACGGGCAGCCCGCTCGCCAGCCGAGTCACCTTCAGGCCCATCGGCTTGCAGAGCCGGGCCAGGTAGGTGGCGGTCGCCTCCCCCTCCAGATTGGGGTCTGTGGCCAGGATCAGCTCGATGACGGTGCCGTCGGCGAGCCGGGCCAGCAGTTCGCGGATCCGCAGGTCGTCCGGGCCGACGCCCTCGATCGGGCTGATCGCGCCGCCCAGCACGTGGTAGCGGCCGCGGAACTCGCGGGTCCGCTCGATCGCCACCACGTCCTTCGGCTCCTCGACCACGCAGATCACCGTCAGGTCCCGGCGCGGGTCCAGGCAGACCCGGCACTGCTCGGACTCGGCGACGTTCCCGCAGGTCACGCAGAACCGGACGCGCTCCTTGACCTCCAGCAGCGCGTGCGCGAGGCGGCGGACGTCCACCGGGTCGGACTGGAGGATGTGGAAGGCGATCCGCTGGGCGCTCTTCGGACCGACACCGGGCAGCCTGCCCAGCTCGTCGATCAGGTCCTGCACCACGCCCTCGTACACCGCTCCGCCTTCCGTGTCGCGCCGTGCGGCGCCGGTTCGTTCACGTCGCCCTCATCATCCAACGAACGGAGCGCCGGGCACAGCGCCCGGCGCCCTGAAGTCGTCAAACGTTCAGGCTTGGTCTTTCACTGTTCAGACTCGTCGCCCGGAGGACGGCGCTCCTGCCAGTTAGAACGGCAGACCGGGGATCCCGGTTCCGCCGCCGCCCAGGCCCTGGGTCAGCGGGCCCATCCGCTCGGCCTGCAGCTTCTGCGCCGCCGCGTTGGCGTCGCGCACCGCGAGCAGGATCAGGTCGGCCAGCGTCTCGGTGTCCTCCGGGTCCACCGCCTCCGGGGCGATGGTCACCTTGGTCAGCTCGCCGCTGCCGGTCACCTCGACCTCGACCAGACCGCCGCCCGCCGAGCCGGTCAGCCGCGCCTCGGCCAGCTCCTGCTGCGCCTTCGCGAGGTCCTGCTGCATCTTCTGGGCCTGCTTCAGCAGTGCCTGCATGTTGGGCTGGCCGCCACCAGGGAACACGGGTCACTCTCCTGCTCGGTCTGTCGTCTCATCACACGCTGCGTCACCGGACGGACGCGCTGGCCCGAGCCTACGTCCTCGCCTCCGGGATGCCGGTGGCTCAGCGCCCGTGCTGGATCTCCTCCAGCACGGTGGCGCCCAGCTCGCGCATGATCAGCTCCTCGCCCGCGTTCTGCTGCTGCGCGGAGGGCGGCGGGCCGGCCGGGCCCGCGGACGGGTCCGAGTAGTCCCCGTAGTCCTCCGGCGGGAAGTCGTCGGGGTAGGCGTCGTCCTCGGCCGGCGGGGGGCCGACGGGCGGGGGCGACGGCTGGACCCGGGCCTGGGCCTGCGCCTGGGGGGCGGCCGGGGGCTGCGTGGGGGCCGGGGCGGCGGCGGGCGGGGTGGGGGTGGGGGCCGGGGTGGGCACGGGGGCGGGTGCCGCCGGTGCGGGGGCCGCACTGCCGAAGCCGCCCTGGCCCGCCTGGTGGCCGCCGACCGCCGTGGCCGTCGGGTGCTGCTGCTGCGGGCGGGCGGGGGGCGCGCCCCAGCCGCCACCGGGCTGGGCCGGGGGCTGGGGCGCGCCGCCGCTCGAACCGCCCGAGGGGTCGACGATGCACTCCACCCGCCAGTCCACGCCCAGCGCGTCGCCGAGCGCCTGGCGCAGCACGTCGTCGCTGTTGCTGGAGACGAAGCTGTCCCGGGCGCCGGCGTTGATGAAGGAGACCTGGAGGGTGCTGCCGTCGAAGCCGGCCACCTGGCCGTTCTGGCTGAGCAGGATCCAGGTGAACCGGCGGCGGTTCTTCACCGCCTCCAGCACCTGCGGCCACATCTGGCGGACCTGGGCGGCGCCCTGCTGGTTCTGCGGGGCGGGGGGCTGCGGCGAGGGTGCCGCTTGCACGGGTGTGGGGGTGGGGGTGGGGGTGGGCGTCGGCGTCGGTGCAGGCGCCGCTGCCGGTGCCGGTGCTCCGCCGGGCGGGAAGCTGCGCGGAATCGGCCAGGCTCCCGGCGCGGCGCCGGCCGGCGCGACCGGGGCGGCGGGGACCGGCGCCTGCTGCTGGACGGGGGGTGCCACCGGTGCCGCCGGTACGGCCGGTACCGCCGGCGCCACCTGAACCGGCGTCGGGGCCTCGGCCGCCACCGGCCCCTGAGCCGCCGTCATCACCGACCGGCGCTCCAGCTTGTCCACCCGCGCCATCAGCGACAGCTCGTCCTGGTACGCGCCGGGCAGCATCACCCGGGCGCAGATCAGCTCCAGCTGCAGCCGGGGCGCCGCGTTGCCGCGCATCTCCGTCAGCCCGGTGTTGACGATGTCGGCGGACCGGCTGAGGTCGGCCGCACCGAACCGGTCGGCCTGCGCCTGCATCACCTCGATCCGGTCGGCGGGTGCGTCGATCAGGCCCTTCTCCCCCGCCTCCGGCACTGTGGCGAGGATCACCAGGTCGCGCAGCCGCTCCAGCAGGTCCGCGACGAACCGCCGCGGATCGTGCCCGCCCTCGACCACCCGGTCGATCACCTGGAAGACCGTCGCCCCGTCCTGCGCGGCGAAGGCGTCCACCACCTCGTCCAGCAGCGCCGAGTCGGTGTACCCGAGCAGCGCGGTGGCCATCTGGTACGTCACGCCCTGCTCGCCGGCCCCGGCCAGCAGCTGGTCCATCACCGACATCGAGTCACGCACCGAGCCGGCACCGGCCCGCACCACCAGCGGGAAGACCGCGTCCTCCACCTCGATCGACTCGCGCCGGCAGACCTCGGTCAGGTAGTCCCGCAGCGTGCCGGGCGGCACCAGCCGGAACGGGTAGTGGTGGGTCCGGGACCGGATCGTCCCGATCACCTTCTCCGGCTCGGTGGTGGCGAAGATGAACTTGAGGTGCTCCGGCGGCTCCTCCACCACCTTGAGCAGCGCGTTGAACCCGGCCGAGGTCACCATGTGCGCCTCGTCCAGGATGAAGATCTTGTACCTGCTGTGCACCGGCGCGAAGAACGCCCGCTCCCGCAGCTCCCGCGCGTCGTCCACACCACCGTGCGAGGCGGCGTCGATCTCGATCACGTCGATCGACCCGGGCCCACCGGTCGCCAGGTCACGACAGCTCTGGCACTCCCCGCACGGCGTCGGCGTCGGCCCCTGCGCACAGTTGAGGCAACGGGCCAGGATGCGCGCACTCGTCGTCTTCCCGCACCCGCGCGGCCCGCTGAAGAGGTACGCGTGGTTGACCCGGTTGTTGCGCAGGGCCTGCTGGAGCGGAGCGGTCACGTGCTCCTGCCCGATGACCTCGGCGAAAGTCTCGGGACGGTAGCGGCGGTACAGGGCTAGGGACACGCCACCGACGATATCGGGACAGACCGACAAACGGGGCCCCTGGGCAACAGAAGACCCCCCGTGCACCCGCCAGAGCCCACCTACCCTTGCTGCCTTCCGGCCCTGGGGGGGTTCAGCGAGATAGCGCCACACGAGGGGCTGCCGCCAAGAGTACCGGATCCCGGCCCCGCCCCCGACCACCCACCCCACCTCCGATCCCAAGCCACCCCCACCCCCACCACCTGCGAGATAGCGGTTCGCGAGCACCCCTCAACATGGGCTAAGCTCTCCCACGGAGGATTCGCCTAGAGGCCTAGGGCGCACGCTTGGAAAGCGTGTTGGGGGCAACCCCTCACGAGTTCGAATCTCGTATCCTCCGCCTTTGCCTACCAAGGCAGTTGAAGGCCCCGACCGGGTTCCCGGTCGGGGCCTTTTTCGTGTCGTGGTCTCAGTTGGGGTTCTGGGCCTCAGGCAGCGTCTTCGTCGGGCTCCTCCGGGCCAGATCCGACGTCGCCCCACAGAGCCGCGCCGATCTTCTTGCCGACGTCGTTCAGCATCGGCTCGGTGACGTGCTGGTAGCGCTGGGCCATCGAGGTCGAGGACCAGCCCATGATCGCCATGACGATCCGCTCCGGCACGCCGAGCAGGAGGAGGACGGTTGAGGCGGTGTGGCGGGCGTCATGGAGGCGCCCGTCGCGGATGCCGGCCTCGCGCAGGAGCCGCTTCCAGTGGTGGTAGTCGGTGCTGGGGTTGAGCGGCTCGCCGGTCTCCGAGGTGAAGACGTAGCCCTTGTCCGTCCAGAGGTCGCGTGCGAGGGCCCGCTCGCACCCCGACCGACCCTTCGTCGCCGCCGAGAATCTGGCCTCGCGCCTCGCCGAGCCCGTGCCCTGGCTGGGTGACTTCGCCGGTCATGCGCGACCCAGGCCCGTCACGCTTACCAGCGCGTCCTGCCGGGAGGCCGCCGTGGTGCCTGACGTCTCCACCGGCTCGCGCACCCGCGGTCTGCTCTCCTACCTCTTCGGCCCCGGTCGGCGCGACGAGCACACCGACCCCCACATCGTCGCCGCGTTCGCCATGCTCGGTCTGCCCGACCCCGGCCGAGCCCCCCTCGACCAGCACCATCAGCTCCTCGACCAACTGGCCGACTACCTCGACCAGCCCGTCCGCGCCCGCGAACACCGCCAAGGTGAGAAGGTCCCGCAGCACGTGTGGCACTGTCCCGTCCGCACCGCGCCCGGCGACCGCTACCTCACCGACGCCGAGTGGGCCGAGGTCGCCCGCCGCATCGTCCACGCCACCGGCATCGCCCCCGATGGCGACGACAAGGGCTGCCGGTGGATCGCCGTACGCCACGCCGACGACCACATCCACATCATGGCCACCACCGTCCGCGAGGACGGCCGCCGCCCCCGCAACAAGCGCGACGGCCAACGCGCCCAAGCCGAGTGCCGCAAGATCGAGAAGGAACTCGGCCTGCGCCAGCTCAACTCCGGCGACCACACCGCCGCCCCGATGCCCACCAGCGCCGAGCAGGCCAAGGCCCAGCGCACCGGCCACCAGCAGACCGCCAAGGAGTGGCTGCAGGAACAGGCCCAAGCCGTCGCCGCCGCCTCCCTGAACGAGGCGGAGTACTTCTCCACCCTCACCGCCCTCGGCATCCAGGTCCGCTACCGCATCGGCCCCGAGGGCGGCGACGTCATCGGCTACAGCCTCGCCCGCCCCGGCGACGTCAACGCCCACGGCGAACCCGTCTACTTCGGCGGCTCCAAGCTCTCCCCCGACCTGTCCATCAACCGCCTGCGCGAACGCCTCGCCGCCCAGCAGCCCACCACGCCCGCACCGGGCACGGCCGAACCGGACCGCTGGCGACAAGCCGAGACCACCCTCCGGGAGACCGCCCGCTTCGCCTACCAGGACCAACACCACCCCGACGTGCCCGACATCGACGCGTTCGACGCCGTCGTCCAGGCCCAGGCCGCCGCTTTCGGCGAACTCCTCCACACCGCCGCCCTCACCGCACCCGCCCACACCCGCGCCGAACTACGAGCCGCCGCAACCGCGTTCAACCGCGCCACCCGATCCAAGGTCCGTGCCGAACACCAGCAGGCCGCAGCCCTGCGCACCGCCGCCAAGCAACTCCTGCACACCGCCGGCTCCGGCGAGGACGGCGCCACCGCCGCCGCCCTGCTGTCCACCGCCGTCTTCGTCGTGATCGCCATTGCCCGCTGGCACCAGACCCGAGGCCACCAGCAGCAAGCCCACGCCGCCCAGCAGTCCCTCGTCCACCTGCGAACCGCCTACCGGCAGACGGCCGAGCCGGTCATCGCCGACCTCACCCGCCGCACCCCCACCCCCAAGACCACCGACCGCCTCGCCGCCCAGGTCCAGGCCGCCGTCCCCGACCACGCCCAGCGCATCCTCGCCGACCCGTCCTGGCCCGCCCTCGCCCAGGCCGAATCCTCCGGCCAACCACCCCGCCGAGCCCTCACCGAGGCCGCCCAGCAACGGGAGCTCACCACCGCCGACCGACCCGCCGAAGTCCTCCTCTGGCGCCTCCGCAACGCCACCACCGACCGCATCGACCAGCGCACCCAGGCCGCACGCGCCCGCACCGGCAGCACCACTGCGAAGGCCGCGCCCACCACACCCGCCGTGCCGACCGGCCCCAAGGCCGCCAGCGATCCCACCCGCCGACGCTGATCACCTCACCGAGGGCTCACGTGCCCTGAACCGCGCCCACCCAAGCCACACGAACGCCCGTGCGCACAGATGTCGCTTCGATGTCTTCTCCGGCGGCCGGGAACCATCCCGGCCGCCGTGCGTCTTGCGTGCTTGCCAACCGTCACCCGACACCGAAGGGCACCACTTGACAGCTGGGCTGACTACCACGAGGCCATGACCGCCATGGGCTTCGACGGACTCCTTGCCGGAGCGGTGTGGTCCTGACGGGCAGTATCGCAGCGCGGGTGAGCACGGTCAGGCCGACGACGGCAGGGGCTCGGAACTTACGAGTCGCGCCCCTCCGTCCCCAGGCGCAGGACAGGCTCGCTGCAGCCGTTCAGGCCGCGATCCCCGAACGCTCCCAGCTACGGCTCCAGGCGGTGGGGCCCGCGGAAGAGGAAGGTGACCTCGCGGATGGTGGGGAGGCCCAGGAGCAGCATGAGAAGCCTGCCAAGGCCGAGACCGAGGCCGCCGTGGGGCGGGGTGCCGAAGCGGAAGCAGTTCAGGTAGCTGGCGAGGGGCTCGGTCTCCATGCCCTTCTCGCGGGCTTGGGCGATGAGACGCTCGTGGCGGTGCTCGCGCTGGGCGCCGGTGGTGATCTCGATGCCCTTCCACAGCAGGTCGAAGGATTCGGTGACGGTGGGGTCGTCTTCCGGCCGCAGGTGGTAGAAGGGGCGGACGGAGGCGGGGAACCGCGTCACGAACACGAACTCGTGCCCGGTCTCCTCCGCGACCAGGGCGCAGAGCTTGCGCTCGCCCTCGGGGTCGAGGTCGTCCTTGACGCCCTCAGGGTCCCATCCGGTGGCCCGGAGCTTGGTGAGGGCGTCAGCCATTGTGATGCGCGGGAACGGCGTCTTGGGGACCACGACTTGGGCGCCGAAGTGCTCGGTGATGGCGTCGCCGTGGCGCTCGGAGACCTGCTGGAGGACGCGCTGGAGGAGGCGTTCCTCGAAGGCCATGACGTCCTCGACGCCGTCGATCCAAGCGAGTTCGGCGTCGACGCCGGTGAACTCCGTGGCGTGGCGGGAGGTGAAGGACGGCTCGGCGCGGAAGACCGGGCCGATCTCGAAGACCTTGTCGATGCCGGCGGCGATGGCCATCTGCTTGTAGAACTGCGGGGACTGGGCGAGGTAGGCGGTGCGCTCGAAGTAGCCGACCTTGAACACCTCGGCTCCGGACTCGGAGGCGGTGCCCATCAGCTTGGGGGTGTGCAGCTCGGTGAAGCCCTCCTCGGCTGTGACCTCACGCATGGCCTGCTCGACGGTGGTCTGCACCGCGAAGACCAGGTGCTGCGAGGGCCGGCGGATGTCGAGGAAGCGCCAGTCGAGTCGCTGGTCCAGACCGGTGTGCTCGTCAATGGGCAGCTTCGGCTCGGCCGGGGAGACGACCTCGACGCGCTCGGGGACGATCTCCAGGCCGCCGAGCTTGACCTGCGGGTTGCCGACGACCTTGCCGGTGATCTTCACGGCGGACTCGGCGGTGATGCTCTCGAAGGCTGCCTCGATCTCGTCGCCTTCGCCGCCTCGGGCGTGGGTGACCTGGACGAGGCCGGTATGGTCGCGGACCAGCACGAACTGCATGCGCCGCTGGAGGCGAAGTGTGTTGATCCAGCCGTAGACGGTGACCGTCTCGTCGAGGTGGCTGGGCAGGTCTGCGACGAGGGTGCGCGTCATGGCTGGCAACTCCCTGGTTGCGGGCGCGTTGGTCGCGCCAATGGCGTCGGACGGTAGACGGCCGCCCGGGGGGACTGGCTCACCATAACCGAACCGGTCCCTCCCGTGCGGCCGGATTAAGCCGTTCGTGATCACGCGAGGCTGAACACGCCGGAGAAGAACGGGAGTTCGTAGCGGTCGATGATGTCGTTGAAGCCGACGTGGACGTCGATCAGTCCGTCGAGGTCGTACTGGAACGGGATGTCCATCTGCTTGACGACGAACGGGGTGAGGACGGTCGGCGCGGGGCACACACCCAGGTCGGCGATGGTCTCCAGACCGCGGAGAGTGTCTTCGGCCGGCTCGATGCCGGCGAGCAGGCAGCTGCCGACTTCGAGGCGACCGAAGACGTCGACTGCGTCGGCGAAGACGGCCGTGTAGTCGTCGAAAGTCAGGGTGCCCTTGTAGCCATGGACGTAGCGCTGGCGGTAGTGGTTGTTGACGATCTCGACGCCGGAGTTGAAGCGGCTGATCCCGGCTTCGCGCAGCGTGGTCAGGTAGTCGTGGCGGTGAGCTGCGTCGCGGCGCATGCGGTCGGGGATGACCTGGGAGACGTAGATGCCTCCGGTGTAGCCGATTCGGCGCAGGGTGGTGGCCAGGCGGCAGTGGCGTTCGAGTTCGACCTTCTCATTGGTGATGCTGCCGGTGCACAGCCAGATGATGTCGTAGTTCTGGTTGATCTCCTCCGCATGGGCGTCGACGTAGGCGAGGCAGGCGTCGAAGTTGCCGGTGTAGTTGGAGCTGGCGCCGCCCTGGAGGGCGAGGATCTCCCACTCGGACTCCTTGAAGCAGAAGTCGCAGGAGAAGGCGCAGTAGGTGTGGTAGTCGAACACGAAGGAGCGCATGCCGTTCTCGCGCATGAGCCCGAAGTTGTACATGCCGGTGGGGGCGCGGTCGCCGTCGATGAACTGGGTACTGGCGATGGCGTGCTGCTGGCCGTTGAGGTGGGCGCTGAGCTGGTCGCCGTCGAACATGAAAGGGGAGTCCTGGTTGACGCGGACGGTGATCTTCTTGGCGAAGGCGGGGCCGGTCAGTTCGAGCTCGATGCGGGGAACGACCTGTCCGTAGACGGGGAAGCGGATGTCGGTCGTGGTGAGCTGGACGCCGTCGCGCAGCGCGCCGAGACGGAAGACCTCCTCGATGCGGACCTTGTCCATGCCGGTGAGGGTCAGCGGAAAGCGGGCGGCCCGGTCAGTGCGAGACGGCACGTTCGTGTTCCTTCCTGGCGGTGCGGACAGAGACGAGGCGGGCGGCGTTGGCGCCGGTCAGTCCAGCGGTGAAGGCTTCGGGGAGGGCGGCGAGTGCGTCGGCCCATTCGGCGGCGGGGTTCTTCGGGGTGCCGGGGTGGGGGTAGTCGGTGGCGAGCATGAGCCGCGTGGTGAGCCAGTCGGGCAGGCGGGTGAGGTCCTCGCCCAGGCCGACGGAGAAGAAGAACGTGTCGCGGTCGGTCAGGTAGGTGCAGGGCGGGAGCTCGCACAGGCCGGTCACACCGTTGCCGCGCAGCGTGTGCCAGGACTCCTCAGCGCGGTCGAGCCAGGAGGGCAACCATCCGGCGTTGCACTCGTGGAAGGCGAAGCGCAGGCGCGGGTAGCGGTCCGGGACCCGGGCGTCCAGCAGCGCGGCGAGGTGCAGCTGGCCGGGCAGGGTCTGGTTGATGTGGTTGAACAGTGGCCCCATCGCCGGGGCGGTCAGGCTCGTGCTGCCACCGCGCCTGCGGGCGATGGGCAGGAAGTGCGGGACGGCGACCTTGTGCAGGTGCAGCGCGATGTCCAGGTCCTGCGCGGCGGCGAACAGCGGCTCCGCAGGCAGGAGGCTGTCACGGATCCCGCCGGAGATCATGGCGTGCGCGAAGCCCGCGTCGGCCAGCTGCCGCAGCCGCTCGGGTGCGTCCTCGGTCGCCGGCACCTGAGCGACCGGGAGGAGGCGCTCGGCGTCGCAGCTGGCCATATCGGCGATCCAGCGGTTGTAGGCGTCGAAGTGCGCGACCGCCCAGGGGCTCGTCGGGTCGACCTCGCGGGGCCAGATCAGGCCGAGCGAGGGGAACAGCAACGTGGCGTCGATGCTGGCGGCGTCGAGCCAGGCGAGCCGCGCCGGGCCGTCCCACGACGCTCGGGTACACGACTCCTGGTAGGAGGCGAAGACTCCGTCGGTAGGCAGGGTGTTCCAGTCGCGGATCTCGCCGTCCTCCGGCGCGGGGAGACCGCCGAGACGGCGAACCAGCGCGGAGGGGCGCCCCTGGATCAGGAGCTTGTCGCCGTCCTCCTCGTCGCGCACCACCCGGAGGCGGTCCTCGCGGAAGGCCGGGTCGAGGTAGGACTCCCAGTCCCACAGGGGTTCCATGATGTGGCCGTCGGCGTCGACGACCTTGTGTCCGTGCCACATGGCGGACCAGTCCTTTGCTCTCGGCGGGAGGGTCAGGCAGGCAGGGCGAGGGCCTTGATGTACTCGGTCGGGTAGTGGGCCAGGCGCGTGTCCGGGACGACCCGGCCGCCGGAGGGCAGGCGGCGCAGGAGCAGCACGCGCTGGATCCACCGGTCGGTGCCGTCGTAGGCGGGGCGGAACGCGGTGCGGCCGTGGACGGCATGGCAGTTGTCGATCAGGAGCAGATCACCGGCGCCAAGCAGGACCGATTGAGCGCACCGGCCCAGGGCCTCCTCCAGCGCGGCCAGCGCGGCAGCGCCTGCGGCCGTGATGGCGGTGATCAGGGTCGAGTACTCCAGCACAGGGCCATCGGCGCGGTCCTTGAGCAGCGGCACGGGCTCGGTGGTGCGTCGGCCCTCGTGGTTGTAGCTGCCTCGGTCGGTGGGGAAGACGAACAGCGGCTCCCGCAGCGCGCCGCGCTCGGCGGGAGTGAGCTGGGCCAGAGCCTGGGCGATGTCCGAGACCAGCGTGACAGCCTGCCCCGTCGGGTCCGGGCGCAGGCCGAGCAGTGCCAGGAAGTCCGGTGGGTAGGCGGTGAAGCACGCCTCGGTGTGCAGCACGAGGTCGTTCGCGCCGGAGGCGGTCTGCACGTTGTGGTGTGAGGCGACGGGGTACCGGTTCTGGACCAGGTGCGCACCGTCCCACTCGCGGTAGGCGAAGATCTCGCCCAGCCGCGCGCCGACCAGAGCCAGGACCGGCTCCGCGCCGGCCGGTCGCACCTCCGGCAGCCGGTGGAAGCTGCCCGCCGGGGTCCGCGGCAGCGCCTCGGGCATGGGAACGCCGCGGATCAGCAGGCTCGACGGACCCTGACGCGAGGCGAAGCGGTCCAGCACGGCCGTGAGGCCGTCTTCGGGCAGCGACGCTGCCGCAGTACGGGCTTGCTGGGCGAACGCGTCGCCATCGGTGTAGGGGTCCGCGCGAATCTGGCTGGCCGCCTGCCAGAGTGCGGCGCTGGTGTGCGGGGCGAGGCCGACGACGGTGATCGGCATGCGTGAAGGCATGAGGGAGCCCTTCCAGAAGATGGGTGAGGGACCCCCGCTCCGGCGACTGATCGGGTCGCCTCGCGGGGTGCACCCAGCTTCGCGGCGGGCAAGGCCCGGAAATGGCACAGGAGTGCAACTCGGCACCCGGGCCGGTAAAGCTTCCCTCCAGACGTCGCTGCCGCAGCGTCAGACGGCGATGCCGAGCCAGGTCGCGAGGCCCCGCGCTGCGTCAGGCGAGCGCCTGGACCGGTGGACGATCGCTGCGGCGGCCTCCTTGGCCCCGGAGTGGGTACGGGTGTGCTGCGGCGCGCGGCGACGAGCCTCCAGCAGCGAGGACAGGGCCCCGTCGAAGTTCCCCTGCCAACTCTGCGCCCGCGCAAGGTCGATGAAGTGGTGACTGGCCCGTTCGGCCGGCAGGCTGGAGGGCGGCACCCACCCACGAGCACGGCGCACGGCCTCGTCTGCGTCCCCTAGCTCGACGGCGATCGCCACCTCGTGCACCTTCAAGTTGGCCGGCCCGAAGCTGGTGTGGAAGTAGGCCACCTCGGCGCCGACCGACTCGGCCATCACCCGCGCGATTTCCAGGTGCGCCCACGCCTGCTCCGACTTCCGACCGAACGCCGCCAGAACCGCCGCTCGAGAGTGCAGGGCACCGTAGACGCTCGCGGCTTTGGTGTCGGTCAGCGTCCTGCCGGCGATCGCCTCCCCGGCCGCACCGAGGATCCGCAGGCCGGACTCGACCGGACCCGAGACGAAGAACGTCTCCGCCCGCACGTAAGCTGCCGTCGCCAGCATCAGCTCGTCACCCGACCGCTCGGCCGCCCAGCGGACGCGATCGATCAACGTGGTCGACAGGTCGTAGTGCCCCAGCTTGTGCGCGACGGCATCCGCACAGCGGTAGGCCGAAGACAGTAGCCAGAAGGCCAACTCCCGATCGTGGCCCGCGAGGACATCCGCCGCGACGCTCAGTTCCTCCAGCAGCGGCACGACCATCTCGCCCAATGCGCCGTACTGGCAATGCAGCCGCAGGTGCCCGGCCCGAGCGACGTCACGAGCGAGCTCTGGCAGTGGGCGGACCGGATGCCCCAGGTCAGGCGGGCAGTCGTACACGGCCACCACCCGCCGCAACTCCGGAAGGCACGCCTCGCCCCGACTCACGACCGCCCCGGCACCCTCCTCCTCGCCAAGGAGGGCGGAAACCTCGATGCGCAGGGCACGGGCGACTGCCACAGCGAGAGACCAGCTGCCCGGCCGCTGACCCGCTTCGACCTTGCTCACCAGTGACTTCGACACACCCGCGAGGTCCGCCAGCTCCTGCTGAGTCAGCTCGTGCAGGCTGCGCAGCTCGCGTAACCGCTGCCCAAGGTGCTCGGTGGATGCTTTCACATGGCACTCCCGGCCGACCGATACGTTGCGTGCCACGTATTCTCACCCCAGAAGCACGTCAACAGTGCCCAGTTGATGCAACCCACGGCCAACAGGAAGCGACAGCATGGCGATCCGCTCAGTGGTGTTCGACGTCGGAGAGACGCTCATGGACGACACCACCTTCTGGGGCTCCTGGGCCGACTGGCTCGGTGTCCCGAGGCATACCCTCGCCGCCCTCGTCGGCGCCGTCACCGCCCTCGGCCACGACAACGCCGAGGCGCTACGCCTCATCCGCCCCGGCTTCGACCTCACTGCCGAGCGTCAGGCCCGCGAGGACGCTGGCAAGGGCGAGTCCATCAGCGAAACCGACCTGTACCCCGACGCCCGCCCCGGCCTTGCGGCCCTCCAGGCTGCCGGCCTCTGGGTCGGCATCGCCGGCAACCAGACCGCACGAACCGCCGAACTCCTCGCAGACCTCGACCTCCCCGTCGACGCCATCGCAACCTCCGGCCAGTGGGGCGTCGCCAAGCCCGACCCGGCGTTCTTCGCTCGCGTCATCGACTGGGCACCCGGCAACCCCGATGAGATCGTCTACGTTGGCGATCACCGCGACAACGACATCATCGCCGCCAAGGCCGGCGGCCTCCGCACGGCCCACATCCGTCGAGGCCCCTGGGGGTACCTCCAAGCAGGTGACCCCGAACTCAAGGACAACGCCGACTGGCAGATCGACTCCATCATCGATCTGCCGCAGCTTCTGTTGTAGCGGGCCCGTGCGGGGGCCGTACAGGCCCCGCATTGGGCCTCGGATCGTGGTCTCAGTTTTGGTCTCATTCACCCCCGTCCAGCCCGGTTCAGCCGCCGCCCGGCTCGCCCCTCCGCCGCAGGTCAGGACGGGTGTGAACCTCGGCGGACGGCGTTCGGGAGAATTGGAAAGCGTGTTGGGGGCAACCCCTCACGAGTTCGAATCTCGTATCCTCCGCCTTCACGAAGGCCCGGACCGCACCCGCGGTCCGGGCCTTCGTCGTTCACGCTCTGGCTCGCTCGATGGATGTACGTTATTCTGTACAACATGAAGACGATGAGTGCCACCGAGCTCCGCGGCAATCTCGCCGCCGCACTCGATGCCGTCGAGCGCGACGCTGAAGAGCTTGTCATCACACGTGCCGGCCACGAGCCGCTGGTTGTCGTCTCACTGGCGGAGTACGCCTCGCTCCGCGAGACCGACTACCTGCTGCGCTCTCCGGCCAACGCCGACCACCTTCGCCGCTCCCTGCAGGAGTACCGGGAGGGCCGCGCGGTGACCCGCGAACTGATCGACCCCGAAGACCTCACCGAGCAGAGCGCGTGAAGGTCCAGTTCACCGAGCGCGGCTGGAGCGACTACCTGTCTTGGCAGGCCGACGATCGCCGCCTCCTCAAGCGCATCAATCAGCTGATCGACGACATCCGCCGAAACGGCAACGAAGGCATCGGCAAACCCGAACCCTTGCGGCACGAGCTCGCCGGGGCCTGGTCCCGCCGGATCGATCAGGAACACCGCCTCGTCTACATCCTTGACGAGCAGGCCGACGCCGTGTGCGTCATCGCATGCCGCTACCACTACGGCAAGTAGAGCCTGGGACCCTCAGAGAGGCGCGCGCCCTGGTCTCAGTTCTGGTCTCATTCACCCCCGTCCAGCCAGGTTCAGCCGCCGCCCAGCGGTTCGCGCCGCCGCAGGTCAGAACGGGTGCGAACCCCGGCGGACGGCGTTCGGGAGAATTGGAAAGCGTGTTGGGGGCAACCCCTCACGAGTTCGAATCTCGTATCCTCCGCCCTTGCCCGCCAGGGCAAACGTCGGCCCGGACCGCTCAGCGGTTCGGGCCTTCGTCGTCTCGTGGTTGCATTCTTGGTTGCAGTTGACGCCCAGCAAACCCTGGCTCGGAGTCAGCCGGGCGGCCGACTCGGCTTGAGCAATGTCTTCCGGCCTTCCTCGCACGCAGCCCGCCCGGGGGCGCTGTCGATCGTAAGCGGGATGAAAGGCTGGTCGTTGCCTTTGGCAGCCGCCAGCCTCCGCACCCGCATGGCGCGGCGGGGCCGTCGGTCATGCAGAGCCGGCGAGAAAGACCTGGGGCGCGGAATGGAGTGGGTGGCGCCACTGATCTGCTTCCAGCGCCGCCGAGTGCGCCTCCCACCCAGTGCTGCTGTGGCTGGACCGTTGACACAGAGGGAGAGTTCGTTTCCGGCGCCGGTGATGGAGAGGGATCGCGATGACGAGGGACTCCTGGTTCTACCCCAGCGTTATGCAGGCCGACATGACGGAGTGCGGCCTGCAGCCGGGGCGGCGGGCGGAGACCCTGACGCACACCTGGGAGTACAACCGGTGCGTGGTGCCCGAGTTCAGGAACTGGGAGCGGTACGTCGCGCTGGCCCGGCTGGGGGCGGTGGCGATCGTCGCGGAGGTCTTCGGCGACCTGGTGGACGTGCTCTCCGACCGGCCGATCCTGGGCTACGACATCGACGGCCTGTTGGATGAGCTGTTCGGCGACGGCCAGGTGCGCGAGGCGATGGGCCGCGAGTACCGGGCATCACTGCTGATCATGACGGAGAAGTCCACGGGACGTCGCGGCAGCGAGCTGATGCGTCGCTACACCGAGGCGCTGGCCCATTCGCCGTCCGACTGGTTTCGGCTGCGCGACTGCGACGGGATGTTCCGCTTCTACGTGGCCGCCGCGATCGCGTGCAACGATGACGACGCCTGGCTGAGCGAGACGGACAACCGGATCATCACGGAGATCGGCGAAGTGCTCTACGACGCGGTGGCCTTCCACAAGCACCAGGCGGAAGGGGAGATCCACAACACCTTCGCCTACGCCGGCGCCGACCAGCGCGAGGACGCCTACCGGTCCTACCGCCAAGCCCTGTGGGACCTGGACGTCCGCTGGTCACGCACCACGGCCGGGCGCTGCGCAGTCAACTTCGCCCGCTTCGTCGGCGGCCCGATCCACCTGATGATGCGACGCTACCGGTTCGTGGAGGACGGCCTGTGCCTGGGAGCGCCCCGGGACGTCCACATCGTGGAGGAGGCCCGGCGCAACGCCAAGCTGTGGTACCGCATCGATGCCGACACCAGCACACCCGAGGAGCAGGCCCGCTACCAGGCGGTCCTCGCCCAAGCCGACCGGGTGCTGTTCCCCGGGATGGCGGAGATGCTGGAGCGCCCCGAGGGCGAGAAGTGTCCCGACTGCCTCCGCAGGAGGTCCTACGGAGCCGAGCGGGCCGGCGGGTTCGGTGGCGTGGACCTGTGCCCCGGATGCCGCACCAACTGGCAGGACCACCTGCACACCTTCCCCAGCCGCACCGGTCTGGACCAGCGGGATCACGATCGATCGCTGGAGTGCTGAACGGTGATGCCAGCTGCGCGGGCCGGCACGTCGGCGGTCCGCGCCCCCGCCGCGACGGCGTGGTCAGCGCTGCTGGGCAAGCAGCGGTCGTGCTCGGGGACGAACTCGGTCATGATGACGCCGGCGTGATCCGTGGCGACCTCGTTGAGCGACACCGGCCAGCCCTGTCCCTCAAGAGCCGTGCGCAACTCGCGTGAACGCTCGACATCCACCACGGGATCGGCGGTGCCGTGCACCAGCCACACCGGCATGGGTGGCAGCAGGCTGCCACCCATGCGGGCGTCGTCGATCGGGACGGTGCCGGTGGTCGGTACCGCCGATCCGTACGCGCCGGCGATTCCCACGACGGCTTGCGGCCTCCCGTTGCCGGGCGGCGAGGGGAGTTGTCGGTGACCGAGAGCGGTCCGGCGGCCTTCCTCCTGGTGGGCCTGGATGAACACCGCAGGGCGGGACCTGGTCTCAGTTTTGGTCTCATTCACCCCGGTCCAACCGCGTTCACCCGCCACCCAGCCATGCACTACGCCTCAGGTCAGGACAGGTGTGAACCCCGGCGTACGGCGCTGAGGAGAATTGGAAAGCGTGTTTGGGGCAACCCCTCACGAGTTCGAATCTCGTATCCACCGCCGGCAGAAGGCCCGGACCGTTAGAACCCAAGCAGCGGTCGGGGCCTCGTCGTGCTCTGGCCACAGTTCTGGTTGCATTCACTGCCGTTCGGCGCCGTCCGAAGCCCGGCCGAGCAACGGCCCGACTGCAGGCGGGATGCATTCGGGCCGATGCCACCCCAGCTCCCGCATTCCGGCCACGCGGCGGAAGTAGCACAGTCACAGCAACCTGGGCCGGGTCGGTCACGTGACCGACCCGTGCGCACCGTGTCAGGTGAGAGCGGCGACGCGCAGCAGGAGCAGGCCGACATCGAGGGCAGCCAGGGCGACGGTGGCCAGGAAGGGCAACCGGCTTTGCGGATCGGAGCCGGTCGGCAACGCGACGGCGAGCGCCAGCGCGCCGGTGACGGCGAGGGAGACCCAGCCAACGGTGCCAATCCGCCCGCTCGGTCCCAGGATGAGAACGACCGCCCCGGCGAGCAGCAGGCCGGCAGCCAGGAACCTCGCGCCTAGCGGCCCGAGGCGCTGGGGCAGGCCGCGAACGCCTGTCCGCAGATCCCCGTCGATGTCGGGCAGGACGTTGGTGGCGTGGGCGCCCGTACCGAGCAGTGCGCCGGCCACCACTGCCCATCCCGCGGGCCAGGGGTGGCCAGGCAGCGCAAGGGTGACGAAGGCGGGAAGCAGCCCGAATGCCACGGCGTAGGGCAGCCAGGAGAACACGGTGCGCTTGACACCCAGGTTGTATGACCAGGCCGCGGCGACCCCGACCAGGTGGGCCGTGCCGGCTGCGAGGCCGTTCGCCAGCGACAGTGGGATGCACAGCGCGAGCGCGCACCCGGCGGCGACGGCAACGGTCTGTGGGCGCACCGCGCCGGTCGCCAGCGGCTTGTCGCTCCGGCCGGTGGCGAGATCCCGGCGCAGATCGACACGGTCGTTGCACCAGCCCACCGACAGCTGCCCGGTGAGCACCGCCGAGGCCACCAGTGCGCTTCCCGCCACGCTCCGCCCCGAGGCCGCGGCCAGTGCGGTGATCACGACGGTGACGGCGATCGAAGGGGCAGCGTGGGAGGCGGCCAGCAGCCCCCGGACCGGACCGCCCGCGCTGGGAGGCGACGCTACGGCTGCGGCTTCGCACGCCTGCTGGGACCCGGTGGTGTGCACGTCCCCATGCTAGATCGGGCAAACCGCCGAATACCGGTCATTTTGTGATGAATAGTCAGGTCGAACCTATTCTGGCCAGATGACCAGAATCGCGGCTGTCCACGGGGTGCTCCCGCCGCACCGGTACGAACAGGGCGAGATCACAGAAGCCCTGGCGGCGATGTGCCTGCCGCAGGACACGGAGCGTGGCGTCCTGGAGCGGCTGCACGCCACCTCCACGGTCGGCACCCGTCACTTGGTCCTGCCGCTGGAGCGCTACCGGGAGCTGAGCGGTTTCGGGCAGGCCAACGACCTGTTCATCGAAGCCGGGCGGCGGCTCGCCGAGCAGGCACTGACCGGCGCCCTGGCGGAGGCCGGGCTGGCGGCCCAGGACGTCGATCTGGTGATCTCCACCTCGGTGACGGGCATCGCCGCGCCCTCTTTGGAGGCCCGACTGGCCGGGCGCGTGGGCCTGCGGCCGGACGTGAAGCGGGTGCCGATCTTCGGGCTCGGCTGTGTCGCCGGGGCCGCCGGCCTGGCCAGGCTGCACGACTACCTTCAGGGCCATCCCGAGCAGGTCGCGGTCCTGCTCTCGGTCGAGCTCTGCTCGCTCACCCTGCAACGCACCGACACCTCCGTGCAGAACATGGTGGCCGGTGCGCTCTTCGGCGACGGCGCCGCAGCGCTGGTGGCCGTCGGCCGGGAGCACCCACGCTGCCAGGAGTACGCGGGCCCGCAGGTGCTGGCCACCCACAGCCGGCTGTACCCAGGCACCGACCGCGCGCTGGGCTGGGACATCGGCGACACCGGCTTCAAAATCGTGCTCGGCGCCGAACTGCCCGAACTGGTCCGCCTGCACGTCGGCGAGGACGTCCGGTCCTTCCTCGCCGAGCACGACCTGAAGCCGCCGGACATCACCGGCTGGGTCGCCCATCCGGGCGGGCCCAAGGTCCTGGACGCCCTGCGCGAGACACTCGGACTGGACGACACCGCACTCGAGCCGAGCCGACGTTCGCTGGCCGAGGTCGGCAACCTCTCCTCGGCCTCCGTGCTGCACATCCTGCGCGACACCCTCGCCCAGCGCCCGCCGGCGCACGGCAGCCCCGGGCTGCTCCTCGCCATGGGGCCCGGCTTCTGCTCCGAACTCGTCCTGCTGCGCTGGTAGGCCCCACGTGCTCCCCTACACCCTGCTGATCCTCCTGGTCACCGCCGAACGCTTCGCCGAACTCGTCGTCGCGCGACGCAACGCCGCCTGGAGCCGAGCCCGCGGCGGCGTCGAGTACGGGCGCGGCCACTACCCCGTGATGGTCCTGCTCCACACCGGCCTGCTGGTCGGCTGCCTGGCCGAGGCCCACCTGGCCCACCGCCCGTTCGTGCCCGCCCTCGGCTGGCCCATGCTCGCCCTGACGGCGGGTGCCCAGGCCCTGCGCTGGTGGTGCATCGGCACGCTGGGGCCCCGCTGGAACACCCGGGTCATCGTGGTGCCGGGACTGCCGCTGGTCACCACCGGGCCCTACCGGCTGCTCAGCCACCCCAACTACCTCGCCGTCGTCATCGAAGGGGCCGCCCTGCCCCTCGTCCACAGCGCCTGGCTCACCGCCACCGTCTTCACCCTGCTCAACCTTCCGCTTCTCGCCACCCGACTGCGCTGCGAGAACGCCGCGCTGACCCGCCTCGCGCCGGTGCCGGCGTGATCGACCTGTTGATCGCCGGCGGCGGACCCGCCGGCCTCGCCACCGCGATCCACGCCGCCACGGCCGGACTGGAGGTGGTGATCGTGGAACCGCGACCGAGTCCGATCGACAAGGCGTGCGGCGAGGGCCTGATGCCCGGGGGCGTCCGCGCCCTGGCCGAGCTGGGCGTCATGACGGCCGGTCAACCGCTGTGCGGCATCCGCTATCTGGACGGGCGCCGGCTCGCCGAGGCCCGGTTCCGGCACGGTACGGGCCTGGGCGTGCGGCGGACCGCCCTGCACTCGGCACTCTCCCGGCGAGCGGCGGAACTCGGGATCCCGGTCCTGCCGTTGAAGGTCGGCACGGTCCGCCAGGACACCCGAAGCGTGACCACCGCCGGCCTCACCGCCCGGTACCTCGCCGCCGCGGACGGCCTGCACTCCCCCATCAGGCGGCAGTTGGGCCTCGAACTCCCCGACCGGCGAGCACCCCGGCACGGACTGCGGCGGCACTTCGCGGTGGCGCCCTGGACGGACTGCGTGGAGGTGCACTGGTCCGCGCTCGGCGAGGCGTACGTCACCCCGCTGGGCCCGGACCTGATCGGCGTGGCCGTCCTAACCGGGGAGCGAATGCCGTTCGACGCACTCCTGACGGCGTTCCCCGCGCTCCTCCGCCGCCTTCCCGCTCGGGCCGCCTCCGCCGTCCGCGGTGCCGGACCGATGCGCCGACAGGTCCGGGCCAGAGTGGCCGGTCGGGTCCTGCTTGTCGGTGACGCCGCCGGCTACATCGACGCACTCACTGGCGAGGGCCTCTCCCTCGCGCTCGCCGGCGCCGCACACCTGGTGCGCTGTGTACGCGCCGACCGACCGCAGGAGTACGAGCAGGCGTGGCGGCGGGCCACTCGGCGCCACCGCCTGCTCACCGACGCGCTGGTCCGGGTTCGCGCCAGTTCGTTGCTGGCCCCGCGGATCGTCCCGCTGGCCTCCCGCGCTCCCATGCTGTTCACCTCCCTGGTCAACCACCTCACCTGACTGTGACGGCTCCAGCCGCCCGACAGGCGCACGAATGACAGGCCGGCCGCGTCCCGGAACGACCGCTCCAGGTCGCCGCCGCCGACACGGGTTGGGCCGGCACGTCATGAACGGGAAAGCGAAGCGAAACAAGCCACTCCCTGTCCGCATGCTTCTTCTACGGGGCCTTTGCGGCCAAGGCGGTGTTCGTCTGTTCTCGGCGGATGACAGGCTGGCTGCTGCCGCTAGCGGGCGGCACGCTGGTGGTGACCATTGTTGTCGTCTGGTACACGAGCGCGTTGTGGTTCCTCGACGGCTTCCACGTGCCCGGGTTCTGAATTCGAACGTCTGCAGGCCCTTCGTTCCCCGGTGCGATCAGGATCCAGCCGATTGGTCCGGGCATAGCGCTCCCCCACGCTGATGCCGACGGACCTCCCAGTGAGGGCAGTCGGACACCATTGCTGCCTCTTGGTCACCCGCACGAGTGAAAGTCGGCGCGGGGCGTATCGCCCGGGGAAGCGGGTCGGGCATCGGTACGTAACGTGGTTCGGAGACTCGCCGTCGGCGGGCCGTGCCACCGCATCCCCAGGGCCAAGAGGTCTGTCGTGAATCGTGTCATCACCCTTGCTGTTGGTATGGCCGCCGTTGCGGCCTGTGTCTCCGGATGCAGCAGTTCCAGTACCACGGCTTCCTCAACCCCGCGTCCGAGCGCCAGCACCCCGACGACCACCGCCTCCGCCGCTGCCAGCGGTAGCGCCTCCACAACTGCCGGCAGCGCCGCCACGGTGAAGACGGCGAGTTCGCCGCTCGGTCAGATCCTGGTCGACGGCTCCGGCAGGACGTTGTATCTGTTCAAGGCCGATACCGGGACGACCTCGACCTGCAACGGCGCCTGTGCGCAGGCCTGGCCGCCGCAGACCACGACCGGGACACCCAACAGCAGTGGAGTGTCCGCGTCCTTGGTCGCAACGACCGCCCGATCGGACAACTCGACCCAGGTGACCTTCAACGGCCACCCGCTGTACTACTTCGCCGAGGACACAAAGCCCGGACAAACCAACGGTCAGGGCGTCAACGCCTTCGGCAATTCGTGGTACGTGGTCAGCCCCAGCGGTGACGCGGTCACCAGCGCAGCCTCTGCGTCGGCTTCACCGTCGGCCAGCTCCAAGAGCGGCAACGGCTACTGAGTAGCCTCGGGGAGTGGCGTGCTGACTGATGCTCCGTTTCCAGTCCCCGACCCTTCTCACGCCAGCGCTCCGGCATGGCCAGGTCCAGCCGACCGCCCCCGGGGCGAAAGACTGGGCAGGCGTGGAACACGACCCGCTGTCCAAGAGGACGCTGTCGGACCGCCAGGAGGCCACCTGGCCCCGCCTGATCCCACTTCTCGCGCTCCCGCTGCTCGACCTGGGCGACACCGCCTGGCCACTGGGCGGTCCAGCGGCCAACCGACTCTTGGGCGTGCTCGGCGTACAGGAAGGGGATCCGTGCCGGCCGATGTAGGCGACGGACACCAGGGACCGGCCAGCGGCAACAGCAGGGCTCGGGTCGGGAACGTCGGTCCCCGATGAGTCGGCAGCCTGCGGCGGCTCGGCCGGGGACCGGTGGTGTCTGCGTCAACACCACCTCCGGGGAGCCATCGCACGACATCGACGCCGAACAGACGGTCCTCGGCGCGTTCATGTTGGCGCACCAGGCGGTGGATCAGGTCCGGGGGGACGCCGGAGCACGGTCGAGGCGGTGTGGCGGGCGTCGTGGAGGCGGCGGTCACGGATGCCGGCCTCGCGCAGGAGTCGCTTTCCAGTGGTGGTAGTCGGTGCTGGGGTTGAGCGGCTCGGTCGTGCCCGGCGTGAGACAGCGGTCGACAGGTCAGGAGCGGGCCACGGAGCAGGTGGCCGCGCCGGTGCGAATGCGGTGCCTGTTGCGCGACACCACCGCGTAGACCCGCCGGGCGAGGATCCGTACGCCCGGGAGGCCCACCACGGCCGCGGCCACCCGGTACCGGCGGCTCGGGGACGACTCGACGAACCGGATCAGCGCGTCCGCCCCGCCAGCGTGCACCACGCCGTCCTGGAGGAGGAGCACCTCCCGTTCAAGCCGTGCGACGTGCGCGGCGGTGTGCCGGTTCGGCAGAGCCTGCCAGGGGACGGCGGGTGTCCGGGGCGCGGCCAGCTTGCGGATCCCGGCGACCGCGACCTGGCAGAAGCCGCAGTCACCGTCGTAGGCCAGGACCGCTCCCGCCTCGTGCTGCGTGTCGATCACCATTCTCCGTCCATTGCCGCCGCTGGTCCCGTGCGGGTGCCGGTGCTCGGCCTCAGCCGGCAGATCCGGTCTGGGGTGGTACGAGCGGAGCATCGGCCCCGGAGAAGGGCGCCCGCCCCAGGGCGGCATCTCGCCGGACGGTGCGCCGCCACAGCTGTCCCAGCGACTCGTAGAACCGGTCGGGGAGGAATACGGCATCGGCGACGATCATCGCGCCGGAGAAGAGCGGCAAGCCGAGGAGCACCGCGATACCCGCGTGCATACCCAGAAGTGTGACCAGCACGATGTACTTGAGCCTGCCGAAGAGAACGAACGAGAAGGCCACCTGCAGCAGCACCGTGAGGTAGCTCGCGACCGCGACGAAGATCTGGTGGCTGTCCAACATGTCCGACAGCGCGGGCCACGGCCGGAACAGGTCGAGGTTCAGCACGTAGTGGAGGGCGGTCCCGTTGCCCCAGGAGCCTCCCTGCACCTTGTACAACCCAGCGGAGCCGTAGAGGAAGCAGACCTGCGCCGCGATGACGAACATGCCGCAGTTGTGCAGGACTGTGACCAGCAGCCCGCGCGAAGAAGTGAGTTGGTGACAGCCGGGTTCTCCGACGCTCGCCGGCGGAGTGTCAGCCGGTCGGGCGGAGATTCGTCGGCGAGTTCTGCGCGCGTCGAGCGACCAGCACCGGCCGCATGCGGTGCAGGTGAGGTAAACGGCCATCAATAGGATCACGTTGTCTCCTCCGTCCGTCATGAAGATGGCCCTGGCGTGGAATGAGGCCACCACGGCCGCGAACAGCAAGGACGTCGCCCTGGTCCGCCAGCCGAGCAGGAAGAGTGCGGCCGTGACGACGGCGAGGACGTAGCAGGCCTCGAAGTAGGCCGGGCTGTCGGACAGGGTGAGAATGCTGGCCCACCCCGTCTGATCGAACAGCTGCCTCGCCAGACCAGGCGTCCACGGTGACCCGGGGCCCCAGATCTCTTCGCGATGAGGGAACTCCCTTAGCAGGAAGACGAGGTAGAGCAGCCCGTATCCGATCCGCAGCACCGCGGCCGCGTACAGGGAAGTCGGCCGCTCGATCAGGACGATCGCGCGTGCGCCGATACGGGAGAGGGGCTGCCGCGCGGCGGCACGGCCGGGCAGAGACGTGGTCCCGGTGGGAGCGCGGTGCGGCACCGGCGCCGGAGCTGATGCCTGGTCAGTTGCCATTCGAAGTCACCTTCCACCACGGCAGGTACCTGGTGTCGACAGCGGCTTTCGCAGCCGGGGGGCCGTGCGGCGGGGTGGGGGCCGCGATCGGCCGAGTGATCACCCTCAGCTGGATGGCCTGGAATGCGTCGTGCCGATGAGCCGAGACCCGTTGCGCCGCGATGTTACGGAGGTACTGCTGAAACATCAGAGCCCGCGCCGAGTGCGACCGGTCGTCGCCTCCGTGCGTTTCCAGATAGCTGGTCCACGCCCGGCGCAGCATGTTCTGCGTCGTATGACTGGGGAAGACGTTGTGCTTCACGTCGGCGTCATCCAGGGCTGTCAGGTCCAGCCAGTCGCTCACCTGCCGCGTGCCGTCCGCGGAAGTGCTCTCGGTCCTGACCGAGATCTGCCGGGAGAGCGATTCCGGATCCGGCGCGAAAAGTCGCCAGTTCTGCTCGAACAGCGGATAGATCCACGCATTGATCTGCTTGCTGTAACGCTGCGAGATCTGGTTCGAGGGAGCCACGTACAGGAACACCATCAGAACATGAAGGAGGGAGACGGCCAGGCAGAGAGCCCCTGCACCCACCGTCGCCCTCCGCAGCAGCTGCGACTGTCCTGCGCGTCCCGTTGGGGGACCGGGCGCCCCGGCTGGCGGCGGGTCTGCCGACTTCGCCGTGGTGCCGGTCCGCTCCGCGCCCGCCGGTCGGCTCGGTTCCGTCACGGCTGCCGCCCCGTCGACGTTAGAAGTGCGGCTGTGCCCGGCTCGTCCCATCCTGGCTGCTCCCCTCGCATGCGTTCGCTGGTGTTGTGCGCATCCCATTGCCCCCAGCTGACGCACCCGAGCGCCCTACTGTCTTCCCCGGCCGGCGGGCGGCGGGATACAGGGGATCCATCGGGCGCCGCCGCATCCGGCCGGGCGGCACGAGCCGCCACCTGAGGTGGCGGCTCGCTCCCCGGGTACCGCGGTCACACGGGACGCGTGTTGGTAGTTACGCCTCCCGACCCGGGAGATCTGCGGGCCGGGGGTCGGCTAGGAGTTCGCGGACTCACAGCAAGCGCCGGAATCGCACTCGTCGCCGCAAACGCCGCAGTGGTCGTCATGGTCGCAGTGACCGCAGTGGTCGTCATGGTCGCAGTGACCGCAGTGGTCGTCATGGTCGCAGTGACCGCAATCACCGCAGTGGCCGCAGTGGTGCTCGCACCCACACGGCTTGCAGTGCTCATGGCAGTCACCGCAGTGGCCGCATTCGCCGCCCGTTCCCCCGCCGGTGGCGCCTGCCGTCACACCGCCCGTCTCCCCGCCAGTGGCACCTGCCGTCACGCCGGCAGTGGCGCCCGCCGTGGTGGCACCGGTGGTACCACCGGCGATGACGCCGCCCAGGAGACCGCCCGTGGGACCGGCGATCAGACCGCCGGTGGTCGCACCCGTGCCGCCGGTGGCGGCACCGGTACCACCGGTCGTACCGGTCGTGGTGCCGCCGGTCGTACCGGTCGTGGTGCCGCCGGTCGTACCGGTCGTGGTGCCGCCGGTGGACCCGGCGGCGCACGTCTCCCGGGTGATCCGGTTGGTGTCCAGGGTCACGGAACCGTTCCGGGCCAGCGCCCGGCCGTCGATGCTCGCACCGGTTGTCGCGGTGATCGAGGTCAGGGCCAGGATGTTCCCCACGAAGGTGGAGCTCGTGCCGAGCGTGGCGGAGCTTCCGATCTGCCAGAAGACGTTGCACGGCGCGGCGCCATTGGTGAGGATCACGCGGCTGGCGGAGGCCGTCGTCAGAGTAGACCCAGCCTGGAAGACCCAGACGGCGTTGGGATCGCCCTGGGCGTCCAGCGTGAGCGTGCCCGTCAGCCCAAGGGAAGTGGAGGAGTTGTAGACGCCCGGAATCAGCGTCTGACCACCGAGGTCCGCGGAGATGGTGGCGTCCGGCGCCTCACTGGCGGCGTCGTTGTACGCCGTGGTCAGGTCGTTCTGGGCCTGGGCGGCGACAGCATCCGCGGAGTGAATGGTCCCGTTCACCATGCCGGGCGGGAATCCGCTGATGGCCGTTCCCGGACTCACTCCGACGTCTCCCGTGATCACGGAGGACCCGGTGTTGCTGACCGACTGGCCGGCGAGGACCGCGAAGCTGTCCGCCGTGCCGAGGGGAACCGCGGTGGCGATGGCTTGCGCCTGGCCCGGCGTCAGTGCCACCGCGGAGGCGGCGATCAGCGCGATCCCCGCGATCCAGGCGGACGTTCTGTGCCAGTGTGGCGCAGCAGAGAAGTTCAGTGTCATCTAAGAGCCCATTCCTGTGGGGAAATTCGGCGATTATCCGCGATTTGCGTCGACATGCGCGCCGAACCGCTACCTCCGGCAACCCAGTGGGCAGCCAGGACTCGAAAGTCCGTCCCACTCGGCATAAAAGGCTGAGACCAGAATTATTCGGACGTATAATACGTATGCGCTCTATATGAGTGAATCCTGGCCTCCGCGTAGCTCCGGTCTGTCGCCTGCAGACTCATGGATCTCTGGCCGAGTTGGCCGGCCCGGCTGCTCCGGGTCAGGCGGATGCGCTCCTTCCCCTCGACCGTCAGGGGAGTTGACGCCAGCGGGAGGCACTGCGTCGATATGACTTGCAGATCGAAGGAGTTGACAAACCGACAGGACCGCCGATCGAAGATCGACGACCGCCCTGCGATTGAAAACCAGTATCCATAGCCGCGCGCGATTCTCCGCGAGACACTCCGTTCGTCTCCGAAGTGTTTCGGTGACGCTTCCGGCTCCTCGCCCGAATCTACCCACCGAGGCCCCGCGCGGCCGACAGCGCGATGCGTCCGACGGAAGGACACCCCCGCCGTGATCCGGCCCGAGCCAGTGCGACGGCACGCCGACGCCGCTTCTGGCCGATGACCGGTGACCATGTGGACCGGAGTATGTTTGGTATTACCGAAGGCACCTCGAATGCCGGCACCGACACTGGCATCGTCTCCGGCGAACGGCTGTCCCGGACCCTACTCGGGTCAGGTCCGGAGTCAGGTCCTCCTCATGACTGCGATCCTCGATCGCGCGACGACGCCAACCTCCGCGGATGCCACCGCACGGCTCTCTCTCACGCCCAGCGGCGTGCGACCCGGCCGTCTGGACGGAGCCTGGTGGCCGCGCTCGCGCGATCTTCTTCTCGAACTCCCCTCCCTGGCCGCCGAGATCGACGAGCGGTGGGGCCGGATCACCCGGATCACCGTGAACCCCGCGCAGTGGCCCGTCATCCCCCGGCGGATCCCGGTCGCGGGTCACACCGTCCACGCGGGCTGGTTCACCGTCGAACAGGACCAGCACATGATCATGGTCTGTTCCTATGCCCCCCGTCGGCTGAGCCTGCTGGTGGTCCCGCCCCGGACGGATGCCGTCGAGGCCGCCCGGCTGATGGCCGAGGCCGCCGATCCCGCGAACACCAGGACCGCGAGCGACCTGCTCGCCGCGGAGTCGAGCGCCGGTGCGGCCAGGCCGGAAGTCGGTTCCGATTTCCTGCCGTCGGCCGTCACACCCTCCACCGGGCTTGGCGAGGCCGACCGCCGAGCCGATCTCGCCTGGAGCCGGGCCGCCTCCTGGCCGGCATCCGCGTAGGCGGCCGGCGGGAGCCGCCCGGGCCGGGGCCGGGCTGTCTCACTCGCGTGACCACTCGGTCTCGGCCAGGGGCTCGCCGTCGATACCGGTCCCTTCCCAGAGCCGGACCCTGACTGCCCTGGGGCCCGGCGCGGGTCGGGAGATCGTGCGAACGCACACGTCCCGGGGGTGGTTGGCCGCCCGCTGCGGCGGACCGCCGTACTCCAGCGGATTCGGCATCGTCGTGCCGTCCTGCCGGGACCAGCGGCCGTCGTCGTCCTGGGTCTCCAGAATCCACCGGTACCGCCGGCATCGTGCCCTCCTGTGACAACCCTCCTGCCCTGACGCGACCGTACGAGGCGGGCGGGCGGAGGGCGACCAGGGATGTCGGCCGGCGGCTCCGGTGCCACGATGGAAGCAGGAGCGGAGGAGGTGGCCGATGTTCGAGGCAGGCGACATCCGGGAGTGGCGCGGCCATGACGTGGTCGACGCCGGCGGGCACAAGATCGGCACGCTGGAGTCCGTCTACGTGGACACCGCGACCGATCAGCCGTCCTTCGCCACGGTCACGGTCGGCCTGCCCACCCGCCGCCGTCTGGTGTTCGTCCCGCTGTCCGACGCGACGGTGGGTCCCGGCTACCTGCAGGTCCCCCTGTCCAAGAGCCAGGTGAAACACGCCCCGGGCATCGACACCGACGGCGAACTCCCCGCCGAGGACGAGGCAGCGGTCTTCGCCCACTACGGACTGACCTACGCACCGGGCACGGGCGGGGAGCGCCGCCTGGCCCGCCGCTAGGAACCCTCTGGACCACGAAGGAGGCCGACGATGGCACTGGTGCTGTTGCTCGTCATCGTGGCGATCGTGCTCGGACTGGTCGGTGTCGTCGCCGAGGGCCTGAAGTACCTGCTGTTCATCGGCATCGCCGTACTGATCGTCGCGCTGGTGATCTCCGCCGTCCGGTTCCGGCGCGGGGGCCGGTCCGTGAACCGCTGAGTACCGTGCCGGGTCCGGGCCGGACCGGGAGTGGCTTGGACATCACCGCACCCCGCATGCCGGCACCGGACACTGGCGTCGCCGCCGAACCGGACACGCGGTGGGGCCGGGTCGCCGGAATCACCGTGAACCCCGCCCAGTGGTTGACCGTCCCCCGACGGATCCCGGTCGCGGGCCACACCGTCCGTGCGAACCACACCGTCCACGCGGGCTGATTCACCGTCGTGCAGGACCGGCACACGATCTCGGTCCGCTCGCACCTTGCCCGCCGTGTGACCCTGCTGGTCATCCCGCCGCGCAACCCCTCGCGAGTTCGAATCTCGTCTCCTCCACTGCCGCCCACCAGGGCGAACGAGGACCCCGACCGCTCAGCGGCAGGTGCCCTCGTCGTTGCGTGGCCGTCGGCCTCCGCACCCTCCGACTGCGTTGGTGAGGCCGGCAGGCGATCGGACCGCGCCCGAAGCCGGGCCGCCTCCTGGCCGGTACCCGAGTAGGAGCCGGCTGACCGGCACCCTGTACGGCCTGGGCGGGTAAATCACTCACGTGACCACTCGGTCTCGACCTGGGGTTCGCCGACGGCATCGGCCCCTTCCCAGAGGCGGATCCTGATCGCACGGGGACCGGGAGAGGGCCGGGAAAGGGTGCGGACGAACACGTCCCGGAGGTGGTTGGCCGCCTGCTGCGGCGGCCCGTCGTACTCCAGCGGATTCTGCGCCGGAGTACCGCCCTGCCGGGACCAGTGGCCGTCGTCGGCCTGGATCTCCAGAATCCATCGGTACTGCCGCATCCTGGCCTCCCGTGACAACGCTCCTGCCCCGACCACGACCGTACGAGGCGGACGGACGGAGGGCGACCCGGGGGTGTCGGCCCGGTGCCACGACGGGTCCAGGAGCGGAGGACGTGGCCGACGTTCGAGGCAGACGACATCCGGGAGCAGGCGACATCCGGGAAGGGTCGTGGCGGACGGCGCGCGGGGAGGCCGGGTGGCGAGAAGCATTGACGTTCCTGGACTCGGGCATTCCGAAACCGGAATCCGAGAGCATACTCCGTGAGACCGCGCCCGACCGCCTCCAGCACCTCACACCGCAACTGCGAACCACCACCACGGTGGCTGAGGGAGAGGCGGTGATCGTCCGCCTCGACGGCGAGGTGGACCTGGAGGACCGCC
This sequence comes from Kitasatospora sp. NPDC006697, assembly GCF_042869935.1. NCBI lineage: Bacteria > Bacillati > Actinomycetota > Actinomycetes > Kitasatosporales > Streptomycetaceae > Kitasatospora > Kitasatospora sp. NPDC006697. The sequence goes on from NZ_JBIAGU010000037.1 coordinate 80,682, forward strand.
AGCCCCTGCAGCAAGCGCTCGCACGGGTGGCGCAGACCCGCCCGCCCCGGCTGATCGTCGATCTGACCGGCCTGGTCTTCTGCCACTCGGTGTGCCTCAACGCCCTCCTCGCCGCCCGCCAGCGCGCGAGGGCCGCCGGCGTGGAGATGGTGCTCGCAGCCCCGCCGCCTCAGACCAGACGAGTACTGGAGATCACCGGCACCGACCAGGTCTTCACGATCTGCTCGAGCGTCCGCACCGCGCTGGCGGACACGTACGCCGCGAGTCGGCGGACAGGATGAGGCACCAACCGGACACAGCGGCCGCAGGACACCGTCCATGCCTCCGCCCCATGCGGGGGGCCAGCTGTCGCACTGCCGAACGGTCGACCCCTCGAACAGCGGCCGGACGACGGACAAGCAGGGCCGAGTGACCCATGCCGCGGCTCGTGCCAGGACGAGGAGCATGGAGGCATGGACGAGGCGACGCAGGTACCTGGTGGGCTGGAACGCCAGGAATGCCTGTCCCTGCTCGCGGGCACCGGCTACGGAAGAGTGGTGTTCACCGCGCGGGCCCTGCCCGTCGTCGCCCCGGTGAACTACCTCCTCGACGAGGACGTCGTGATCGGCGCCGGTGCCGATGCCCGCCTCCAGCGGCTGGCGGACGGCGATGTCGTGCTCTTCGAAGCGGAGGGCGCCGACTCCGCCACCGCGTGGAGTGTCAGTGTGACCGGCTATGCCCACCCCGTGACCGACGCCGGGGAGGCCGATCGCCTCATCGGCCGCACCGGGTCCGAGACGCCCTGGGTTCCCGGCCCGGCGGAATCCCTGCTGCGGATCACGACCACGCAGGTGGACGGCCGGAGGTTCCCGATCACCGGAGCCGGTCCCGGCCGTGCCCCGCTCCCGTACCCCGGTGCCGCGCCCAACGCCTGAACGGGCCCGTGGCCCCAGGGCGTAGGTGCCCTCGGCCGACTACGGAAGCAGTCCGGCCCGCTACGGATCGACGACATCCACGCGGCCCCCGACACGTACGGCTTCCCGGCCGGCCACCCAACCATGCGGAGCCTCCTCGGCGTGCCGATCCGGGCCCGCGGCCGGACGTTCGGAGCCCTCTACCTCGCCGACAAGCAGGGTGCCGGCACCGTGCCGGCACCGTTCACCACGGAGGACGAGGAACTCCTCCAAGCGCTGGCCGGTGCCGCGTCGGCGGCCGTCGACAACGCCCGGCTCTACGAACAGGCCCAGCGCAGGGAGGCGTGGCAGCACGCCACGGCCCTGATCAGCTCCGCCCTCCTGGCCCGCACCGAGCCGGACCAGGTGCTCGCACTGATCGTCGAACAGGCGCGGCAGGTCGCGGACGCCGACCTCGCGGCGATCTCCCTTCCCGAGACCCCCGAGCGCCTGGTCGTCCGCATCGCCACCGGCCAGGACGCCGACCGCGCCACCGGCCGCCACCTGCCCACCGCACAGTCCCTGACCGGACTCGTCCTGACCCGCGGCGAACCGCTGATCACCGCCGACCTGTCCACCGACGAACGCGCCCACCAGCCGGACACCGACCTGTCCACCGCATCCGGCCCGGCCATGTTCGCCCCTCTGACCGCCCGCGGCAGCCGCACCGGGGTCCTCTTCGTCACCCGCCACCCGGGCCGGCCGGAATTCGACCACGACCAGCTCGACATGCTGACCGTCTTCGCCGCCCAGGCCGCTCTCGCCGAGCAGCTGGCCGCCGAACGCGCCGACGCCGAGCTCGTCACACAGGTCCGTGACCACGAACGCATCGCCCAGGACCTGCGCGACCGTGTCATCGAGGGCATCTTCGCCATCAGTCTCACCCTCAACGGCCTGGCCACCACCGCACCGCCCGACCGGCAGCAGCACCTGCTCGACACCGTCGGCCGCCTCGACACCGTCATCCGCGACATCCGCGCCACCGTCTTCGACCTCCAGCACCCCGAGTCAGGGCTCTCCGGGCCCTGACTCGGGGTGCTGGAGGTCGGTGCCCGGCCGATCCGGGGGACGGTCGTCCCGTCCGGCAAGGGGGTACACCGACGGCTCAGCGCCACTCGATGGCGAACAGGGTGGCATCGTCGCTCGTGTGTCCGCCCCGTTCCTGCTTGAGGACGTGGGAGAGCATGCGCACCGTGGTCCGGAGTCCGGAGTCGGAGCGCTCGACCCGGTTGACCCAGTCGATGAGCTGAGGCTCACCGAACTGGCCCCCGCCGGGCGCGCGTTCCTCGACCAGGCCGTCGGTGAAGCACAGCACCCGGTCCCCGTGCCGCAGGAGCCGGTCGCTGATCACGGGCTGCTCGCCGCCGAAGCCGACCGGCAGGGTGGTGGCACCCTCCAACCGCTCGACGACGCGACGGCCGCGGATCAGCAGTGGTGCCGGATGACCGGCGTTGACCCACTGCAGGTGGCCGGAGACGGTGTCGAGGCGCATCATCTGCGCGGTGACGAAGTGGTCCGGCCCGAACTGTTCGGCGATGGCCTGGTCCATGAAGGCGTAGATCTCCGCCAGTCCGATGTCGGCGCGCCGCGCGTGCCGGTACGCACCGATGGCCACGGTCGCCATGGTGGCGGCATCCAGTCCGTGGCCCATGGCATCGATGGTCGCCACGTGCAGGAGGTCGTCGTTGAGCGCGTAGTCGAAGCTGTCCCCGGCCACGTGGTAGGCCGGTTCGAGGATGCCCGCCACCGCGACCAGGGGGGCCGTCATCGAGAGCGGCGGCAGGAGCGACCACTGGATCTCCGCGGCCACGCTCATCGGCTGGAGGCGCCGGGCCTGGAAGATCCGATCGGTGTAGGCGTTCTTCGTGACCAGTAGATCGGCGACCAGGGCGCAGAAGACCCGCAGCAGCCGGCGGTCTTCCTCCCCGACGGCGTCCAGGGTCAGGGCAAGCACACCCAGCTCGTCACCGCCGCCCGGCAGGGGCAGGTACACCCGCACGCCGTCCTCCTGCGGTTCCTCGACGGGAACACCGCGCAGGAACGCCTCACCCGCGGGTGAGGCGTCGATCGGAACCGGCTCTCCGGCCGTCATCCCCTGCCCGTGCAGGGGTGTCAGGACCAGCTGTCCGTAGTCCTGCAGCAGGAGGACCGGGTCGCGACCGCCGAACCGGCGCACCGCGTCGGCGACCAGTGGAGCGATCATCTGGGGCGGCAGTTCCTGGGTCCGATCCATCAGCGGGCCCAACAGCAGGTGTTCGCCGGTACCCCGCGCCCGGCCGCGGGCTCCCGGCGTGGCGGACGACCGCTCACCGCTCATCCTCGCTCACCGCCGTCTTGTTCCCGTCGTCGGGGCCGGCGCCGCTGCTGCCGAGCCGGGCGCCCCGGCTCCGTGAACCAGGGCAACTCATTCCATTACGCCCCACAGCCGGGCGATGCGCGCTCCAACGGGTCGACAGGATGCCGAGGGCGTGCGGAACACGGCACGGTTCCACCGCGGCTTCGGCTTCGTGGCGTCCGCCCCCGGCTGTTCACCGTGCGGAGCCGACGCGGCCGGACGAATCCACCGCAGGTCCGGAAGCCCACGGTTGCGCGAGGCCGGGCTGCTCACCCGTCTTCCTCGGCCCCTGCCGGACCGACGCCCCTTGCCCGCCCCTGCGGCCCCACGCACTGCCGGCGCGGCGCGTGAGCCTTGCCCGAACGGGTAGCCGCCATGGTGCGACAAGACTTCGTCATCCGGGGGCCGCGGGACCCGAACCGATGGGAAGCGACCACCATGTCCGCAGCCGTCCATCACCACCGCCACCTGACTTTCACCGCAGAGGGCGGAGACTCCCCGGTACACGTGGGCCGGGTGTTCACCCGCCACGCCCTCGCCGACTGGCGCCTGGCTTCCTCCACCACCGGCGACGACGCCCAACTGGTCGCATCAGAACTGCTCACCAACGCCGTCCGGCACACAGCAGGTCCCCTCGCCATGGACCTGGACGATGACGGCTCGCGCCTGCGCATCACCGTCACGGACCCGCGCCCGGACATCACCCCGCCCGATCCCGGCAGCCATCAGCCTGCCGGGATCGGCGGCCACGGACTGTTCATCGTCGACCGCCTCGCCCTGCACTGGGGCGCCTTCCCCGAAGGCCGCGGCAAGGCCGTCTGGGCCGACCTCCCCGTGCCAGGCGCCGGGCAGGCAACCCCGGTAACCGTGAGACCACGGTCGTCATGACGAGGACGCGACGGGAAGGGCACGACGGTTCAAGCGGAGGGAGCGGCGAGCAGGGCCGCAGCGCGGCCTGCTGTGAGGACGCCGAGGAGGTAGCCGTCCTCGTCGACGACGGGCCAGACGGCCAGGTGCTTGATCCGCATCGCGACCGCGGCCAGGCGCAGGCCCATGCCTGGCCACGTGAACGGGCCCCGTTGATGCGCCGTGGAGCTGATCGCGGTCCGATCGGTGTACCAGGAACGGGCCAGGAACGAGTGCAGCCCGGCCCGGGTGACCAGCCCTTCGCACCGGCCGTCGTGGCCGCGGACGACCAGGTACCCGACGTGGGCGCTGAGGAAGATGTCGTTGGCCCGGTCGACGGTGCTGTCGTCGGCTATCTGGTAGTCGCAGGGGTCCATGGCGTCGGCAACCGTGAGGCCATGGACCGGCCCTGCCGGATGCGGGAGAGAAATGGTCACGGCGCTCACCGTTACCCGATCTCCGGCTGCCTGCCGGCGGCCGGAATGTTGTTCACCCAGAACGAAACCGGAAGGGGAACCGGGATGCGGAAAGCCCTGGATGCTGTCAAGCCTACTCCGGCGCTCCCCTCCGACGAGGGCGCCCGCGGGTGGTGTCGCCCTGGGTCATGACAGGTCCCTCGCGGACCGGACGGGCGGCTCCGGATGATGCCGATCCCTCTTCCCACTTCTTCCTCACCCGGGCCGTGGTCCGTGCCCGGTGTACCGCTTCTGCCACGCCTGGTGCTGGAGCCGACGATGTCCCGGGAGGGGATCTTCGACGGCGCGTGGTGGCCCCGCTCGAACCACGTCCTGGCTGAGCTCCCGGACCTGATCACCGCGCTGAGCGCCCACCTGGGGCGCATCGTCCGAGTCGGCCTCGACACCTCGGCCTGGGACGAGGTACCCCGATCCCTCGTGGCGAACGGCCTGATGGTCAAAATCAACTGGTTCGCCGGCAGTGACGCAACCATCAGTGTCTCTCGGGGTTTCCAGGACCACTTCCTCCTCCTGGTCGTACCGCCGCTCACCACCTCGGAGAACGCCTCCTCAGCGATGGCGGGGGCCGCAGCAACCGGAAACCACACCCCGGCAGCCGAACTCCTGCTCAGATGAGCAGTCCGGCATCCGACTGTGCCGGACCACTCACGAACGGCGCATTCGGTGCTGAGCTACGCGACGCTTTCGCCATGACCGTCGGCGGCCCCGGCCCCAGCGCCCCACAGGGCCGCGCCGATCCTCCTGCCGACGTCGTGACGGCAACCTTCCACCGGACCATGCAGACTGCCCCAACTGGCCGGGAGACGGTGAGCATCCGCAGGACCCTGACCGAGATGCTCGAACGGTAGCTACCCTCCCCGTCACAGATCGGGGCAGCCAGCACGGTGGCCCGAAAGATCGCCGAGAGCGGGGACGCGGTCATCGACGAAGGCATGCGGTCCACCCAACAGATGATCGAAAGCAACCCCCTTCCTTCTGTCGAGGTTCCTGCCCGGCTGGAAGGCCGAACCGCGCGCCGAGGAGCGGGCTCGCCTCATGGCGGAGGCGGCAGGAGTCAGCTGACCGGAGACGTCGTGAGGAGGGGTGGTCGGGGCCTGGTGAGCCGTAGCCAGCTGGTCTCAGTTTTGGTCTCATTCACCCCTGTCCAGCCCGGTCCAGCCGCCGCCTAGCGGGTCACTCCGCCGCAGGTCGAGACGGGTGTGAACGCCGACGGACACCGTTCGGGAGAATTGGAAAGCGTGTTGGGGGCAACCCCTCACGAGTTCGAATCTCGTATCCTCCGCCGGCAGAAGGCCCGGACCGCATCACGCGGTCCGGGCCTTCGTCGTGTCCACGGGGCGAGTCCCGACGCGTCCGTCAGACCGGGTGAGTGCGGATGCGCCAGAAAGCGAGGGCGGCCAAGAGGGCTGTGAGGACGGCGAAGAACGCGGTCTCCAAGCATTGGAAGGTCCAGTAGCGGTCGGCCGGCTGTTCGGCGATCTCGACGTGGACGTTGCCCTTGGCGAGGCAGGTGGGCAGTTCGGAGAGCGAGCTGTGGTCCATGCAGCCCTGGAACCAGGGGGTGTGGCCGACCTCCTTGCCGGAGGAGTCGAGGATGGAGCTGGTCTCGACGACCCAGGGGCCGCCGGGGATGCGCAGGCCGCCGATGTCGCCGTAGGTGCCGATCTTGGTGAGGCGACCGATCAGTTCGGCGGTGAGCGGGACCGACGTGCGGGTCGGCGCCTGGTAGTGCGGGCGGATCAGGGCGGGGACAACGATCTGGAGCGCCGTGAAGACCAGGAGAGTGGCGGCCATCGCCGGGACGGTGCGGCGCAGGACCAGTCCCAATGTGGCACCCAGGACGAAGGAGAAGGCCGCGTAGCCGAGCGGAGCGAGGTTGCGGGAGGCGAAGAGCACCGGCTCGAAGCGATTGTTGAGGACGTTGGTGACCGGGCCGGTCGCCCAGGTCAGCATCAAGCTGTAGAGGCCCGCGGTGGCCACGCTCAGCAGGCCGACCAATCCGAGCTTGGCGGCGAGCCAGCGGCCGCGGGTCACGCTCTGGTTCCACGCCAGGCTATGGGTGCCGGCCTCCAGCTCCCGGGCGATCAGCGGTGCGCCCCAGAAGACGCCGATGGCGCCGGGGACGGCGAGCAGCAGGTAGCCGAGCAGGTCGGTCTGGAGGCTGTAGCGGTCGGCGAAGGCTCCGAGCGGTCCCGCGCAGTCGTCGCGGGCGACACAGTGGGCGAGGGTGTCGTCGTACGCGCCATGGATCTGTCCGCCGAGAACGACCAGGTAGACGGCCAGGAGGACGAGTGATCCGAGGCCTACGAGCGCCTGGACGCGAAACTGACGCCAGGACATCCAGATCATCGGTGAACCTCTGCTGTGGTCGGGGTCGGGCGGGGGCCGGACTGTTCCGCCCGACCGAGGTAAGCGAGCACCAGCTCCTCGAGGCCGACCTCGGTGACGGTCCAGGGGCCACCGGTCAGCAGAGTGCGGTCGTCGACGCGCACGACGGCGGTGCTCTCGTGTTCGGTCCGGTCGGTGCGAAGTATGGTCTCGGCATCCGCCGGCAGGGTCGCGAGGGCCGCGCGGCGTGCGGTCACCCGGACGTGGCCGGCGACCACGTCCGCGATGTCACCGGCCAGTTGAACGCGCGCGTCGGCCAGCACGATCAGGTGGTCGCACACCCGCTCCACGTCGGGGAGGGCGTGGGAAGAGAGGACGGCGGCAGCGCCGAGTTCGGTGACGGACTCCATCAGGTGGTCCAGGAACGCGTGCCGCGCCAGTGGGTCCAGGGCGGCGGCGGGTTCGTCGAAGATCAGCAACTCAGGGCGTTTGGCCGCGGCGATGGTCAGGGCGAGTTGGGCGCGCTGGCCGCCGGAGAGCCGGCCAGCCCTGTGCCTGGGGTCGAGATCGATCCGGGCGAGTCGGCGGCGGGCGAGGTCCGCGTCCCAGCCAGGGTTCATCCGGGCACCCATCCGCAGGTGATCGGCGACGGACAGGTCGGCGTAGACCGGGGTGTCCTGGGCGACGAAGCCCACCTTGGCCAGGTGGGCCGGCCCGGTGGCGGGGGTGTCGCCCAGCACGCGGATCGTGCCCGAGCTGGGTGTGATCAGTCCGCAGGCCAACTGCAACAGGGTGGACTTGCCCGCGCCGTTCGGCCCGACCAGGCCCACCACCCGACCGGGCGGGACGTTCAGGTCGACGTCTGTGAGCGCGTGATGGCGGCGGGCGTACCGCTTGCCCAGCTTCACGGTTTCGAGTACCGGAGTCATCTGCTCCCCCGGGTCAGCCGCGCGGGTGACGCTTCGCGCGCCACATCTGGACGAGCCGGAACACTCCGTAGCCGACCGCGACCAGGAAGACCACCTGGAGCGTCAACCAGGCGTACAGCAGCGGGCTTCGCTCGGTCTTCTCGGCTTGAATCGCTGCTGCGGCGAGCAGGGTGGGTGTGGGGATGAGATCAACCATGAGACCCAGCGTGCGTGGGACCCGCCGACCGCCACAGCGACCGAAGGTACGATCCACGGCCCGTCGAGTCGTACTTTCGGCTGGTTCGGGGCCGGGCGGGGATCGCCTAGCGTGACCCGGGTGAGTACAGCGAAGCGCCCGATGGCGTTGGTCAACGCGGGATTGGGGCTGCTGTTCGCCCTGACCGTGATCATCATGGCTGCCCAGTACGCGGCCCAGGGCCGGGCCTGGGCCTTCGACGCGGCGGTCGGTGCCCTCGTCTGCCTGATCGCGCTCGGCCGCGAACGGCACCGGGGCCGGGCGGCGGCCCTCGGGCTTCTGGTGGCGGGCGCCGCCGCAGTGATCGCCCGGTTCGCCCACCTCCCCGGTGAACCCGGGGCTGCGGCGGTGCTGGGGCTGCTGGTCCTGGGCGGCTCCGCCACCCGCGCGCTCGCCTGGCGGCGGGCGGCTGCCGTCGCCGCGGCCGGGCTGGCACTGATGGCGGCCGGCCTGCTGGCCACCGAGGAGCCGAGTACCCCGTTTCGGGTCGGGATCGAGGTCTGGACCGTTGCCCTCGGGGCCGGACTCGGCCTGCGCTTTCTCGACCACCGCCGCCACACCACCGCCGAGGCCGTGCGGAAGGACGAACGACTCTCCCTGGCAAGGGAGTTGCACGATGTGGTCGCCCATCACATCACCGGCATGGTGGTCCAGACGCAGGCCGCCCGGATCGTGGCCAGGCGTCAGCCTGAGAGTCTGGACGCCACTCTCACCGACATCGAGGAGGCCGGCGGCGAAGCGTTGGCCGCGATGCGCCGGGTGGTAGGGCTGCTGCGCGACACCGATGACGTCGCCACCACCGCCCCCGCGGCCTCCGGCCCGGAGCAACTGGCCGAACTGGTCCGCCGGTTCGACGGGCACGGCCCTCAGGTGAGCCTGCGACTGCCTACCGAACCGGCACCCTGGCCACCCGAGGTGGCCACCACCGTCCACCGGATCGTCCAGGAGGCTCTGACCAACGTCGCCCGCCACGCCGCGCACGCCCGCTCTGCCGAGGTCGACATCGCCCATGGTCCGGACGCCGTGACCGTGACGGTCTTCGACGACGCACCGCCCGGCCACGCTGCGCGCAAGCAGCGCGGCGGCTACGGTCTGATCGGCATGCGCGAGCGCGTCGAGGCGCTCGGCGGCCGCCTGACCGCCGGCCCCGGCCTGAACACCGGGTGGTCGGTCCGTGCCGTCCTGCCCCTCTCCCGGAAGGAGAACCGTTGACCATCCGCGTCCTGCTCGCCGACGACCAGGCGATGATCCGCGGCGGCCTGCGCCTCATCCTGGAGGACCAGGACGACCTGACCGTGGTCGGCGAGGCCGCCGACGGCGCCGAGACGGTCGAACTCGCTCGCCGGCTACGCCCCGACGTGTGCCTGGTCGACATCCGGATGCCGGGGCTGGACGGCATCGACGTCACCCGCGCTCTGGCCGGCCCCGGAGTCGCCGACCCACTCCGCGTGGTCATCGTCACCACCTTCGACCTGGACGAGTACGTCCACGGCGCACTGCGCGCCGGGGCGGTCGGCTTCGTGCTCAAGGGTGCCGCGCCCGCCCTGCTCATCGAAGCCGTCCGCGCCGCGCACGCCGGGGACGCCCTGATCTCCCCGTCCATCACCCTGCGTCTGCTCCGCACCCTCCCCCCGGCCCGCACGACAACCGCCGCCCGGCCCGCCCAAGCGCTCTCGGCCCGCGAGACGGAGGTGATCCGGGCCATCGCCAAAGGCCGTACCAACCAGGAGATCGCCGCCACCCTGTTCATCACGCTCAGCACCGTCAAGAGCCACCTGGCGACCATCCAGAACAAACTCGGCGTCCGCAACCGCGTCGAAATCGCCGCCTGGGCCTGGGAGAGCCGACTGATGGACGCCCCCGGGAACAGTGCCTGAGCGATCCCTCGCGAGTTCGAATCTCGTATCCTCCGCCGGCAGAAGGACCGGACCGACCAGCGGTCCGGGCCTTCGTCGTTTCCGTGGTGGCGGTTGGCGCCCGGGCCTCTCCCCAGGGGCCGGGGAGCACAGGACCTGGCAGAGGTCCTAAGAGGGTGTTCGATACCGATTTAGGCTGCCGCGAGGAGTTTCGGGCGGAGGTATTGCCCGATTCTGTCCGGGCTGGCGGTCAGTCGGGTGGCCAT
>NZ_JBIAGU010000038.1:0-89322 GCF_042869935.1 Kitasatospora sp. NPDC006697
CGAACGCGTCGGTCTCGCCCTGGCCGGAGCCCTCGCGCAGCACGGCGTAGGCCTGCGCGATGTAGAGCGAGGTGCCGCAGCCGACGACGGCCACGTGCTCGCCCGGCTTCGGGAGTCCGGCCGGGTCCAGGGCCATCGCCGTGCGCCAGCAGTCCGGCTGGCTGGCGATCTCGGTGGTGACATGGGTGGTCATGGGGTGGTCCTTCCATGACAGCCGCGAGCGCGGCCATGAGTGAATGTGCACTATTTATAGATGATCCGAGCAACATTGAGCAATCCTGCTCAGGATTCGGGCATCATGGGCTGTGGACGCCGCCGGGAGACGCAAAAGCCACCACCCGCGGCGCGTTCCCGCGGGTGGTGGCGTGTGCCGTCCGGGTGGGTCAGGAGGCCGGCGGTGTGCTGAAGGGAGCGGCCCAGGTCTGGTTGGTCTGGATCGAGCCGGGCGCGGCGCCGCAGCTGTACAGGTCCACCGGGGTGCCGCTGGTGGTGGTCGAACCACCGTAGACATCAAGGCACTTGGTGGTACCGGAGAGCTTCAGGTTGCCGTCCCGGTTGTAGCTCCAGGTCTGGAAGCCGGGGGCCGAGCCGCAGGCGGCGAGGCCGGCCCACTGGCCCTGCTGGCCGTTGATGACGCCGGCGCTGCTGGAACTCTGCGCGGTCAGGCAGAGGTTGGAGGCACCGGACTGGAGCGACTGGACGGAGCCGTCGGCGTTCAGCTGCCACTGCTGGTTGGACCCGCCGCTGCAGGGATAGAGGTCCAGCGCGGTGTTGGTGGTGCGGGACTGGTAGTTGTCCAGACAGAGCGACTCCTTGCCCCAGTTGTCCCGGGAGGCGGTGATCTGGCCGCGCGGGACGGCGGTGGAGCCGCTCGGCGGGGTGATCCGGAGCATCGCGCTGTCGTGCGAGGCGATGGTCAGCGGGACGGTGCCGGTGGAGGTGCTGGTGCTGTGCGCCCACAGGTCCCGGACGGTGAAGTTCGCGCCGCCGCCGGTGGTGAAGCCCAGGGCGTTCAGGTCCAGCGTGTAATTCGCGCTCGCGGCGCCCTTGTTGGTGACGACCACGGCCCGGCTGCCGTCGGCCAGCGGCTTGACCACCACGTCGATGCCGCTGCTCGCGGCCGGCGTGCCGTCGGCGTTGGCCGCGCCGCCCGAGACGCGGTAGCCGCCCGCGCCCAGCGAGTCCTGGTCCACGGCGATGACCTCGGAGTTGCCCAGGATCGCCACCGAGGCGTTCAGGTGGGCGGCCTCGGCCGGGTGGGCGCTGATGTAGGAGGGCTCGAACTTGCGGGCGTCGGTGGAGATCACCAACGGCGCGGCCAGCGCCGAGAAGAGCGACATCTGGCTGCGCTCCTCGGCGGTCGTCATGCCGTTGTCGCCGATCAGCAGCATGTCCGGGTTGCTCCAGTTGCCCGGGCCCTGGTAGCGGCTGAGCTCCACGGTGTTGTCGAAGCTCTGGTAGGCGCCGAAGTTGTAGCCGCCGCTGGGCAGCGCCTGGTTCCACGGGTCCTTGCCGTCACCGTAGTTCCAGATGTCCGGGCCGACCCGCCAGAGCTGGCCGAGCGGGCGCACCCAGTTCATCGAGGCGAACTTCGCGGAGCCGTTGCCGTACCCGGCCGGTGCGGAGATGTCGAAGCTGACGTTCGGCCGGGCGGTGCCGGCCGCGTTGGAGTTGGCGACGGCGGTGGCCAGGTCGCCGGACATCCGGGTGTCCAGCGTCTGGACCGGCTCCGCGTCGCCGCAGTTGTCGTACTTGAGCTGGTCGACGCCCCAGTAGACGAAGGAGTTGGCGTCGGCCTGCTCGTGGTACTCGCTGCCGTTGGCCAGGTTCGGCGCGGTGGGGGTGGCGGTCGAGCAGGTGTGGGTGCCGGAGGTCTCGTAGATGCCGAACTTGGCGCCCAGGCTGTGCAGGTAGTTCCCGTAGGCGGTCAGCTCGTAGTCGAAGCCGGGCTGCCTGGTGGCGTCGCGCACGTCGGTCGCGCCGCCCCAGTTGACGGCGCCGTGCAGGTAGCCGGAGCTGTTGCGGTACATCCAGCAGTCGTCGACCGTGACGGTCTTGTAGCCGTCCGCGATCAGGCCGCTGTCGGACAGCGCCTTGGCGTTGTCCTCCATGTACTGCTGGAACGAGTAGCTGATCTGGGGCGAGCCGTCCAGCGGGGCCTGGGGCGTACAGGTGGCCCGGGCCCAGTTGTTGAAGCCCATCGGCGGGGTGGTCAGGATCGGGCCGTTCGAGCTGGCCGAGGCGGTGTAGTTGGTCGCCGACTGGTTCACGCCGTCGTTCGCCTGGGCGGGGGAGGCGAGGAGCGGACTCGCCAGCAGCAGGGCTGCCAGCAGTGCCGGCGTGGCCCGGTAGTGGAGGTGCTTGTGCACGAGGACGCCGTCCTTGGTGTGGGGGATGCTTACAAGTGACAAAAACTGCCACGTTATGAGCAAATCTGCTCACCGATGGGCTGAGTTTGGAGGTCCCGGCGGCCGCCGTCAAGACTCCGAGGTCGGCGAGTTCACCGACGAGCCGTCAGCCGCTGCTCCGGACGGCCGCTGCTGCGTTCGCCGCGAGTCCGCGCGGATCCTCGACCCGGGGAACCGTTCAGCGGAGGGCATGCCGAAAGGGCTGCCGGCGCCGCTTGGTGCGGAGCGGTGCCGGCAGCCTGGCGGTGGCCGCGCCGACCCTCGACGGCGCGCCACCGCGCCCCGGCCGTCCCCGGCAGGGTGGGCCGCCACGTCCTCGTGGCGGCCCGGTGCGGTTTGCCGGGGACGGGCGGGTGACTGTGGGGGAGGGGAGGTGGTCCGGTACGGCCGGCGCACGGGGCGCGGGCCGCACCGGTGGAGGGTCGGCCACCCCTCAATGGCCACCCTCCGCGTCCCGCCCGGCAACCGGGACCTGGCCGTCGCATGGCTCAAGGCGGCCCCGGTGCGGGCGGGAGTCGGGGGACGGTGGCCAGCCCCGCCGGCCACCGTCCGGTCCGGTGGGTCAGTTCTCGGTGGTGTTGTGGGGGAGTTGGGACTGGATGAGGTTCATGACGGAGGAGTCGGCGAGGGTGGTGGTGTCGCCGACTTCGCGGCCTTCGGCGATGTCGCGCAGGAGGCGGCGCATGATCTTGCCGGAGCGGGTCTTGGGGAGTTCGCTGACGACCTTGATCTGCTTGGGTTTGGCGATGGGGCCGAGGGTCTTGCCGACGTGGTTGCGCAGGTCGGCGATGAGGTCTTCGCTCTCGGTGGCGGTGCCGCGCAGGATGACGAAGGCGACGATGGCCTGGCCGGTGGTGGCGTCGGTGGCGCCGACCACGGCGGACTCGGCCACGGAGGGGTGGCCGACGAGGGCGGATTCGACCTCGGTGGTGGAGATGTTGTGGCCGGAGACGAGCATGACGTCGTCGACGCGGCCGAGGAGCCAGATGTCGCCGTCCTCGTCCTTCTTGGCGCCGTCGCCGGCGAAGTAGCGCCAGTTCGGGTCGGCCGGGTCGTGGCCGTGGCCGAAGCGGGACCAGTAGGTGTCGAGGTAGCGCTGGTCGTCGCCCCAGATGGTGCGCAGCATGGAGGGCCAGGGTTCGGTGAGGACGAGGTAGCCGCCGGAGCCATTGGGGACTTCGGTGCCGTTGTCGTCGACGACGGTGGCGGCGATGCCGGGCAGGGCGCGCTGGGCGGAGCCGGGTTTGGTGGCGGTGACGCCGGGCAGGGGGCTGATCATCATCGAGCCGGTCTCGGTCTGCCACCAGGTGTCGACGATGGGGGCGTTGCCGTGGCCGATGTGCTCGCGGTACCAGATCCAGGCTTCGGGGTTGATCGGCTCGCCGACGCTGCCGAGCACCCGCAGGCTCGAGAGGTCGAACTTGGCGGGGATGTCGTCGCCCCACTTCATGAAGGTGCGGATCGCGGTGGGGGCGGTGTAGAGGATGGTGACGCCGTACTTCTGGACGATCTCCCAGAAGCGGCCCTGGTGGGGGGTGTCGGGGGTGCCCTCGTAGATCACCTGGGTGGCGCCGTTGGAGAGCGGGCCGTAGACGATGTAGGAGTGGCCGGTCACCCAGCCGATGTCGGCGGTGCACCAGTAGACGTCGGACTCGGGCTTGAGGTCGAAGACGGCGTGGTGGGTGTAGGAGGCCTGGGTCAGGTAGCCGCCGGAGGTGTGCAGGATGCCCTTGGGCTTGCCGGTGGTGCCGGAGGTGTAGAGGATGAACAGCGGCTGCTCGGCGTCGTGGGCCTGGGGTGTGTGCTCGGTGCTCTGGCGTTCGGTGATCTCGTGCCACCAGACGTCGCGGCCCTGGGTGAAGGCGGTGTCCTGGCCGGTGCGGCGCACGACCAGGACGTGCTCGACGCCGTCGACCTTGGTCAGGGCCTCGTCGATGGCGGGCTTGAGGGCGGAGGGCTTGCCGCGGCGGTAGCCGCCGTCGGCGGTGATCACCAGTTTGGCGTCGGCGTCCTGGATGCGGGAGGCGACGGCGTCGGCGGAGAAGCCGCCGAAGACCACGGAGTGGGCGGCGCCGATCCGGGCGCAGGCGAGCATCGCCACCACGGCCTCGGGGATCATCGGCAGGTAGACCGCGACCCGGTCGCCCTTGCGCACGCCGAGTTCCAGCAGCGCGTTGGCGGCGCGGGAGACCTCGTCCTTGAGCTGCGCGTAGGTGATCGAGCGGCTGTCGCCCGGCTCGCCTTCGAAGTGGATGGCGACCCGGTCGCCGTTGCCCGCCTCGACGTGCCGGTCCACGCAGTTGTAGGCGACGTTGAGCGTGCCGTCGGCGAACCATTGGGCGAAGGGCGGGTTCGACCAGTCCAGCGTCTGGGTCGGCTCGACGGCCCAGGTGAGGCGCCGGGCCTGCTCGGCCCAGAAGCCGAGGCGGTCCTCGGACGCCTGGGCGTACGCGGCCTCGGTGACGTTGGCGGCCGCGGCGAGGTCTGCGGGCGGAGCGAAACGCCGCTCCTCCTTGAGCAGATTGGCCAGGCTCTCGTTGCTCAACGCGAACTCCTCGACGGTGCAGGACGGTCCCCGAAATGCTTGAACGCGCACAATGTATCGCAGGTTCGAGCATCTTTGAGCATCGACTGTGCAGGAAAGCTCAGCGAGGGCTCTCCCGATGCCGGACCCGGTCCGGCAACGCTGAAGCCGCGCCGATGCGGGAACGCACCGGCGCGGCTTCAGCGGGTCCAGGCGGCGCAGGGTCGGGTCAGACGCAGACCACGTCCACGCCCTTGGCGCTGAACGCCTCGACCAGCTCCTCCGACGCGTCCGTGTCGGTGACCAGGACCGCGATCTCCTCCACCGGACAGACCTGGGCGAAGGCGCGGTGCCCGAGCTTGGTGGAGTCGGCCACCACGATCACCTTCTCCGCCCGCTCCGCAAGGAGCCGGTTGACGCTCGCCTCGCCCTCGTCATGCGCGGAGGCGCCGATCCCCGGGTCGATCGCGTTGACACCCAGGATGGTGAAGTCCAGCGAGAGCTCACGCAGGATCACCGGAGCCAGCGGGCCGGTCAGCTCGAAGGAGTTGGGCCGCACCACGCCACCGGTCAGCACGGTCTTGACGTACGGGCGCACCGCGAGCTCGTTGGCGATGTTGACGGCATTGGTCACCACCGTCAGCGAAGGCCCGTCGGCGTGCTCCGCGAGATCCGCGCGCACCGCCAGCTCGCGGGCCACCTCCGAGGCGGTGGTGCCGCCGTTGAGGCCCACCACGGCACCCGGCGGGACCATCCGGGCCGCGGCCTGGGCGATCCGCAGCTTCTCGTCCGCCTGCCGCGCCGTCTTGTACCGCAGCGGCAGGTCGTAGTTGACCCCGCTGGGCACCGCGCCGCCGCGGGTACGGGTCAACAGCTGCTGCCGGGAGAGCTCGTCCAGGTCGCGCCGCACGGTCGCCGTCGACACCTCGAGCAGCTCGGCGGCCTCGATGACCTCCAGCGAGCCCCGTTCGGCCAGGATCGCGAGCAGCCGGGCCCACCGCTCACGCGTGGCCATCAGGGCTCCCTTCGTTCTTGATCGCCTGTGATCGATCAAAGCCTAGCCAACACCGATCCGACCCGGAGGCGCGGCTGGAGTGGCAGGAGAAGGGGCGGTTCACGCGGTTCGAACAGTGCCTGGGACCGGGTGGGCCCCCGGGCGGCGGCCCTGCCGACCGCGCGGCCGCCGCCCGGGAGAGACCTCTCCGCCGGCGAAGCCGTCGGCGTGCGCTACGGCCCGAGCCTGCTGGTCGATCTCCACAGCGCCCACCAACGGGCCTGTGTCAGCTGTTCGGGCCCAGGACCCGGATCTCGGCCGCGGACGTCCACGGGCCGCGGTTGCCGGCCTCGCTCAGGGCCCGCAGGCGGACGTACCGGGCGGTGACCGGCGCGAAGTCGACGCGCTTGGAGGAGGCGTCGTCCGCCCAGGTCCCCGAGGCGACCGGGGCGCTCCAGGTGGTGTTGTCCGCGCTCACGGAGATCTCGTACCGGCCCACGCGGCCGTTGACCCCGCCGTCCTGCCGGGGCAGGTAGGTCAGGCCGCCGGCGGACTTCGACGCGCCCAGGTCGAAGCGGATCTCGTGCGGCAGTGGGGCGGGACCGCTGCTCCCGCTCCAGGCCGTGTGCCAGTACGTCGCCGGCAGGTTGTCCAGCGCGTTGGTGCCGAGCCCGTTCTCGGCGGCCGTCTCCTGGCTGTCGACGTACGTCAGCGTCACGGGCAGGACACCGGTGATCCCGGGGTCGGAGAGACCGGGGGCGCCGGTCTCCACGTGCCCGGCGAGGCGGCGGACGAAGTCGGTGGTGAGGTTGGAGGTGATGGTGACGTCGTACCAGTTGCGGCAGCTGCCGAGCGGCAGCGCCAGCGGCACGCTCGCCCCCGGTGCGACGGTGACCTGCTGCGGGGTGCCCGCATAGGCGTTGGCCACGGTCAGGACGGCCGTGCTGCTGCCGGCGTTGGTGAGGGTGAGGTCCAGGTTGCCGGTGGCCGCGTTGTGGCGGACCGTCACCTCCGGGCCGGCGGTGGTGCCGGGGTTGCGGAAGCGGCGCAGGAACCCGTTCGGGCCGTGCACGGTGAGGTCGGTGACACCGCCCGAGTACGAGCTGCTCCAGGTGTCCGTGAGGGACTTGCCGGCCTCCGTGGTGTACGTCCAGGGCCCGTCGGTGCGGTTCGGCGAGGTGACGAGGAACTGCGCGCCGGCGGACGGACCCGCGCTGAAGGTCAGGCCGTACCTCCCGGTGCCGGGGTTGGCCGAACCGTCTACGTAGGGCGCGTACTTGAGCGGCCGGGTGGGCTTGCTGCCCGGTTCCTGGGCGGGTTGGGCGCCGGTGGCGGGCGGGGTGGGGACGTAGTCGGGGTGGCGGTTGGCGTCCGGAGGCCGGTAGGCCGCGGTGGACGGCAGGGTGGCGGGCGTCGGGCTGGAGGCGGTGAAGTCGAAGGCGGAGGTCAGGTCGCCGCAGACGGCCCGGCGCCAGGGCGAGATGTTCGGCTCCCGGACGCCGAACCGGGTCTCCATGAAGCGGATGACCGAGGTGTGGTCGAAGGTCTCCGAGCAGGTGTAGCCGCCGGTGCTCCACGGCGAGACGACCAGCATCGGCACCCGCACACCGAGACCGTACGCGCCCGCCCCGTAGGCGGAGTTGCCCGCGAAGTAGTCCAGGCCCGTGTCCACCGTCGACAGGCCCTGGTTGGGGTTGGCGGGCGGGAAGGGCGGGACGACGTGGTCGAAGAACCCGTCGTTCTCGTCGTAGGTGATGAACAGCGCGGTCCGCGCCCAGACCTCCGGGTTCGAGGTGAGCGCGTCGAGGGCCTGCGAGACGTACCAGGCGCCGTAGTTGGCGGGCCAGTTGGGGTGCTCGGTGTAGGCCTCCGGGGCCACGATCCAGGAGACCTGGGGCAGCGTGCCGGCCTGCACGTCGGCCCTCAGCCGGTCGAAGAGCCCGCCGCCGTTCTTGATGTCGGTGCCGGTGCGGGCCCGGTCGTAGAGCGGGTTGCCGGGCTGGGCGTTGCGGTAGTTGTTGAAGTAGAGCAGGGCGTTGTCGCCGTAGGTGCCGCGGTACGCGTCGCTGATCCAGCCCCAGCCGCCGGCCGCGTCCAGGCCGTCGCCGATGTCCTGGTAGACCCTCCAGGAGACGCCCGCCTGCTGCAGCCGCTCGGGATAGGTGGTCCAGCCGTAGCCGGCCTCCTGATTGCCGAGCACCGGGCCGCCGCCGGTGCCGTCGTTGCCGACGCACCCGCTCCACAGGTAGAAGCGGTTCGGGTCGGTCGAGCTCAGCAGCGAACAGTGGTAGGCGTCGCAGAGCGTGAAGGCGTCGGCGAGCGCGTAGTGGAACGGGATGTCCTGGCGGGTCAGGTAGGCCATCGCGGTGGCCGACTTGGCGGGCACCCACTGGTCGTACCTGCCGTTGTTGAAGGCCTGGTGGGTCCCGGCCCAGTCGTGATTGAGGTCCTGGACGAACTGCAGGCCCAGGGTGTCGACCTGCGGGCGGAACGGCAGCACCTCGGTGCCCGACGAACTCGCCTGGTGCCAGACGGACTTGCCGCTGGGCAGGGTGACCGGGCGCGGGTCGCCGAAGCCGCGCACGCCCTTCATCGACCCGAAGTAGTGGTCGAAGGAGCGGTTCTCCTGCATCAGCACCACGATGTGCTGGACGTCCTGGATGGTGCCGGTGGTGCCCTGCGGCGCGATGGCGGCGGCCCGCGCGATGCTCTGCGCCAGGGTGGAGAATGCCACAGTGGCACCGGACAGCTGGAGGAAACGGCGGCGGTTCAGCTCTGCCATGGGGGATGACCTTTGGACACGGGGGTGGGGGAGCCGGCCTTGACGAGAGCCGGTGGGTGCGCGCAGAAACGGTGCATCGCGAGTGATTGCTTTTGCTCTAAAGACGGCAGCCTGAATCACCTATGGGCAAATCTGCGGGGAGGCTGTGCCTGCTGTCAAGGGCTCGTCGAGGCCGGGGCCCACCTGGGTCCGGGTCGCCCGTCGCGGCCTCCGAAGGCGGCAGGTCACGCACCGTCAGAGACCGCTGCCGGCGGCTCGGCTCCTTCGGCGGGGGCGCGACTGCGGCGGTTCCCGGCCGATGCGCCGTCACCCCCGCGACCCTTCCGTACCGCAACAGCCTGGGCTAGCCTGCGGGCACACCACTTCGCCAGGGGGAGGCAACAGTGTCCAGGATCCGTTCCGTCATCGCCTGCGCCGTGCTCGCGCTCGGGACCGTCACCGTCGGCGCCGCCACGGCTGACCGGGCCTCAGCCGACAGCTGCACCACCATCGGCTCGGCCGGCACCATGTCCTTGCACGGGACCGTCCTCGGCCACGTCTACCAGATCTACTGCTCCGGCTCGCGCACCGTGCACGGCCGCTGGATCGCCGACGGCACCGTCACCGGCCCGTTCTCCGTCGACGTCTACGTGCAGGGCCCCACCGGCGCCCAGCAGTGGTCCGGCTGGACCGGCTCCGGCTACCTGGACGGCCCGTCGATGAGCATCGACGCCGTCCCCAACCAGTACGACAAGACCTTCACCGCCAACATCAAGATCGTCGCGGGTTCCTGCAACGGCGCCTACTCCTCGTCCAGCTGGCACAACTACGCCAACGGGGCCGACTCGAACATGAGCGGCTTCGCGCGCTGCTGACGCGGCCGCCGCTCTGCCGCTCTGCCGCTCTGCCGCTCTGCCGCTCTGCCGCTCTGCCGCTCGCGGAGCCTGTACCACAACAGCGGCCGGTCGGAGCCCAAGGGCATTGCCCCGGGCGGCGGAACGAGAGCGGGCTGGTCCTCGGACACTGCTTCCCCCAGTTCGATCGACGGTACGGAATCCCGTCGCCCCGTCGACGGACCGCACCTCCGATGGCGTTCTGCCCCTGCCCGCTCCCGCGAACCCTGCCGGCGACCCGTGGTTTAGCCGTCCTCCAGCACGGAATCACCCTGGAGTCCGTGATCCACACCGCCGCCGCGCGGACGGCCCCCAGCCGCCTCGCCCGGACCGGGACCGCCGTGTCCGCAAGGTCACCGGACGCGACCGGAGGACGTCATGACCACGCGCAAGGGCTCGGCTGCGACGGCCTCCAGGATGCCGCCGCAGCCGAGCCGCCGCGGTCTCCTGTTCGGCCTCCTCGCGGACATCGTCATCCCGATCGCGTTGTACTACGGCCTGCGTGCCGCCGGCGTCAGCGTCTTCGCCGCCCTGCTGGCCGGCGCCCTCCTGCCGACCCTCACCACGGCCGTGCAGTGGGTGCGCACCCGCAGCCTGGAGGGCATGGCGGGCTTCGTCGCCGGGACCATGCTGCTCGGCCTCGCAGCCGCGCTGGTCAGCGGCAGCCCCCGGTTCATGCTGGCGAAGGACGGGTGGCTGACCGCCGTGGCCGGGCTCTGGTTCCTGATCTCGATCAGGGCCGAGCGCCCGCTGCTCTTCCACGGCGGCCGTCCGCTGCTCGAGGGGCGGTTCCGCTCCGACGGCACCTCCTGGGACGTGCTGTGGGAACGCGAGCCGGCCTTCCGGCGGATCTGGCGGGTCTCGACCGCGATCTGGGGCGTGGCGATGCTGCTCGACGCGGTGGCGCGGGTGGTGATGGCCTACGCCCTGCCGGTGGACCTGGTGCCGGGTCTCGGTGCCCTGCTCTGGCCGGTCACGCTGGTGCTGCTGCAGGTGGTCAACGGTGTCTACTACGAAGTGGCCGGGCTCTGGCGGCTGACCGCCGGCACGACGACGCGCCCGCCGGAAGGCTGAGCGCCCACCCGCTGTCCCCCGGCCACCGACGACGCGGAAGGCGATGCCTACTCTTCCCGCCGTAGCTTTACGCGAGTTTACCAACGGCACCTTGAGTCCGACGGAGCGGTCGATGCACAGTCAACTCGCGCTCACCAGCGCCAACTTGCCTTGTGTGCAAGCAAATTGAGTCCGTACCCGGATCAAGAAGAGGGAGTTCGATGACCAGGTCCGCCGCACGCCTCGCCGCTCCGCTGCTCCTCGCCCTGGCCGCCTTCGGCGCCACTGCCGCCCCGGCCCACGCGGCCACCCCGCTCACCGCGGGTTTCGGGACCGGTGCCTGCACGGACGACGGGCTGTACCCGGGCAAGGTGAACGTGGACGAGTTCGACTGCAGCGCCTGGGCCAGCGGGGGAACCGGCAGCTACACCTACACCTTCAGCGGTGTGGCCAACGCCACCTTCCGCGGCTCCTTCAGCCCCGACGACGGCTGGGGCATCTGCGTCCTGGGCCAGCGCACCACCGTCCAGGTCACTGTGACGGACTCCTCCGGAGCCACCGCGACCGCCCAGACCTCCTTCATCTGCGGCGTGCTCTAGCCGGCCTCGGCGACCCTTGCTCAGCCTATCGATATTCGATAGATTCCCATCGTGGATCGATCGGAGGCTGGGTCTTGGGACGACTGACCGTGCGTGCCCTGCACGCCGTACTCGCCGTGGTGCTCACCGGCAGCGTGCTCGTCCAGGTGTTGATGGTGTGGGCGCTGGTCAGCGGGAAGGACCAGGAGGGCGGCTCGCTCCCGCTGACCGCGCTGCGCGTGATCACGATCCTGGGCATCGGCACGGCCCAGGTCGCCCTGGGCTGCGTCTGGCGGCTGGTGGCGATGGTGCGGCGCGGGACGGTGTTCTCCCACGCCGCCTTCCGCTACGTGGACGGCATCACCGGCGCGATCGTCGCGGCTGCTCTCGCGTGGTTCGCGGTGACCGCCGTGAACGCACCCGGCCAGCGCGACGACCCGGGCGTCACCGGCATCATGTGCGGGATCGGCGTGGCCATCCTGGCCGTCGCGCTCATCGTGCGGGTGCTGCGGATGCTGCTCGCCCAGGCCGTCGCCCGCGATGTCGAAGCGGCCAGGATGCAAGCCGAGCTGGCCACGGTGATCTGATGCCGATCGCCGTCGACATCGACGTGATGCTGGCCAGGCGGAAGATGTCCGTCGGCGAGCTCGCGGACCGGGTGGGGATCACCCCGGCGAACCTGGCGGTGCTCAAGAACGGCCGCGCCAAGGCGGTGCGCTTCGCCACACTCGCCGCGCTCTGCGAGGCGCTCGAGTGCCAGCCGGGCGACCTGCTCCGCTGGGAGGCCGAGGACACCGCCGGCGAATGACCCGCGCCTGTCGGCAGGTCATCGCCGACCCCGGTCGGCCAGGGCCTCCCGGGGCCCCGCCCGCCCGTCCTTCCGCACTCAGCCCTTCAGGGCCTTCGCGGCGATGGCGGCCAGTTGCTGCTCGGCGGCGGCTTCCTTGGGCGCGTTGGTCGGCCCGGCGTCGCGGCGGTCGGCGAGGGCCTCGACGCTGTAGTTGCGGCCTCCCACGGTGAAGACGACCTCCGGGTTCCCGCCGTCGTCGCTGTCCTTGGCCAGGAAGGCGCTGTCGCCGATCCCGGTCAGCGGGGTCCGGGTCAGGCCGGTGGCCGTGGTCACCGTGTTGAACTCGTCGGCGCCGACCTCCGAGACGTCCACGTACGACATCCGGGAGCCCCAGGTGCAGGAGTAGGGCTTCTCGGTGGACGCGCCCTCCGCGAGGATCGGCGTCGAGGCGCCCATGATCCGGGTGACCTGGTCGTTCGTCAGCAGCGAGCACGGGTCGGCGGGCCGGTTCCCGGCGGGCTGCGCGCCCGTGCTGGCGGAGAGCGTCACAGCGGCCTGCGGCTCCGACGGAGCGGCCTGCGGGTCCGACGGGGCGCCGCTCGTCCCGGCGGCCGCCGCCGGGGTAACGGCGCCGCTGGTCGGGGCCGGCCCGGCCTTCGATGAACTGCCCGACGACGAACACCCGGTGAGCGCGAGGCCGGCCAGCACCGCGGCGGCTGCCGCGAGCCGGGCCCGCCGCCCGGTCCGACCGGGCACTGCGGAACGGATGTCAAAGGTCATGGCTGCGTTCCCTCCCATAGGCTGGGCCACTCGAGCCTGCGGACGTGGATCCACCCGGGTGACACACCGGCCCCGGCAGCCTACCCAGCACCTCCGATAGGCGCACAACTCCGTTGCAAAGCTGTCGGCTGACGGTTACTCAGTAACCGCGCCACGGCGGCCGGGGTGGTGGCCGAGTCGACTATCACGATGTCCCGGGACGGGGTGTGGCAGACGCCGCCGGAGCAGGCCTGGCCGAGCGTGACGGTGCGGGTCTCCACCGGGCGCCTCTCGCCGTAGGTCATGGTGACGGTGCCCGGGAGCGCGGGTGTGTTGGCGGAGGCCCACGACAGGGCGGTCAGCCCTGCGTCGGGCAGCGGGGGCCGACGAAGGGCCCCGGGTTCCGCGCCACCGAACCGCTCGCGCGATCGCCCCACCGGCGCCCACTGGCGCCTCCCGGGGCGGGGCGGGGTTCCCGCGCCTGCCCCGCCCCGGGAGGAGGGGTCACTGGTCGGTGTAGCTGAGGTCGCCCACGGTCCAACTGCTGATGTCGGCGATGGCGATGCGGTACATGCCTCCGGTGTGCGGCAGCCCGTAGCTGCCCTGGAGGATACGGGCGACATGCAGGTGCAGATGCGTCGGCCGAGCCGGGTGCGGGGCGCCGTCGCCGGCATCACCGGTGCCGTGGCCGGCGGGGTTCGCGAACAGGGCGGCGAAGGGCTTCAGGTGGTCGGAGGCCGTCAGGACTTCGGCGACCCGCTCGTGCCACAGGCTCTCCGGTGCCAGGCGGCCGGTGATGACGGCGCCCGGGACGACCACGGTCAGGGGCATCTGGTTGCTTAGCTCGGACTCAACCATCTCGGCGATGTCGACGAGCAGGGCATCAGGGTTCGACATGCCCCAGAGGATAGTTCCTGCGACGGCATACGCGCACGGCTGCTCCCGCCGGGGCGTCTCGCGACGCCATCCCGAACCACTCGCACCTCTGCGCCCCGGACCCTGGCCGGGTCGGCGCGAAGCTGCAACGATGGCTCGATGCGCATACTGATCATGGGCGGGACCCGGTTCGTCGGCCTGCACTTCGCCCGGGCCGCGCTCGCCGCCGGGCACGACGTCACCGTGCTGCACCGCGGCAAGTCCGGCCCCGACCTCCTTCCCGACGCCACCCACCTCCTGGCCGACCGCGACGCGGACCTGTCCGCGCTGCGCGGCCTGCGCTGGGACGCCACCGTCGACGTCAGCGCCTACCACCCACGCCAGGTGCGGAGCCTGGCGGCCGCTCTCGACGACCCCGGCGCCGCCGGTCACTACCTGCTGGTCTCCTCCATGGCCGTCTACGACACCCCCGACGCCCCGGGGTACACCGAGGACTCCCCGCTGCTGCCCGCCGACGGCCCCGAGGCCGAGGAGATCACCGCCGACAGCTACGGCGTCCTCAAGGTGCAGTGCGAGCTGGCCGCGCGCCGGTGCTTCGGCCCGGACGTGCTGCTGGTGCGCCCGACCTATGTGATCGGCCCGGAGGACTACACCCACCGCTTCGACCACTGGGTGCAACGGCTCGCCCGGGGCGGCGAAGTGCTGGCCCCGGGGCGGCCCGAGGACCCGCTCCAGGTGGTCGATGCCCGCGACCTCGCCGACTGGATGCTCGCCCTGCTCACCCGCGGCGCATCCGGCGCCTACCACGCCGCGACGCCCCCGACCGGCAGCATGGGCGACATGCTGGAGGCCGTCGCCTCCGCCGTCGCCCCGCCCGGCACCACGCTCACCTGGGTGGCCGACGACTTCCTGCAGGCCCGCGACATCCAGGCCCGGGCGCTGCCGCTGTGGACCACCGACGCCCACTCCCGGGCCACCCGCACCGCCGACCCCGCCGCCGCCCTCGCCACCGGACTCGACCTCCGCCCCATCGCGGACACCGCCCGCGACATCCGGCCCTTCGACCCCTTGCCCGCGGCCCTGACCCCGGAGCAGGAGGCAGCCCTGCTCACCGCCTGGCACCAGCGCTGACCCGTTGCCCGGGGGACGAGCGGTCAGGGGGTGATCTCGTACATCCCCGGGCCGTCCAAGTACCGCACCGTGTTGAGGTCGCGCTGCAGCACGGCCTCCACGGGGTGGCTGAGCTCGAGGGTGACCGGGTACTCGCGGTCGTAGGTGGTGGCGGCGATCCGGCTGCCGGGCTCGACCAGCACGTCGAGGGCGCGGAAGCTCGCCAGCCGCTCGACCTGATCGAGCGCGCGGTAGCGCCGGAGCAGGCCCGAGGACGGGGCGACCAGGGCGGCCCAGGCGAAGGCCTGGCGGCGGTCGTAGGACCGGCCTGCGCGGGTGTGGAAGCGGTCGGGGCGGACGTAGGCGTCGACGGTCCACTCGAGCTGGCCCTCGCCCAGCAGGTCGGCCGTGTAGGAGGGAAGGCCCGAGATCCGGGCGCCGGCCTCGACGAGGCGGGGGCCGTCCGGGGTCAGTTTGATCTCCAGGTGGGCCGGGCCGTAGCGGATGCCGAGGGCCTGCAGCACCCGGCGGCCGTAGGCGAGGAGCTCGTCGACCGGCGGCTCGTCGGAGCGCAGCAGGACCTGGGCGGTCACCAGGTCCCGCACGCCGTTGGCCTGGATCCGCTCGGTGCGCCAGGCGTCGGTCAGGTGGTGCACGCCCGCGCAGCTGACCGTGTTCACGATGTACTCGGCGCCTACCAGGTACTCCTGGGCGACCACCTCGGTGATCGGCTCGCCCAGCAGGGTGCGGCGGGCGAGCAGGCCGCGCAGGGCGGTGGCCGAATCCCGTGGGCGGTCGCAGAAGGAGACGCCGGCGCCCCAGTAGCCGCGCAGCGGCTTGACGACCACGGTGCCGCCCAGCTGCTCGTGCCAGGCGAGGAGTTCGGCTTCGTCGCCGGTGCGCAACTGCCGCATGCCGGGCACGCCGTGGGCCTTGACCGTCTCGATCTGCACGTACTTGTCGCGCCGCGCGGCGCTCAGGGCCGTGCCGTTGGAGGCCAGGCCGAGCCGTGCGGAGAGGGCGTCGGCGAGCTCCACGCCGGTCTCGCGGCCGGGCAGCACGGCCACCGGGTCCAGCGCGGCCAGCTGGTCGGTCAGGAGGTCCAGGTCGCCGTGGTGCACCAGGACGCGGGCGAACGCCCGCTCGTCCACCGGGTCGACTCCGGCCGGTCGGACGGCGGTGCTCCGGACCTGGATCACCTCGCCGCCCACCGCACCGAAGGCGTGGGTGAACTCGAAGGAGGTGCCGAACGCGTCGACGACCGCGACGCGGAATGCTGACATCGGGTGCCCGCCTACCGGTCGGCCGGCGCGGGGCCGGGGTGGGTGAGGTCCTCGCGCAGGGCGAGGAGCCGGTACACCGCGTTGGTGAGCACGTGCCGGACGCTGAACCCGGAGGTGCCGGGGTCCTTGCCGTCCAGGATGTCGTGCTCGCCGCCCTGTTCGCGGATGCCGCGTCGGGTCAGCCCGCTCCGGTCCCCGAACGCCTCGGGCAGCGCGTGCCGGGTGACACCCAGGTGCGCCATCCGGAAGTCAACGAACTTGTCGATCACCCGGACCAGTTGGGCGCGCCCGGCCGGATCGAGCCGCAGCCGGCCGTCGCGCAGGCGCTGCGCGACGTTCGCCCCGCGGCTGGAGTCGCTGCGCCACCGCGCGAGGACGGGCCGGGACCAGGAGGGGAAGTAGGACATCGACTGGTCCAGGAAGACGCCGTACCCCTCGGACGGTGGCAGCAGGGCCAGTTCGAGTAGTTGGACGCTGGGCATGAACGCACCGCTCGCACCGCGCGGGCCGCCGGGATGGCCCATGTGGTACGGGCGGAACCGGTTGAAGGCCTGCTGCGAGAGCCTGCGGTAGGTGGCCATGTACCGGGTGAACTCGGTCAGGCACTCGGCGACCTCGTCCAGCACGGCGGCCGGTCGTTCCACGGCGGGGCAGCCGCCGGTCGCCGGCCGGACCAGCGAACGCAGCCCGTAGGCAGCCGACTTCGCCCATGGCTCGGAGAGGTGGTGGCCGAGGTAGAAGTCCCGTTCGAGGGGCGCGTCCTGACCGGCGGAGAACACCCGGATGTCGCCGCTGCGCCGGTACTCCTCGCAGTTGCCGTCGATCAGGAGCTCGTAGCTCAGATGGGGATCCAGGGCCGGGAACCTGCCGCACTGGGCGGAGATCAGATCGGTCAGCCGGCGGGGTGCGGCCTGCGGCCCCGCGGGCGCGTAGCCGCCGAGCATGAAGAGCAGGTCGAGCTGGGTCAGGCGCGCGGTCCGCTCGTCGTCCTCGGAGAGGCAGAGCGGAGCAGCGACACGGAGTAAGTCCTCCTGCTGGAGGCTGAGTTGGGGGTAGGTCAGGTGACCCGCCGAGAGATCGTGGAGAGCGGCGGGCAGGCCGTGCAGGACGTAGTCGCGAAGCGGCGAACCCGAGCGGCCGGGGTCGGTACCGGGGATGCGGGTGGCGGAGGCCTCATGCCGGGGGTGTACGACGCCGTCGAAGAGCTTGCCGAGGCTCATGTCTGCTCCTGGGTTCCGGTCGAGAATGGGGCTCACCGCTGCGCCGGGAAGTCGGCGGCGGCGCTGGCGCCTGCCCACCTGCGCGTCTCCTCCGCGCGCGCCTCCCCGGCGGCCAGCGCGGCGGTCACGGCCTGGGCGCCGAGCAGCAGCCGGCGCGGCGGGTCCTCGTGGCCGACGACGTCGATGATCACCCGGGCGGCGCGGGCCGGATCGCCGGGCTGCGTGCCGTTGTTCTCCCGCCGGTAGCGGTTCATCGCGCCGACGGTCTCCTCGTAGTCGGCGCCGACCGCCCGCAGCTCCATGGACGAGCCCTGCCAGTCCGTCCGGAACGCGCCGGGCTCGACGATGACCACCTTCACCCCGAACGGGGCGGTCTCGGCGGCCAGCACCTCGGAGAAGCCCTCGACGGCGAACTTCGCGCTCTGGTAGGCGCCCATCCCGGGCGTGCCGCCGACCCGCCCGCCCAGCGAGGAGAACTGCACGAACACTCCCGACCGCTGCCGGCGCAGCACCGGCAGCGCGGCCCGGGTGACGTTGACGACGCCGAAGAAGTTCGCCTCGAACTGTTCGCGGAAGTCCTGCTCCGCCGTCTCCTCGATCGGGCTGCTGTTGGCGTACCCGGCGTTGTTCACCACCACGTCCAGCCGGCCGAACGAGGCGACCGCCTCGCTCACCGCGGCGCGCGCCGCCTCGGCGTCGGTCACGTCCAAGGCCGCGGTGCGGACCCGCGCCCCGTAGCGGGAGACCAGGTCGGCCAGCTGCTCCGGCCGTCGAGCCGTCGCCAGGACCTGCTCCCCGCTCTCCAGGACGGCTTCGGCCAGCTGCCGGCCGAAGCCCCGGGAAGCGCCGGTGACCAACCACGTGCGAGTCATGTCGAGCCCTTTCGCCCTGTCATCGGGACCCATCGGATCCATCCATCGCTCATCACCATCGGAACTATCGGAACTATCAGAAGTATCGGAACTATCGGACGCGGCACCTGCACCGCGCATCAGTCATCCGACGCTCCGTCAGCGACGCGGCGGCCGGAAGGCGGACGCACGCAGACGGTTCGTAGGATGGGCGAAGCTCCTCCGGGAGGAACTCGTACCGGGGGATATTCGGAGGGGACATGCCGCACCACTCGACACACCGGCTGCTCGGGCGGACCCGCGAAATGGCCGCGCTGGAGAGCCTGCTGCGGGAGGTGGGCGACGGGCGCAGCCGGGTGCTGGTGCTGCGCGGCGAGGCGGGCGTCGGCAAAACGGCGCTGCTCGACCACCTCGCCGAGCAGGCGGCACACCTGCGGACCGTCCGCGCGGCCGGCGTCGAAGCCGAGTCCGACTTCGCCTACTCGGCCCTGCAGCGCCTGTGCGCGCCGCTGCTGCCGCACCTCGACCAGCTGCCGGCCGTGCAGCGGGACGCGCTGCGCGTCGCGTTCGGCCTGAGCGCGGGGGAGCCGCCCGAGATGCTGCTGGTCGGGATCGCGGTCCTCGGCCTCTTCGCCGAGGCGGCGGCCGTGTCGCCGCTGGTGTGCCTGGTCGACGACGCGCAGTGGCTGGACCTGATGTCCCACCGGATCCTGGCGTTCGTCGGGCGCCGGCTGGACGCCGAATCGGTGGCGCTGGTGTTCGCCGAGCGGAGCACCGGCGAGCCGGCACAGGGCCTTGCCGGCCTGCCCGACCTCCCGCTGGGCGGGCTGGCCGACACCGACGCCCGGGTACTGCTCGACAGCGCGCTGCCGGGACCGGTCGACGCCCGGGTGCGGGACCGGATCGTCGCCGAGACCGGCGGGAACCCGCTCGCCCTGCTGGAACTGCCCCGGGGCCTGCCGGCGGCCGAGTTGGCGTTCGGCTTCGGCGGACCGGGTTCCGGCCCGCTGGCGACCAGGGTCGAGGACGGCTTCCGCCGGCGCGTCGACGCGCTGCCGGCCGACACCCGCACCCTGCTGCTGGTCGCGGCGGTCGAACCGGTCGGCGACGGACCGCTGCTGTGGCGAGCGCTGCGCCTGCTGGACATCGGGCCCGAGGCCGCGGCACCGGCGGAGGCCGCGGAGCTGATCACGCTGGGAGCCCCGGTGCGCTTCCGGCACCCGCTGGTGCGCTCGGCCGTCTGGCGCGGCGCCGACGCCGCCGCGCTGCGGGCAGCGCACCGGGCCCTGGCCGAGGCCACCGACGCCGAGCGCGACCCCGACCGGCAGGCCTGGCACCGGGCCCACGCCGCGGTCGGACCGGACGAGCAGGTCGCCGCCGCGCTGGAACGCTCCGCCGACCGGGCCCTGGCGCGCGGCGGCCGGGCGGCCGCCGCCTCCTTCCTGGAACGGGCCGCCGCGCTCACCCACGAGCCGGCCGAGCGAGCCCGGCGCGCACTGTCCGCCGCGGCGGCCTACCTCGCCGCGGGCCTGCCCGCCCGGGCACCCGACCTGCTCGCCGCCGCCGAACTCGCGCCGCTGGACCCCCGACAACAGGCCGACGCGGGCCGGCTGCGGGCCAAGGCCTCGGCCATGACCAACTCGGGTTTCGGCGAAGTGCGCCCGTTGCTCGACGCGGCGGGCCGCCTCGGGGACCTCGACCCGGCCGCCGCCCGGGAGACCTGCCTGGCGGCGTTCGGCGCGGCCGTCTGGGCCGGCCGGCGGGACGGGGAGGGACTGCGGCGAGCCGCCGAGGCAGCCCGCCGACTGCCACCGGGCGACGAGCCGGCCGGACTCCTCCTCGGCGCCCTGGCCGCGTGGACCCTGGACGGAGCGGCCACCGCCTTCGCGCCACTGGGCCGGGCCCTGCGCTCCCTCACCCGGGACGAGGACCTGGCCGCCACCCTGTGGCCGGCCGCGAACGCCGCCGGGGAACTGGGCGACCTGCGGGCCTGGCTGGACCTCACCGACCGGGCGGTGCGCTCGGCCCGGGCGACGGGCGCGCTGTCCGTCCTCGCG
Source organism: Kitasatospora sp. NPDC006697 (assembly GCF_042869935.1). Classification (NCBI taxonomy): domain Bacteria; kingdom Bacillati; phylum Actinomycetota; class Actinomycetes; order Kitasatosporales; family Streptomycetaceae; genus Kitasatospora; species Kitasatospora sp. NPDC006697. The sequence goes on from NZ_JBIAGU010000038.1 coordinate 20,158, forward strand.
ACCGCCCTGCCCGAGCGGGCGACCGCACTCGCCCAGGCGGGGCGCCTCTCCGAAGCCCGGGACCTGCTGGCCGAAGGCGCTGCCGTAGAGAAGGCCGAGGGCACGGCGGCCCGCCTGGCCGCGAGCGCCCTGATCGGCGCCTACCAGGGACGGGAGCGGCCGGCCCTGGACGAGATCGAGGCGATGGAACGGGAGGGCGAGCAGCGCGGCCTGGGCCGGCTCACCGCGATGGCGGCCTGCGCCCGGGCGGTGCTCCACAACGGGCTGGGCAACTATCCGCTCGCGAAGGAGGCAGCGCTGAGCGGCGCCGAGTACCAGGACCTCGCCGTGCACCACTGGACCTGCGGCGAACTGGTCGAGGCGGCCACCCGGGCCGGCGACCCGGCCGCCGCCGCCCTGGCCCGCGAACGGTTGGCCGACTGGAGCCGAGCCGGCACGCCCTGGGCCCTCGGCGCGCTGGCGGCCGCCGACGCCCTGACCGCAGCGCCCGAACAGGCCGAGGACCACTACCGCGAGGCCGTCCACCACTTCGCCCGGGGCGGGCTCACCGCCTTCGAGACCCGGACCCGGCTGCTGCTCGGCGAATGGCTGCGCCGCCGCAACCGGCGGGCCGAGGCCCGCACCGAACTGCGCGCGGCGCACCAGGCGTTCACGGAGACGGGCCTGGAGGCCTTCGCGGAGCGGGCCCGCCGGGAACTGCTCGCCACCGGCGAGACCGTCCGCAGGCGGACGACCGGCGAGCCGGTCCTGACCCCGCAGGAGGCGCAGATCGCCCGGCTCGCGGCCGGCGGGCACCCGAACGCGGAGATCGGCGAGCAGCTGTTCCTCAGCCCCCGCACGGTCGAGTGGCACCTGCGCAAGGTCTTCGCCAAGCTGGGGATCTCCTCCCGGCGCGAGATCGCCGGAGCTTTCGCCGACCGGTGAGCCGCTCACCGACTCACAGCCCCAGGTCCGCAGCCAGGCAGGAGAACCTGACCGCCTGGCTGTCCGGGTCGTACACGGCCGCCGCCTGACCCGCCGTCAGCACCGGCTGCTCCGCGACCATGTCCTCGAAGGCGACGCGCTCCGGGAGCGCACCGAACCGGGCCCGGCGGACCTCCGCGGCCTGCTCCTCCGTGCCAGCATGACTCACCATCTTCTCCTCCATAAGGTTCACAGCCGGTCGGCGTCCACGACGGCCTGGGCAAATGCGGTCGGCGCCTCCTGCGGCGCGTCGTGGCCGACGCCGGCGAGCACGCGGTGCTCGTACGGTCCGGCGAAGAGGTTCCGGTACCCGGAACCGTCGGTGCCGGCCAGGAACGGGTCCAGGGCGGGGTCCAGGGTGATGGCCGGCACCGTGATGACCGGCCGGGCCGCGAGCAGCGCCTCGTAGCGGTCGTAACGGCGCTCGCCGTCGGCCAGGCCCAGGCGCCAGCGGTAGTTGTGGATCACGATCGCGGCGTAGTCGGGGTTCTCGAACGCGGCGGCCGTGCGCTCGAAGGTGGCGTCGTCGAACTGCCAGGTCGGGGAGACCTCGTCCCAGACCAGCCGGCACAGGTCGTGCCGGTTCTGCTTGGTCTCCATCGCCAGCCGGCCGCGCTCGGTGGCGAAGTAGTACTGGTACCACCAGGTGTGCTCGGCCTTCGCCGGCAGCGGGTTCTGCTGCGACGGGACGTCGGTGACGAGGTAGCCGCTCACCGACACCAGGGCCCTGACCCGCTCCGGCCACAGCGCCGCGATGATGTCGGCGGTGCGCGAACCCCAGTCGAAGCCGGCCAGCACCGCCTTGTGGATCCCCAGCGCGTCCATCAGGGCGACGATGTCGAGGGCGATCGCGGACTGCTGCGCGTTGCGGACGGTGGCGGGGGAGAGGAAGGCGGTGCTGCCGTGGCCCCGCAGGTACGGCACGATCACCCGGTAGCCGGCATCGGCCAGCAGCGGCGCCACGTCGACGAAGCTGTGGATGTCGTAGGGCCACCCGTGCAGACAGATCACCGCCGGGCCGTGCTTCGGCCCCGCCTCGGCGTAGCCGATGTCGAGCAAACCGGCCCGGACCTGCTTCAGCTCGGCGAACGCGGTATGCGTGCCCGGGGCGATGGCCGGGATCACCGGGGCCGGCCGCGCGGAGCCGGCCGCGAAGGCGGCGGGCCCGCTCGCGCCCGCACCGGCCGACACGGCCGTGGCGCCCACGCCGAGACCGACCGCCCTGGTGAATGTCCGCCTGTTGATCATGTCGATCCTTCCTGGAGACTCGCCGGTCCGGCCGGCGCCCACCGATCACGATCCCGCAACCGTGGCCCCGTCGAGCCCGTACCGGACCCTGGTCGGCCCGGGCCAGGGTCCACCGGCCCGACACGGGACCGGCGCAGACGCCCACCGCGGGTGGCCCCGGCGTCCTTCGGCAGGCTGATCTCAGCGCCCGGCGAGGGCGTCGAACCAGGTGCGGACGAGGGGGTAGGAGGCGAACGCCGAGCCGTTATGGCCGGTGGCGTCCGCGTCGACCAGCGGCGCGTCGACTCCGGCGTGCGCCAGTTGCGCCTTGCAGGCAAGAGGCCTTCCTCGCCGCGCAGCGCCGTCGAGCCGGCTCCGTGCGGGGGCGTCAGACCTCGGCCGGCCACACCAGCGGCTCGGCCGCCGCCCGGTCCAGCTGGAGCACTCGTGCGGCCCGTGCGGCGAGCGGCCCGTCCGGGCCCTCCACCAGCTGGCGGGCCGCCCGGTAGCGCACCACGGCCTCCGGCGCGGCCAGCCAGGACTGCGCAGGGCCGCTCGCGCGGCTCCACAGCGCCGGCCGTCGGGACCGCGCCGTCAGCCGCAGGGCCGCCTCCGCGAAGCAGGCCCGGGCCAGCGTGTCCGGCTCCGCCGCGCCCGCTGCCAGGAGCAGCTCCAGGTCCGCCTCCCAGTCCGTGGCGGCGTCGCCGAGCAGCGCGGCCGCCATCGAGCGGACCTCCGGAACGGCGTGCGCCACCAGCTGACGCACCGGCTCAAGACGGTGCGTCAGCTGCTCGGCGACCTCCCGCTCCCAGGCCACCTGACGCTCGTACAGCTCGGGGCGGGAGCTGGACCGCAGCTGGTGCGCCCACTCGCCGAGCGAGTAGGCGGTGGCGTCGAGGACCGCCAGCGTGTCCGCCTGCCAGGGCGTCCCGCCGGTCTCCAGCGATGCCAGCAGCGCGTCGACCACCGCGGCCGAGGTGGCCGTCACCGCGCCGCCCTCGGTGCAGCCCAGCTGGAGCAGGGCCCAGGCCGCCTCCCGGGCATCATCCCGGTCAGTCGCGCCGGTCAGCGAGGCGACCAGGCCGGCGACCGGGTCGCCGCCGGTCCGGTCGGTGCTCATCGGTCCTCCTGCTGATAGGGCGTCAGAACGAGATGTCGAGGTACCTGAGGACGTCCTGGCAGAGCGGGCACGGCGTGCCGACCGTACCGTGCTCGGCGGCGAGCTTCGCGCTCTCGCCGAATACCTTCACCGTCCGCATCGCGCCGCCGCGGACTCCGGCCTCTCCCTCGGCCCGGTAGGCCTCGACGAGGCAGGCCATCTCCGCGCAGCCGCGCGGGGCGAGTCCGGCCCGGTCGAAGATGTCCTTCAGCTCCTGGGGGAAGTTCATGAAGCGCTGGTTCGTGCAGTAGTAGGTGGCACCGCTGGGCGAAGTGTATTCGGAGGCGTACTGGACGCCCTTCTGGCCGGCCGCACCGCGGACGGCATCGGCGAAGGTCGACAGCGGGTCGCCCGCGATCGTGCCGTCCTGGCCCGGGTCGTCGTCGCAGGAGCCCTTGTTCGTCGGCGGGGTGTACTTGCCGCCGTTGCCCCCCTTGCCGCCCTGGGGCTGGGTCTGCGGTCCCGGGGGGCTGTTGCCGGTCAGACAGGTGGCCGGGGTGCCACCGTCGCCGCACTTGCCGCGCGGGTCGGCGTTGCCCTGGTCGTTCTCGGGCTGCTGCGGCGGTCCGGGCTTGGGGACCGGGGTCGGGATCGGGTTGTCCAGCGGGACCAGCAGCTGCCACACCAGCGTCCAGGTGTGGGCGATCGAGACGACCGGAGCGCCGACCTGCACCCCGCCGACCAGGGTGGTGGTGACGGTCCGGACGAAGGTGTCGGTCCGCGTGTACAGGTACTTGTCGTCGTACCAGGAACTGTGCGTGGTCCAGGAGTTGACGGTGGTCCGGGTCACGGTCTGCGGCTGGGGCGACTGCGGCGGCCCGGGCTGCGGGTTGGGCGAGCGCACCGGGTTCAGCTGTCCGCCCGGGCCGACGCCGGCCCCGGGGTTGGTGGTCGGCCCCTCGTTGCTCAACGAGCCGTCCTCGTTGACCTTGAGCGCGTAGTAGATGCCGGCCACCACCACGACCACGATGGCACCGATCACCAGCGCTTCCAGGCAGCCGACGACGCAGGCGACCCCGGCCGCCGCGTCCACCGCCACGTCCTCGATCGCCGGGACGATCGCGTCAGCCACCTCGGGCAGCGCGTTCTCGACCTCCACGGCGCCCTTGCCCAGCAGGTTGATCCCGCCGCGCAGCAGCGAGGCAGCCTCCTTGAGCCCGCCCTCCGCCCAGCTGAACGGATCCTCCACGAGGTGCCCGGTCGGGTCCACGTTGCTGGTCGGGTTGCCGGCGCCGTACCCGTACAGATTGTCCGAGGCGGCACTGCTGATCGGCCCGGGCAGGCTGTCGCCGGCCAGGAACCCGCCCAGGCTCGGGTCGTACCAGCGCGCCCGCGCGTCCACCCGGCCGCTGGCGGCTGTCCAGCCGCCCTGGAAGCCGAGCGGGCTGAGCCCCGCACCGCGGCCCTGCGGCTCGCCGAACGGCCCGAAGGTCTGGGTGCCGCGCGAGCTGCCGTTGCCCGGGTCGGCGGCACCGATCACATCGCCGTGCACGTTGGTGAGCAAGGAGGAGGCGGACCCGCTGGTGGGCCTGGCCGCCAGCGGACGTCCCGTCAGGTCCCGGGCGTAGAGCCAGCTCCCGTCCGAGACCGGTTCGTCGCCCAGCCCGTCGTACTCGATGGTCTGGTTGTTGCCGGAGACCAGTCGGCCGAGGGCGTCGTAACTGTTGGTGGCGCTACCGTCCTTGATCAGCTGGTCGAAGGCGTCGGAGGCGGTGCTGACGGTGAGCGGCGAGCCCTCCGGCAGTGCGGTGGTGGTGGTCGAGGCGAGCGTGCCGCGCGCGGTCCACTGGTAACTGGCGGTCTGCTGCTGGCTGCTGGTGCCGGTCAGCCGGTTGCGCTGGTCGTAACTGGCCGTGGTGACAGCCGGGTTGGACTTGGTGGCGCCGACCAGCTGCCAACTCGTACTGCTGCTGCGGTTGCCCGCGCCGTCCCAGGCGTAGTCGGTCTCGGTGTTCTGACCCTGGTCCACCGCGCTGATCAGCCGGTTGTCGGCGTCGTAGCGGTACGTCCGGTTGTGCTGACCGGCCAGCGCTCCGCTGCCGGTGGTGGCGGTCAGGTTGCCGTTGGGGTCCCAGCTGTAGCCGAGCGTGCCGGTCTGCGCGCCGGAGGCGTCGTACCGGGTCTCACTCAGCGGGCGGCCGATGCCGTCGTAGCCGAAGGAGTACGAGGCGGCCACCGCGCCGCCACTCGCGGTGTCCTTCTCCGCGGTCAACTGACCGACGGGGTCGTAGGTGTAGCTACGGGTGCCCCCGCTCAGCGGGTCGGTGACCGAGGTGACCGCGCCTGCCGTGTCGTAGCCGAAGGCGGTGCTGCCGGCCGCCCCGCTGCGCACCGTCAGCCGGCCCAGCGCGTCGTACTGGTTGACGTAGCTGACGTCGCCGTCACCGGTGAAGCTCGGGTGGCTGTAGGCGTACAGCTCGCCGCGGTCGTTGTAGACGAAGTTCTCGGCGCCGTACGGCGCGTCGACCGAGGTCATCCGGCCGTCCAGGTCGTAGCCGAACTGGCGGATGAAGGTGGAGGCTTCGGCTCCGGTGCCGCTCTGGCTGGTCAGCTCGCCGAGCAGGTCGTACCCGGCCGCACTGGTCACCCCGCCCGGCGCGGTCATGGCCACCGGCTCGCCGAGCGCGTTGTAGCTGGTCGTCCAGGTGCGGTCGGCCAGGGCCGGGTGGGCGGTGGTGGCCGGCTCGACGGTCACCGAGGGCTGGTTCCACGCGTTGTACGCGGTCAGCGTGGCGTTGCTGTCGCCGTCGGTGACGCGGGTGCGGTTTCCGTTGGCGTCGTAGCCGAAGGAGGTGCTCGGGGCGGGCAGCACGGTGCCGTTGGCGTCGGTGGGCACCGGGTCGGTGAGCCGCGCCACTTGTGAGGCGGCGTCGTAACTTGCCTGCCATACCTTGCCGTCGGGGTCGGTGATGGCGGTCGGATTGCCAGCCGCGTCGTTGGTCCAGGCGGCTGTGGTGACCGCGGTGTTGTTCGGGTCGTAGGAGGTCTGCCGGATCCGTCGGCCCGCCAGGTCGTAGCTGGTGTCGCGGTGCCGGCCCAGGGCGTCGGTGGTGCGCACCAGCCGGCCGGCCACGTCGTAGCCGAAGCCGGTGGTGCTCCGGCCCAGCACGGTCTCGGTGACCTTCTCGCCGACCGCGTCGTAGCCGTAGCTGACCCCGCTGCCGCCCGACATCTGCGAGAGCAGGTCGCCGAACGGGTCGTAGAGGTAGCTGGTGGTGTACTGGGCCGGAGTGGTCGCGGCGCCGGGCAGGTACCGTTCGACCGTGGTGGTGCTGGACACCCGGCCCATCTGGTCGTACGTGTGCAGGGTCTGCGCGCCGGTCGGGTCGATCTCGGAGAGCAGCTTGCCGCCGTCGTTCCAGGCGTACGTGGTGGTGCCGCGGGTACCGCCGGCCACGGCCGCGGGCGCGGTCAGCCTGATCGGGCGGTTGCGGCCGTCATAGCCGAGATCGGTGCGCTGGCCCAGCTTGTCGGTGTGGCTGAGCACGTTGCCGTTGGCGTCGTAGGTCCAGCTCTCGTGCGGGGTGACCTGGGTCCCGTTCGGCTCGGTGGAGGTCGGGTAGGTGGTCTGGGCCCGGCGCCCGAAACCGTCGTAGGTGGTGTGCGTGACGTTGCCCCGCGGGTCCTTGACGTCGGTGAGCTCGCCGAAGGTGTCGTAACCACGGGTGGTCGCGGGCGTCGCCGTGACGGCGCCGGCGCCGCTGCCGTCCTCGACCGAGAGCTTCGGCTCGGTGACGGTGCTCAGCCGGCCCAGCGCGTCGTAGGCGTTGGTGGTGGTGTAGGCCGGGTCCGGGGTGGCAGTAGCGGTTCCGCGCGGATCGGTGACGGTGAGCACCTGGCCGCGCGCGTCGCGGGTGTAGGCGGTCACCAGGTCCGCGGTGGCGTCGTTGTGCACGACCGCGCGGACCAGCCGGCCGACCGGGTCGTACTGCTGGCTGCTGGTCTCGGTCCTGGTGCTGTTGGACAGCGTACTGCTGAGCAGCCGGCCGGCCACGTCGTAGCTACTGCTGGCGGTCCGGTTCAGCCCGCTCGGGTCGACCGTGCTGCTGAGCAGGGCGTTGGTGTTGTCATAGGCGTAGGAGGTGGTGCGGGTGCCGCCGGCCAGGTCGCTCAGGACGTTGCCGGCCGGGTCGTAGGTGTACTGGTGCAGCACCAGTTGACGCGGTGTCGAGGTGGGCGTGTCCAGGTAGCTGTCGAAGGTCTCGCTGAGCTTCAGGTTGTCGGCGGTGTACGTGTAGAGGACCCGGGCGCCCATCGCGTCGGTCGCGGAAGCCAGTCGGCCCGCCGGGTCGTAGGAGTAACTGGCCACGTCCACCCGGCGGGTGGTGGTCGGGGCGGCCGGGTTGTCGGCGAAGGCGGGGATCGCGATGTCCAGCAGCCAGCCGTGGTACTGCTCGTAGGTGTACTGGAAGGTGGTGCCGATGCCGTCGGTCGAGGTGACCAGGTTGCCGTCACCGTCGTAGGACTTGCTCGCGGTGCGCACGCCGTTGACGGTCACCGAGTTCTGCCGGCCGCGGACGTCGTAGCCGTAGACCGTGGTCCGCGCCGGGTCCCCGCCGGCCGTGGTCGCGGTGGCGTCGGACACCGTGCTGGTGAGCAGGTTGCCGTCCTTGTCGTAGCTGCTGCTGGTCTTCTTCTGGTGGGTCACACCGGTGACCGGATTGACCACGGCCGGGTCCGCCTCGCCGACCAGGTGGCCGGCGCCGTCGTAGACGTAGTCCGTCTCGCTGGCCGGGGTGCCGTCCGGTTCGGTGACCAGCTTGCGGGTCAGGTGGCCGAAGCCGTCGTAGAACTGGTCGGTCACCTCACCGGTGGCCGTGGTGATCCTGGTCTGCTCGCCGTAGGCGTCGTAGCCGTAGCCGGTGACCTGGCCGTCCGGGCCGGTCACGGAGGCGAGCAGGCCGCAGGCCTGCAGCGCGCCCGCGTTGGCCGGGTCGTTCACCACCACCGGGGCCAGGGTGGGGTTGCGGCCGCTGCCGGAGTCGCAGGTGTACTGGTAGGTGGTGGTCGCGCCGTTCGGTGCCGCGGCGGTGCCGGGGGTGGTGCGGCTGGTCAGCTGGCCGAAGGAGTTGTACGCCATCGTGGTCAGGTGGTGGTCGGCATCCGAGGTCTGCAGCACCTTGCCGGACCTGGGGTCGGCCGGGTTGTAGGCCTGACCGGAGTCGCCGGTGAAGTACAGGTAGCTGGTGTTGACCAGGGTCTGCGGGTCCCGGTACCGGCCGATGGTGGTGAGGTGGTTCCAGCCGTCGTAGTAGTAGGTGGTGAGGTTCTGGTTCTCGTCCATCACCCCGGCCACCCGGCCGAAGACGTCGTACGTCCAGACCTGGTTGTCCCAGTTCTGCGGGGTCGGCGTGCTGCTCCACCGGTTGAGCAACTGTCCCCAGCCGCCGTACTGGTAGCGCATGACCAGCCCGCTGGGCTGGGTCACCGCGACCACGTAGTCGGCGTTGGTGTCGATCGGGTCGCTCTTCGCGTAGCGCCAGACGTCGCCGCCCGTCACGGCCGGGTCGGGGTAGCCGACCTGGCTGACCCGACCGGTGCCGGAGTCGTAGCCGATCGACACGGCCTCGCCGGCGCCGTTCGGCGGGGTCAGCAGGTTGAGCCGCTGGTCGCTGCCGTACCGGTAGGTGGTGCAGGCGGTGACGTCCCAGCGCGGATTGCAGGCCGAGGTCAGCTGGTCCAGGGTGTAGCCGTAGGTCCAGGTCTGCACGCCGGCCTGGCGCACCGGCGGGGTGCCGCCGACGGTGGAGATGGCGGCGAGGTGGCTGGTGCCCCAGGTGACGTAGAGGTGGCGGACGGCGCCGAGGTCGATCCCGGTCAGCTTCCCGCCGCTGTAGCGCAGATACGTGGACTGGCCGCCGGGGGCGTTGATGCTGCCCAGGGTGCCGTCGCTGTTGAACAGGTAGACCGTGCCGTCGGGCATGGTGACCGAGCCGCGCCCGGCGTAGACCGCCTCGTCCGGCTGGCCGTAGGCGGGGACCCAGCTTCCGTCCGGGTTCTGGCCGTAGCGGATCTGCCGTCCGTCGGGGTAGCTGACCGTCAGGAAGCCCGCGCTGTCAACGTCCTGGCGCATGTCCAGCACCGAGGACCAGCCGCGGCCGAAGGCGCCGATCGAGCTGCTGGCGCTGTTGTACGTCCGGGCGATGGTCAAGGTGGTGCCGTCGATCGGCAGTTGGACGTCGGTCTCGGTGCGGCTGTAGTTGCCCTGGTACAGGTCCACGCCCACCGGGTCCGCCTGCCCCGGGCCCAGGTGGGTGTTGGCACCCGGGGTGACCACGGGGCTGAAGGCGGTCAGGTCGGACCACGGCGTGGTGTAGGTGTTGTCCTTCACCCGGGCCTGCCAGTAGAACGTGGTGTTCCACTTGAGCACCCCGGCAGGCGGCTGGATGCTGGTCGTCCCGTAGAACCCGCCCATGGTGACGCTCCGCCAGCCCGGGTCCCAGCAGGCCGGGTCCGTGGTGTCGGCGGTCGGGCAGACCTTGTACTCCACCCAGTTCGGCTGGGTGTTGTCCGCACTGACGTCGACGGTCAGGTAAGGACTGAGGTTGTCGACGGTGGAGTTGTTGGCCGGACCGAAGATGCTGCCGGTGGGCGCGTAGTGCGGCACCGTGATCGCGACGGCCTGGCTGGCGACCACCCCGAAACTGCTGAGGAAGGAGGTGCCGCCGCCTCCGGTGCCGACCCGCACGTCCCAGTTGAGCAGGAAGGAGCCGGCCGGCAGCTGCTCGAACATCCCGTCGATGTCGACGTAGTAGCCGGGCGGCAGGTCCGAGGTGAGCTCGGTGCCGATGCCGTTGAGGTTGTAGACGTTGCCGTTGGCGTAGTGCAGGTGGTAGCCGAGGTAGGTGCTGCTGGCCGACCAGGTGACGTTGGAGGTGTTGGTCACCCGCACCCGCTGGTAGCCGGGGGTGTCGTAGCGCGGCGCCGGGTCGGGGCTGGCGAGTATCTGGTAGGTGGCGCCGTAACTGACGGCGGTGGTGTCCGCGGACGTGGCCAGCGGCTCGGTCGTGCGGGCCGGGGCGGTCACTCCCGCGGCGACCGGGTGGACCTGTTGATCGGTCGCCTGATGGTGAGTTGACGGATGATCAGGCGCCACTGGCTGCGGCTTCCGGCGTTCGGCCACCGCCGCCTTGAACCGCTCCTGCGCGTCGTGCAGCGGGCCGCCGGCGGGTGCGGGCGCCTGGGTGGCGGCCTGGCTCGGGGGCTGGCGCTTGCCGGTCACCTGTCCGGGCGGCAGCGGTTTGCTCACCACCGGGCCGGGCAGTCCGCCCGGTTGGGCGAGGGCCGCCGCCGAGGAGGTCGCCTGGATCAACGAGCAGACCAGCGCGATGACCACCGCCACCGTCAGCAGGACCCGTCTCAACGCGCGCATGCCCGAACCACCCCGTCCCCCTGGTGCCCAACCGCCACGGTGAGCCCGGTAGTTCGGGCGCGCCCCAAGGGTGGCGGAGGGCGGGTGGCGTTCGGGCGTCCGCGAGGTAAAGCTTCAACCCCCGCCTGGCGTCGAGTCAGTTCTGCCAGCGTGTCGGTCAACCAGCCGGCCCGGAACTGCTCCAGCTCGATCCCCACGCCGGGCACCCGGCGGTGCAAGCGGTCCTCCGCAGATAGGCCGGCGCCGACTCCCGCGACTCGCTCCGCGCGAACCGGTGAGGTGTCGCCGAGAAGTGGCAGCACCTGCATGGCGGCGCAGGAGCTCAGCCTGCCCTCTGCGGATCGGCGACGCTGGTGCGGAAGACCGGCCAGCAGACTTCGGTCCGCCACAGTGCGCTGTCCGATGTGTGGCGTTGGCCGACCAGGTAGTACTCGCGGATCGGGCCGTCGACGGCGAGCGCGTGGCGGGTGACGTAGGCGGCCAGCGTGCCGTAGGCACGGTCGACCTCGGACGGCGGCCCGCAGTGCTCGAGGACGGCGAGCTCCACTGCCGGGACCAGCAGCGGTGTGACTCGACCGACCGGCCGGACGGGGCCATCACAGGGCACGAAGACGGTGGCCTGCCCGCGGTGCAGGGTGAACAGCTCATCCGCGTACACGCCGCCGGCGTGGCCGGTCTCCCGCAACCCCTGGCCGGCCACGGTCGCGAACAGCTCGCCGAGGGCGCCCTGAAACCACGCTCCGGTGTCCTGGGCATCGACGGTCGCCGTGATCGCCGCGGCCTGGACGGCGCCGACGCTGCGCAGCTCGATCGCAGGCGAGTCCGCGGCGGCCGGCGGAGACAGGAGGTCACGCAAGGCCGCCACGGCGCGCTGGGTGCGGCCCAGCTCCTCCTCCAGTCGGTGCAGGTGCGCGTTGATGTGCTGGTTGCGGGTGGGGACGTCGGCGGTGGCCAGGACGGTCCGGATCTCCTCCAGGGGCATTCCGAGGTCACGGAAGCGGCGTACGACCTGGGCGGTGGGGATCTGTTCGGCCGAGTAGCGCCGGTAGCCGGTCTGAGGATCGACGTCGACCGGTTCCAGCAGCCCGATCTCGTGGTAGTGGCGCAGGGTTTTGACGGTCATGTGGGTGGCGCGGGAGAAGTCCCCGATCGACAGGTAGCTGATCACCTGTCGATTGTGCGGCCTCCGGTAGGGGGAGAGTTCGGCGGCACGGTTGCCTTGACTCTCCCGCGACGGCCGCCGCGAGCCTGGTGCCCACGGCCGGAACCCGGCCGATCACCCACCGAACACCGGAGTTGACCCACCATGTCGCAGACCACCGCAATCGACGTCGACCGGATCGTGCAGCGCTACGTCGCCGTGTGGAACGAGCCGGACCCGGCCGCACGCGAGCGCGCCGTCGCCGAGCTGTGGGTGCCGGACGGCGTCGAGTTCGTCGAAGGCGCTCAGTTCCGCGGCCGCGCCGGCCTGGTCGACCGGGTCTCGGAGGCGCACGGACTGTTCGTCGCCACCGGCGACTACCACGTCACGGACGACGACCACGTCACCGTTCACGACGACGTCGTCATGTTCACCATCCAGCTGACGCATGCCAAGGGCCCCGAGGCCGACGAGGTGGCCTTCGCGGCCCGGGTCTTCCTCGTGCTGGACGACGACGGCCGGATCCTGCAGGACTACCACCTGACCGTCCGGCCGCTGCCCGAGGCGTAGCGCCTGGCCGGGCCGTCCGGCGAGGTCGATCGCCTCGCACGGCTGAGGGTCTTCCTCGCTCCGCGGGATACCACGCCAGACGGCCCGGAACCGGCCGAATGCCGGAGGCAGCAGCCCACGCTCAAGGCCGGGCACAACCAGGGCCCCGAGACAAGCACCCGACTGCTCTCGATCCTGGAGGACACCGATTCTCGGCAGCGCAAGCAGCGGGCCTGGTGAGAACCCCTTCCCACGCCACTGAGCAGTCCGAGCGGACCACCCGGGCGAGGGTTGGGCTTGCCCGGAAGGGGCTGGCCAGCCGCGATGACCAGGCGGGCATGGGCGTCGACGACGACCCATGTGGGTGACAGCTCGAACAACCTCAAGTCGATCACCGCAGGTAAAGCGACAAGCTAACCTCCCTCCCACGCGGGGTCGGTGAGTCCGGAGCGGGCTGCGGCGTATCGCGAGGCGAGGGGGCCGTAGGTAAGACCGTGCAGCAGCAAGCTCATCAGGACCGTCATCGTCATCACTTGGCCCGCCAGGTCCGCCTCGTGCGGGGACCTGGCGGACAGGCTGATGAAGGCGAGCAGTCCGAACACGATGGAGGCCAGGCCGCGCGGTCCGAGCCAGGCGAGCAGCCAGCGGTCGGCCGGCGGGATCCCGGTGCCGAGCAGGCAGAGCAGGACCGGAGTGACCCGGACCAACGTCAGGGCCACTGCGGCGTACGCCACCACCCGGCCGTCGAAGTCGCCGGTGAAGGCCGTGGTGACCACTTCGCCGAAGACGAACCAGAGCGCGAGCGAGAACAGCGTTCCCAGGTCCCCGACCAGGTGCAGCGCCTTGGGCGGCAGGCTGCGGGAAGCCGGGGTGAAAGCGAGCCCCGCGACGAACGCCGCCACGAAGCCGTTGCCGTGCAGCACGTTGGCCAGCGCGTAGGCGCCCAGCGGCAGTGCGACGATGCCCAGCCGGACGGCGGACTCCCGGGCCCACCCGGCCCGCCAGGAGCGCCGGAGCAGCCAGCCGCCCGGCTTGCCGACCAGCAGGCCCGCGAGCAGGGCCCACAGCAGGGAGGTGAACGCGGTGTGCAACTCCCCGGTCGGCTCCGGGCCGTGGAGGCCGTGCGACTCGAGGCCCGCCAGACACAGCAGGAAGACCGGGGCGACGATGCCGTCGTTCAGCCCGCTCTCGATCGTCAGCACCGCGCGTAGCCACGACGGCAGGCGCGGGTCGCGGATCAGGTCGGCCGCGGGCGCGAGGTCGATCGGCACGGTCACCGTGGCGAACACCGCCGCCAGCCACCAGCCGCCGGCCGGGAAGAGCAGCCGGCCCAGCAGCACGGCCAGGCCCAGCGTGAGGGGGAGGGCCAGCACCAGCAGGCGGGCCAGCAGTCGCCGCTGCCGGTGGACGGCGCCGGCCGGTACCTCGGTGGCGTCGACGAAGAGCGCGACGGCGAGGATGACCTCCACCGCGTGCTCGGCGTTCGACGTGGTCAGGCTGATCGTGACCAGGGGGTGCGGTCCGACGGTCAGCGCCACCCCCGCCGCGGTCATCACGACCGGAGCCGTCACGCTCCACCGGGCCAGCCGGCCCGAGACCAGGGACCAGGCCAGGAGCGTGCCCATGGTGACTGCCAGCGCGATCACGCGCATCCGTCCCTTCTCGCGGCGGCGTCCCTGTGCCGTGGCCGGACGGTATCCGGGTAGGAACAGGCCCACGGTCCGTGCCCGCGCGCGCCGAACAGCGGCACGTCCGTACCGAACACCGCCGCACGACGGGCTCCGGCGGCTCGTGACCTGCCTCGGCGGGTCCGCGGGCCGCAGCGGCACTCGGCGAGGGGATGTCTCATCCGGCTGTGCGAAGCCAGGTCCGGGCGAGCTCGCCGACCCACGCCGTAGCCTCCTCGGGGGTCGGCGGGGGTGCGGCGACGACGACGAGTTCGGTGACGGACGCCGCGGCGAGTTCGGCCAGGTGCTCCGGGGTTGCGTCGCGCGGCGCCACGGCGATGGTGAGGCCGTCGATGGCGCGGCCGTGGCGGGCGCACTCCTCGGCGAGCACGGCGACGTGCGCCGGGACGTCGGCCATCGGCACGTTGAAGCCGTACCAGCCGTCGGCGAGCGCCGCCGCACGACGCAGGGCGGTGGCGCTGTTGCCGCCGACCAGGACGGGCAGGTGTCCGCCGCGCAGCGGCTTGGGGTTGACCCGGATCGCGTCGAAGCGGGTGAACTCCCCGGTGAAGGAGGCCGGGTCGTCCGACCACAAGGCGCGCATCGCGGCGAGGTACTCGTCGGTGCGGCGCCCGCGTCCATCGAACGGGACACCGAGGGCGGTGAACTCCTCGGCCGACCAGCCGACCCCGATCCCGAGGCTGAACCGGCCGGCGGACAAGACGTCGAGCGTGGCGGCCTGCTTGGCGACCACGACCGGGTTGTGCTCGGGGAGCAGCAGGACGCCGGTCGCGAGCTCGATCCGGCTGGTGACCGCTGCGGCGAAGCTCAGCGCGAGGAGTGGGTCCAGCCAGTCCGTGTCCGGAGGCACGGCGATCCGGCCGTCGGGGGAGTACGGGTAGTGCGAGGCGGGGGCGTCCACCAGAACCACGTGCTCGCCGCACCACAGCCGGTCGAAACCGTGCGCCTCCGCAGCTGCGGCCACGGCCCGGATCACCTCCGGACGGGCGCCGTCACCGATGCCGAGCGCGTGCAGACCTACCCGCATGCTCCGCCTCCTCACCGCCACCCTAAGCACCGTTCCCAGGCGAGGACGACCTGGCACGCCGTCAGGGAGCGGCGGGATACGTCATCGAGGCGAATGGATGCGGCCCGGCGGCCGGCGCCTCCCCGTACGCCGCTCCTGCTGCCTCGCGCGGATGGCGGCGCGGCAGCCGAGGCGCTGCCGGCCACCGCACGTCGGCCGCCCGCGACCCGTTGGCAGGCGGCGACAGACCCGCCACCCGGCCCAGGGGTCGCCGCCTGACCGTACTTACCGAGTCGGCCGGGGCCGCTTCGACAGCTCGGCCGCGGTCTGCTTCCACGTCGCGCGGCAGCGGGCCGCGGTCGAACAGAGCACCAGCTCGGGGGCGGTGCCGGTGACCGGATCGTCGCCGAACAGCCCGGCCGCTTCGGCCTGCCAGTCGGGGCACCCGCTGATGTCGCCTGCCAGGAAGACCGCGGGCCGGCCGCCGGGGTGGTACTCGCTGGGGGACTCGGAGTACTCCATCAACCGCTCCGTCGTAGACGTGCAGGGTGGCCAGCGCGGCGTCGGTTCCGCAGCCGGGGCACAGGCGCCAGGCGGTGGTGGGGTCGGGGAGGAACCACGCCGTCCTCCTCGTCACCCACCGCTTCTCCTCCGTACGCAACGCCGACAACATCTACGTACTCGAGCGGGGAAGATCACCGACAGTGCTGGGTGTGGCCACTGGAGGAGGAAGCCGTGGCGGAGCAGGGGGCCGGCTCGGCCGTGTGTCTGGCACCGTCCTGTGGGCCGAACAGTCACTTCGCCGAATGATCACCTGGTTGCGAGTGGCGGTCCGGTCGGGCGCATGCAGACGGAGCACCGAGCGGGGCGTGAAGGTGAGTATCCGTACTCAGGACACGCTCCCGGGCTACCGGGAGGCTGTTGGCGATGCGTACTGATGAGGGGGAGAAGAGGGAACCGGGTGCCCGGCCGCGCTATGGCCTCATGGCGCTATTCGGGTCCACGCCGGTCGTGCTGGTCGGCTCGGACCGGGCCGCGAGGCACATCACTCCCCGAGGACCCGAGGACCCGAGGCGTCCAGGGCCATCCGGACAACAACGGTCACGAACACCCCGTCGTCCCGACCTGGCGAGTCGCGTTGCTGGCGGGCCTCGTCACGTCGTATCCGTACCAGTCCGAGGCGGCCGGATCCTTCGCCGTCCGCCACGTCACCGAAGCCCCCGATCCCACACCGGACTCCTTTTGATGCGATCAACAGCACATCGAGCACATCGAGCACATCGGCACGAGAGCAGACTCCTGTGGGCCAGCCGACCGGGCCTGTGGGCGCTGACCGAAATCGCCGCGACACCTCGGTTCGGGCCGCTGCGGCGGGTGCCGCGGGTCGGCTGGGTGGCGAGCGAGCCGACGCTCATCCGGGCCGTACTGAATGATCACGAGCACTTCACCCTGCTCGGCGAGGGCGGTGTGGGTCACCTGTGGGAACAGATCCTCGGCCCGTACGTCTCCCGCCTCTTCGACGGAGCCGGCCACGCGGACCTGCGCCGGCGAGCCCGGGATCTGTTCACCGAGGAGAACTCGGCGGCGCTGGTCGAACGGGCCGCCGGGACGGTCTACGCCGACCTCGCCGAGCGCCTCGCGGCCGGCGCGACGGTCGACATCGCCGCGGCGGCCAGGCTGGCCGTCGGGCGCTTGATCAGTGACCTGCTGGGTCTTCAACTCTCGCCGGGCAGTCCGGACTCGACCTGCCTGGAGACCTTCGCCGCCGGGGTACGGCTGGCCGCGCTGGCCCGCGACTCGGCCGTCTCGACCGAGCTGTCACCGGAACGGGTCGCCACGGCCCGCCGGATCCTCAGAACCCTGACCCGCGGCGTCCCGGCAGCGTTCGCCGGCGCCGGCACGGACACCCTCCTCGGTCGGTGCCGCGAGGCGGGGCTCACGCTGGAGGAGGCCGGCGGACTCGCCTCGCTGCTGCTCGTCGCGGGCACCCAGACCGCTGCCAGTGCCATGGCGCGGACCATCGCGCTGCTCCATGACACCGGTCAGCAGGAATCGCTCCTCGCGGCACCGGAGCTGATCCACGACGCGGTCCGCGAGGGACTGCGGGTGGCCACGCCCGCGCCGGTGATCGGACGGCACGTCAGCGCCGATGTGACGCTGGCCGGGCGCCGGCTGCACAGGGGCGAGCGGATCCTGCTCATGACCTACGCCGCCGACAACGCGGCGGGCGGGTTCGATCTGGCGCGCCCGTACGACCCACGCACGCGCCAGCTGTGGTTCGGCGCGGGCCGGCACCTGTGCCTGGGTGCGCCTGTGGCGCGGGCGGAGGTCGCCCGGATGGTCGCGGCGGTCTGTGAGGCCCGTCGCCCGTACCGGATCGTCTCGCGCAGCTATGCCAGGAAGGTGATGATCCCGTCCTACGCCTCACTTGTCGTCGCCCTGGCCTGAAGCCGAGCAGGCTGGGGTCGTGGTCCTCGACCTGACGGCTGGTTTCCGCTTCGGCGTCTGCTTCGCTTGAACGGCGGATCGGCCTCTCGCGGGTGGAGCAGACCGTCACCTCGGCCCACCGACATGACTGCCCAGGTCACTGCGCTCAAGGCCGCAGGCGTCAACGCAATAGTCCGCCGCCTGTGCGAACAAGGACCTGACCCGCGTCGGCATCATCGCGGCACTGCGCGGCCTCACCGCCTTCGACGACGGGATCATCGGTCCGAATGGCGTACGCGCGGTGGGGGTTCCGCCCGACTGAACGGAGGATGGCTCGCGAGCCCCCACGCCCCACGCAAGGAGACGACGTGACCACTCCCGACCTCGCCGACCGTACCGACTTCGAGAACGCCGACCGGGGATTCCTGGCCCCGCCGGAGCACGAGAAGATCACCACCGCCGACGGCCGGGTCGCCTGGGACTTCAGCGACACCGCGTTCCTGGAGGGCGACTGCCCCCGGACCGTCAACCCGAGCCTGTGGCGGCAGTCGCAGCTCTGCGCCCGGGCCGGGCTGTACCAGGTCACTGACGGCGTGTTCCAGATCCGTGGCTTCGACCTGTCGAACATGACCCTCATCGAGGGTGACACCGGCGTGATCGCCGTCGATCCGCTGATCTCCGCGGAGTGCGCGGCCGCGGGTCTGGCGCTCTACCGGAGGGTGCGCGGCGACCGGCCGGTGACCGGTGTGATCTACACGCACTCGCACATCGACCACTTCGGCGGCATCCGCGGAGTGCTGGAGGAAGGCTCGACCGCACCGATCCTGGCGCCGGAGGGCTTCATGGCCGAGTCGGTGGCGGAGAACGTCTACGCCGGCACCGCGATGCTGCGGCGCGGCAGCTACTACGGCGCACTGGGGATGCGGCGCGGACCGGAGGCGCTGGTCAGCATGGGACTTGGCTTCACCGGGTCGGGCGGCACCCAGGACCTGGTCCCGCCGACGAAGTCGATCACGACCACGGGGGAGGAGGCCACTGTCGACGGAGTCCGCTTCGTCTTCCAGATGACGCCAGGCACCGAAGCGCCCTCCGAGATGAACTTCCTGCTCCCCGACCACCGGGCGCTGTGCATGGCGGAGAACGCCACCCACACCCTGCACAACATCCTCACCCTGCGCGGCGCCCTGGTCCGTGACGCGCACGTGTGGTCGCACTACCTGGGCGAGGCACTGGGGCTCTTCGCAGACCAGGCCGAGGTCGTCTTCGCCTCGCACCACTGGCCCACTTGGGGCGCCGAGAACATTCGCTCCTTCCTGGCCCTCCAGCGCGACCTCTACGCGTACCTGCACGACCAGACGCTGCGGCTGATGAACAAGGGCTATGTCGGCGCCGAGATCGCCGAGATGATCGAGATGCCGCCGGCGCTGCAGGCCGCGTGGCACACCCACGGCTACTACGGCTCGGTCAGCCACAATGTGAAGGCGGTCTACCAGCGCTATCTGGGCTGGTACTCCGGCCACCCGGCCGACCTGTGGGAGCACCCGCCGGTCGAGACGGCCAAGCGCTACGTCGACTGCATGGGCGGGGTGGACCAGGTCCTTTCCAAGGCCCGCGCCTACGCCGTCGACGGCGACCTGCGCTTCGCAGCGCAGTTGCTCAAGCACGCGGTCTTTGCCGCGCCGGAGAGCACCGAGGCGAAGAGCCGACTTGCCGACGTCTTCGAACAGCTCGGCTTCGGCGCCGAGAACGGCACCTGGCGCAACTGCTACCTGGTCGGCGCGCACGAGCTGCGCCACGGCGTCATCCCGACCGGGATCCACGCCTCCAGCCTGATGGGCGCCTTGACGGTCCCGCAGTTCTTCGACTCGCTCGCCATCCGCGTCGACGGCCCCAAGGCATGGGACCTGCGGATCGTCACGGACTGGCACTTCACCGACCTGGACGAGCGCTACCGGCTCACCCTGACCAACGGCGTGCTCTCATACACCGCCCTCGCCACTGCGGGGGCCAACACCCCCGACGCGACCTTCACCCTCACCAAGCCGCAGTTCATGACGATGCTGGCCGGCCGCGGCCTGGACGGCGTGACGGTCACCGGCGACGCCGAGGTGCTCACGGCGCTCATGGGCGTCCTCGACGAACCCGACCCGAACTTCCCCGTCGTCACCCGCTGACGCGCCGCGACCGATGGGCCCCGACCGGCGGCTGGGGCCCCTCACTGCTCCGGTTGGCGCGGCTGGGCGAGGAGGTCGGCCTCCTGTCGAGCCTGCAGTATCTCCAGGCCGAACTTGAGCGGGACTGCTCGCAGGACTTGTGGATCCTCACAGGACGGCCGCATCAACGTGAGTCGGGCCAGTTCCTGTACGGCGTTCCAGATCTCGTCCGGGCGGCAGTCGAGTCGGTCAGCAAGATCGCGGGAATTGAACCGCGGGCTCTGGAGCAGGGCGCGATACACCTGCTCCACGATCGGGGCGACTCCGAATGATTCCAGCATGAGCACCCTCTCCGTCTCTACGGGCGGGAATGGAGGGAAGGCTGCCACATGGCGGGGTGCAGTGCAGCGTGGTGGCTTCACCGAGACTGTCACCTGGGCCTGCTCGGTGACCCCGTGGACGGCAGTGGGCACCGGGGTCCACGGACGCCCCTGTCACCCAGAGCGGCGGCGGCCTGTCCTGGACAGGCGAGGGAGGCTCTGCCGAACTGACCCTGACCGCGTTCAGCTGCGACACCAACGGCAAGGTCAACAGCGCCAGCTTCCTGGTGATCCTCTCCGCCCTCGACGGAACACGACTCCAGTCAAGCCGATCCACACCGCTCCGACCGTCGACGCGGCCCGGCCCACTACTGGAGGCCGACCGCGAACGCCCCGGCACCGCCGAACACCTCGCGGCCCTGCCCGGCGTCCTTCCGTGCCCCAGTAGTCGTGGTGGCCGGGTCGGCGAGAGCGCAGGTCGGCGCGGGCAGCGGCTCGAAGCGGCCCCGGGGGCTCCGACCCGCGACAGCCGTCCCCGCCACGGCCGGGGGCCCCGAGGTGATCCGCAGCCTCGGGGCCCCGCCGTACTCACTGCCTGTGCGACGTCAGTTGCCCGCTCCCACGTAGAGGGCGACGGCATCGCCCGCGCCGATGGTGGCGGTGAAAGTGCCGTCGGACGCCACGGTGTAGCGCGGCCCGCTGCACCCGCCGCCGCTGCTCGGGTCGCCGTGCTGGACGTCGCAGTAGCTGCCGGCCGGCAGCGAGGTCTGGAACGTCTGCGTGATCGGCCCGGACTCGTGGTTGATGGCCACATAGCCCTTGCTGCCGCGGCCGAATGCGATCGCGTTGTTGCCGTTGGACCACCAGTTGGTCACCGCGGTGCCGTTGACGGCGTTGCGGAAGCCGACCATGTTGGCGATCTGCCGCCACTCGTGCTGGCACTTCCAGCCGTCCTGGTAGCACGCCGTGACGGCGCCGCCGTTGGGCGGGCCGGCGTCGATGTCGGTGAACTCGTAGCCGGAGTACACGTTCGGCGACCCGTAGGGCCACGCCAGCAGGTAGACGTTGGCGAGGGTGTAGGTGTTGCCGTACTTGTAGTTGAGCGTGGACCCGTTCCGTTCGGTGTCCCAGTTGTCGGTGAACGTACGGGAGTTGGCGCTGGGCAGGTAGCCGGCGCCCCAGGAGTCGTTCCAGTTGTTCAGGTAGGCCAGCTTCTCGCTGCTGAAGATGCGCTTCAGGTCGTAGGCGCCCATGAAGGCGTCCACGTCGCCGGTGCCGGTGTACTCGCCCGGCTGAACGGCCTCGCCGCTGCCGTAGATGACCTCCTGCGCCCAGTAGATGCCCGGGTTGGTCAACTTGGCCTTGATGGCCGAGAGATCGGTGGCCGCGATGTGCTTGGCCGCGTCGATGCGGAAGCCGTCGACGCCCTTGGCGATCAGGCTGTTGAGGTACGCGGCGATGGTGGAGCGGACGTAGTCGCTGCCGGTGTCCAGGTCCGCGAGGCCGGACAGCTCGCAGTTCTGCACGTTCGAACGGTCGGCGTAGTTGCTGATGTTGCTGCGGCAGGAGTGGAAGTCCTGGTCCTGGTAGTAGCCCGGGTAGTTGTACTTGGTGTACACCGTCCCGCCGGTGCCCGTCCCGGAGCCGGCACTCATGTGGTTGACGACGGCGTCGGCGACGACCTTGACGCCCGCGGCGTGGCAGGCGTTGACCATGTTCGAGAACGCCGTGGCGTCGCCCAGCCGTCCGGCGATCTTGTAGCTGACCGGCTGGTACGAGGTCCACCACTGGCTGCCCTGGATGTGCTCCTGGGGCGGTGACACCTCGACGTAGCCGTAGCCCTTCGGGCCGAGGAAGTTGGTGCACTCCTTGGCCACCGAGGCGTAGGACCACTCGAAGAGCGTGACGGTGACGGTCTTGGTGCCGGGTGTGGTCGCCCCGGCGGTCGAGGGGGCGGAGAGCAGGCCGGCGCCGGCCGTCAGAGCGGCGAGGGCCGCGGCGGTGACGCGTCGGCCTGACCGGAGCGGAGCGCGGTGTCCGCGCGGCGCGGAACCGGGGCTGTCGAGATGGTGCACGGTGTCTCCTGTGGGGGCGGGAGCGCTGCAGGGCGGTGGAGGGGGGTCCGGGCGTGCTGTGGGGGCAGCCGGAACCGACGCCCGGCAGGGAGGTGGTGGGGAGGGGGTGGGGAGGGCATGGCATGGCATGCCGGGGGAGCCGCGCCTTGCTGCAAACTCTATGAAACTTGCTGGAAACTTTCTGCCGCCGACCGTAGGGGCGGCGATGAGCGGCCGTCAAGAGTCGTGCAATCCGGAGCCGAAACGGTTCGCCGGCTTGCCCAGCGAGGTCGAACGCAAGCCGAGCGCCCGCGCGCCGTGAGCGGTCAGTCGGAGGGGCCGCTGTCCACGGAATGGTCAGGGTGAGCCGGGCGCAGGACCGCGGTGGTACCGTCCCACTCATGCAGCACACTGCCGCCCTCGCCATGATGCGAATGATGCCCCGAATGTCGGAGGCGCTTCGCTAGCGAAGCCGTGTGCGCGCAGGACGCGACGGACCCTCCGGCAACGGGGGGTCCGTTTTTCGTTCGCCCCCGTCACCTCCCTGGTTCGCCGCTCCGCCGCCCCGCCCGTCCCCAGCCGTTCCCGCGCTGCCCCGCGCAGTCGCCTCCATCCACAGGGAGAACACCGCCATGACCCGTCCCCCGGTCATCTCGCTCACCGACTGTGCCGACCCCAACGCGGTGGCCCGGCAGTCGGCGAGGATCGCCGCCCTCTTCGGGGCCACGCCGACCCTCCTGCCGCTGACCGGGCCGGACCCGGAGGGCGTCGCCGCGCTCACGCTGCTCGACCTGCTGCGGTCCACCGAGCTCACCGGCGAGCCGGTCCACCCGATCGTCGTGCTGGTCAACATCGCGCCCAGGGACGGCTCCTGGCCCAACGGAGCGCCGTTCTGCTACTTCCGCCACAAGAAGCACCTGGTGATCAGCACCCTGAACCCGCGGGTCCTCGCGCCGCTGTCGGCCTACCTGGAGTTGGCGGAGGTCCAGGTCACCGACGTGCGCGAGGTGCTGGAGGCGGCCACCGCCCAGTGGGCCGAGCTGACGCGGGACCAGGTGGAGGAGATCACCCGGACCCAGTTCCGCAGCCTGTGGTACGTGCCGTTGCTGGCCCGCTGGCTGGTCGACCGCCGTCCCGTCCCGGCCCGGCCGCACCCCCTCGTCGAGGCCGACCGGCCGGCGGCGGGTGGCGCGGTGCGGGTCGCGGTGGTGGACAACTTCGGCAACTGCAAGCTGGACCGCCCGGTCGCCGCCATTCCCGGCCACCGCGGCGCGGCCGGCCTGGCCGTCCACAGCGCCCGCGACGGCCGCCGGATCCAGGTGCGCTGTTACGACCGCCTGCCCGACGTGCCGTACGGCGAGCCGGGCATCACCACCGGGAGCTCGGGCGTCGGTTTCGCCGAACTGGTCGTGCGGGGTGGGTCCGCGGCCGAACTGTTCGGCCTGCGCGAAGGCGACCACGTCCTCGCTGTCACGGGTTGACGCTTTACCGGCGTCTCGAATGACGGCCACCGCGATTGACATCGCACCGCACTGCCCGGAATGCTGACCCGCATGTCCGGAATCCCCTGCTTGGTACGCCGTCGGCACGTTGACCACGTGCGCTGCGCCGCCGACCTGTGTCGCTGAGCGCGCTGCCCCACCTCTCTTCTCACGTACCGTCTCATTTCGGACAGCTTTTCCAGAGGAACTCCCGTGCCCCTTTCCCGCTCCTCCATTTCGCGTTCGTCCATTTCGCGTTCGTCCCTCGCCGTGTCGCTCGGTGCGGCCGTGGTGCTGGCGGCGTCCGCCTGCGCTCCGCAGCCCCAGAGCACGGCCAAGGCCGGCGCCTCGGACACCGGCAACTGCGCGACCAGCCCGAGCCTGCACCAGCAGGGGCAGCTGACCATCGCCACCGACTCGCCGGCCTACGCGCCGTGGTTCGACAACAACGACCCGTCCGATGGCAAGGGCTTCGAAAGCGCCGTGGCCTACGCGGTGGCGGGCAAGCTCGGCTTCGGCCCGGACAAGGTGAAGTGGGTGGTCGAACCGTTCGACAACTCCTACGCCCCGGGGCCGAAGAACTTCGACTTCGACATCAACCAGATCTCCGCCACCCCGGAGCGGGCGAAGGCGGTGGACTTCTCCACCACCTACTACACGGCCAACCAGGCCGTCCTGGTGCTGGACAAGTCCAAGTACGCGGGCGCCACCTCGCTGGCGGCGCTCAAGGACGCCAGGATCGGCGTGCAGGTGGCCACCACCAGCTACCAGGCGGCGCTCGACGAGATCAAGCCCAGCCAGCAGCCGAGCGTCTTCAACACCACCGACGACGAGGTCAACGCCCTGCAGAACGGCCAGATCGACGCGCTCGTCACCGACCTGCCGACGGTGTTCTACCTGGCCAACGCCCAGGTTCAGGGCGGCAAGATCCTGGGCCAGTTCAACTACGACCACGGCACGCCCGAGCAGTTCGGCCTGCTGCTTGGCAAGGACAGTGGGCTGACCGCGTGCGTCAACCAGGCGCTGGCCGCGCTCAAGACCGACGGCACGCTGGACAAGCTCACCACCACGTGGCTGTCGGCTTCGGCCAACGCCCCCGAACTCAAGCCGTAGCAGGGGCCGCACGATGAAGGACGCGACCACGGTCGAGGCGGGCGAACCGGACCGGCAGGCCGACCCGCAGGCCGCCCCGCAGGACGAGCAGTACCGGCCCAGCGAACGGCAACGCGAGCGGGAGCGGTTCCGCCGCGCCCGCCAGCGCCGCAACCGGTGGATCGCCACCCTGTGCACGCTGGCCGGCCTGGTCGCGGTGGCGGCGGCCGTGGTCGCCTCGCCCGGCTGGGACCGGCTGCACAGCCGCTTCCTGGACGGCGCGGAGTTCCGCAGGACCTTCCCCGCCGTCCTGGACGGTTTCTGGCTCAACGTCCAGATGTTCCTGATCGCCGAGGTGCTGATCCTCGTCCTGGGCCTGCTGCTCGCCCTGGTCCGGATCACCCGGGCGCCCGGCCTGCAGCCGCTGCGCCTGGCCGCGACCCTCTTCGTGGACGTGTTCCGGGGAGTGCCGACCCTGCTGCTGGTCTTCCTGGTCGGCTTCGGCCTGCCGGCCCTCCAGTTGCAGGGCACCCCCTCCCAGCCCTGGGTGCTCGGGGTCATCGCACTGGTGCTCTCCTACGCCGCCTACGTCGGCGAGGTGCTGCGGGCGGGCCTGAACTCGGTCCACCCCGCCCAGCGCAGCGCCGCGCGGGCGCTCGGGCTCAGCGAGTGGCAGACCCTGCGCCGGGTGATCCTCCCGCAGGCGGTGCGCAACGTCCTGCCGCCCCTGCTCAACGACTTCATCGCCCTGCAGAAGGACACCGCGCTGGTGGCCGTCCTCGGGCCGCTGGAGGCGCTGCGGGCCGCGCAGATCAAGTCGAGCTACGACTTCAACTACACCCCCTACCTGGGGGCGGCGGTCCTCTTCATCGCGGTGACCATCCCGCTGACCAGGTACGCCGACCGACTGCAGCGCCGCGCGGCGCAGCGCACCTGGGCGGAGGCCGGCCGGTGAACGAGCCACTGCTGCGGATCCGCCAGTTGCGCAAGGCCCACGGCTCGCGCCTGGTGCTGCGCTCGATCGACCTGGATGTCGCCGAGCACCAGGTGGTCTGCCTGATCGGTGGATCCGGTTCGGGCAAGTCCACCCTGCTCCGTTGCGTCGACCTGCTCGACACCGTCGACGACGGCACCATCCACCTGGGCGGGACCGAGCTGACCGACCCCCGCCTGGACGCGAACCTGGCCCGCCGCCGGATCGGCATCGTCTTCCAGGCGTACAACCTGTTCCCGCACCTGAGCGTGCTCGACAACATCACCCTCGCACCTCGCCAGGTGCACAAGGTGGCGCGCAAGCAGGCCGAGGAGTCGGCCCGCGAACTGCTCGCCAGGTTGGGCCTGGCGGACAAGGCTCACGACTACCCGGACCGGCTCTCCGGCGGCCAGCAGCAGCGGGCCGCGATCGCGCGGGCCCTGGCCACCGACCCGCAGGTGCTGCTCTTCGACGAGATCACCTCGGCGCTCGACCCCGAACTGGTGGGCGAAGTGCTGGACGTCGTCTCGGACCTGAAGGAGCGTGGCCTGACGATCCTGATGGCCACGCACGAGATGGGCTTCGCCCGCCAGGCCGCCGACCAGGTCTGCTTCCTCCAGGACGGCGTGATCCGTGAAAAGGGCACCGCGGAGCAGGTGCTCACCGAGCCCCGCCAGGAGTCGACCCGGCGGTTCCTCTCCCGCGTGCTGGAACGCTGGTAGCAGTCGGTCAGGTCGGTGCGGCGACCGCGGTGTCGAGGTGGCAGCTCGGGCAGGCGCCGGCCCGGAGCGGCCTCCACCAGGAGAACGGCCGGTGCGACCGAGCGAAGCCGGACGGTCTCGGCGTGGAGCCCGTCCGCGCGGTCGGCGGCTCCGGAAGCCGGCGGCGCGAGAGCGAACTCCGGCTCCGGATCCTGCCGCAGCGTCAGGTTCAGCGCGCGATTCCGCGGCGCCGGGCCCGCTGCCGGCAGGTGGGCCCGCAGTAGCGCACCGGGCGACCGGTGGACCGGACCGTGAGCGGCGCCCCGCACTCGTCGCAGCACGCGCTCGCATCGCGACCGTCACGCATCGCGCGGCCCGGGTGGGTCGCGGTGCCGCCTGTCGGCGCGCTGCCTGGAGAAGCTCGCCGCGTATCTGGACCAGGGCCCGGCCGCACACTGAAGGTCTCCGGCAACCGCTCCGGACGCGTCTCGGTCGCGGGGCTGATCGCCGTGCGACCCGGCTCCCGAACGCGGCTGTCCCACCGCATCCGGCGGCACACCGGCCGCAAGGGCGAGCGGAGGAGCCTGTCCGAGCGCGACTACATCGGCCTGATCGACGGCATCCACCACCTGGCCAAGGCGCCGATCGTGCTGGTCTGGGACCGCCTGAACACCCATGTCTCCCACGCGATGCGCGAGTTGGTCGCCGCCAGGAACTGGCTGACCGTCTACATCCTGCCCGCATACGCGCCGGACCTGAACCCCGTGGAGTGGCTCTGGGCGCACGTCAAGCTCAGCCTGGCCAACCTCTCCTCAGTCGCCGTCGACCGCCTCGAAGCCCTCGTCCGCAACCGGCTCAAACGACTCCGGTACCGCCCCGACATCCTCGACGGCTTCCTCGCCGGCACCGGCCTGTCCCTGGACCTGCCACCACCATCACCCTGAAACGCCGAAGTCAGTAGGTGGTCGTCCCGCTCGCCTCGCCGGCGTCGGCCTCGGCCTGGCGGACCCAGGACCGCAGGGCCTCCTTATGGATGCCCAGGTCGCGGGCGACGTGGGCCACCGGGCGGCCGCTCGAGCGGACCTCGCGCACGGCGCGTTCACGGAGTTCATCGGGGTACTTGCGTGGTGCTGGCACTGCTCGTGGTTCTCCTTACGCCTGGATCGTAACAAACCCAGACATCAGGGACTCCACGAAGATCAGTACAGCTCAGTTGAGGACTCGCGGCGGTGGTTGAGGTCGGCGTCTTTACGGCTGGGGGGTCGGGCCCTGCTCGCCGGTGTCAGGGCGGGGCCGGGGTCGGCTGCCGGGGCGGGTGCTGAGCCAGGAGCCGGCGTCGTGCAGAGCGGATTCGAGCGGGCCGAAGAGGACGCCGGTGGCGGGCATGATGCCGCCGGGGCCGAGGTCGTCGGCGAGTCCGGTGTCGGTGGCGATCTTCGCGAGCGGGGGTTGGACTCCGGCAAGGATCAGTCGGCCGCCTGCTTGGTGGAGTTCTTCGGCCTTGCGGCGCAGGAGCTTGATCATGGCGGAGGAGGGGACGTCGGGGAGGTTGCGCACCACGAGGATCAGGACGGCGTTCGGTGCGGGGGCGGGCCAGTCGCGTTCGATGCGGGGCAGTTCGGCGAAGAGGCTGACGCCGTTGTAGTCCAGGACGGTGACCTGTCCGGGGCTGAGGCGGGTGGGCGGGACGGCGGTTGTCCAGTGGCCGTCGCCCACGGGTTGCAGGGCGAGCAGGCGTCCTTGGCGGGCGGCCTGGGCGCAGTACAGGAGCAGGGACAGGACGGCGCCGAGGATGATCGCCTGTTGGAGGGGCAGTTGGGTGGTGGCGAGGAAGGTCAGGGCCATCGCGGTGGTGGACAGGGGGGAGGTCTTCAGGACGAGACGGATGTCGGGGATCTTGCCGGTGATGAGTTCGGCGCCCACGACGATGATCAGTCCGCCGATGACCGGCATCGGGATGTGCTCGGCCAGGGGCGCGAGGGTCAGGACGATCGCGGCGAGCCACAGGCCGGAGAAGATCCCGGCCCAGCGGGTGCGGGCCCCGGCGGAGACGGCGACGCCGGTGCGGGAGAGGGAGCCGCCGACCGGCAGGGACTGGAACAGGCCGCCCGCCACGTTGGCAAGGCCCTGGGCGGTGAAGTCCCGGTTGGCGTCGGACTTGGAGCCGTCGGGGTTGGGAACGGTGGGCGAGATGCCCGCGGCCTGGGCCAGGGCGACCAGTGCGATGGAGACCGCGCCGCCGATCAGGTGGGGGAAGGCCGACCACTGCGGGGCGGTGAGGTGCGGGAGCGCGGAGGGGATGTCGGCGATGCCCTTGACCAGTTCCACGTCGGTGCCGAGCAGCGCCACGGCGATGCTGACGGCCGCCATGGCGATCAGCAGCGCGACCGTCCTGAGCCGTTTCACCGCGTGGGCGATCGCCCACACGCCGATGGTGGCGGCCGCGGTCAGGGTGTCGGCGAGCTGCCAGGAGCCGACGTGGACCATCCAGTCGGCCAGTTGCGTCAGCTTGTTGTGGCCGTGCGGTTTGTAGCCGGTGGCGTCATTGAGGACGCCGGTGACGATCTGCACCGCGATGCCGACGGAGAACCCGGTCATCACCGCGTTGGAGACGAAGGACAGCACCACGCCGAGCCGCAGCACGCCCATCAGGAGCATCACCAGGCCGGTCATCACGGCGAGCATGGCGATGTTGCCGCTGCTCGCGGGGTCGAGTCCGGCGTCGGCCAGGACGCTCTGCGCGGTGAGCGAGATGGCGCTGGTGAGGGTGGTGACCATCAGTACGGTGCGGGCGGTGAGGGAGCCGACGATGGCGGGCACGACGCCGGAGAACAGGCCGGCGACCGGGTTGAACCCGGCGATCGCGGCGTACGCCATGCCCTCCGGGATGGAGAACAGGCCGGTCACGAGCCCGGCTGTGACGTCGGCGGGTTTCGGCCCCGCGAGCCGTGGAAGCCGGGGCGTGCGGTTCATCCGGACAGGGCGGAGACGGCGTCCCCGACGTACTTGGCGCCGAGGACCACCAGGACCACGGTCATGATCGCGCTGTTGTGGAAGGACATCCACGCCTTCCACTCGCCCAGCACCTTCGCGGACCTCTGCCCGCCGAGGAGGTAGACGCCGAGCGGGAGCAGGGTGCACAGCGAGCCGATCAGCACCATCAGCACGGCCGCCACCGCCTTGCCGCCTGCTGAGGCGGTGCTGGTGGAGATGGTGACGGCGCCGCCGACGGCGAGGACGAGGTTCTTCGGGTTCGCGGCGACCAGGGCCGCGGCGAGGCCGGCCGATTTGGCGGGGGTGAAGGTGTCGATGGCCCGCATCCATTTCGGCGGTTCGGCGACCTGGCCTTCGCGCGGGTGGCCGTGCCACTGCTTGGCGCCCAGGAGGAGGAACAGCACGCCGAGGGCGAGCTTGAGCCAGTACGACCAGGTCGGTTTGTCCGCGCCGGTGTCGATGTTGGATCCGGCCAGCACCACCACGGTGGTCACCGCGGCCAGGGTCGCCGTCCAGCCCGCGGTGAAGGCCGTGCCGTTCGCCTTCCCCTTCGGGGTGGAGAGCATCAGGATCACTGCGATCAGCGGTAGCGGACTGATGGCGATGCCGACCGCGGAGGCCAGCATCGAACCGATCGCCTCACCCACGGGTGCCTCCTCGTCTCATTGGTGTACCGGGGCGGGCGTACGGGTCGAGACCGCGGTGCCGACAGTGGAGGGGCCCGCTCGGGTCCGGCCACGCGGCCCCGGCCGTGGTACCGGGGTTCAGATGCGGACGGCCAGTTGGGGCCGTTGCCAGCGGCCGTCGAGGACTTCGGGGGCCGGACCGTAGACCCGGATCGCGATGGTGAACGGGCCGTCGGGGGCGGGCAGCCAGTTGGCCGCCTGGGCGGGGTCGGCGGGGCGTTCGCGCTGGATGTGGAGGGTGAGCGAGCCGTCGTCGCCGTACACCAGGCCGGGGGTGCGGTCGCCGATCGAGTAGCGGTCGACGGGGTTGTCGACGAGCAGCCGCTCGGGCAGGCGGTACATGGTGGCCGACCAGAAGAAGCGGGCGGGCGGGAGCTCGCCGGGCGGGAAGTGCAGGACGTAGTCGCGCTTGCCGGCGTCGGGCGGCCGGTTGCCCTGGTCGTCGGCGAGCCAGCCCGCGTACCAGGCTTCCTCGGCGGGCAGCCCGTACAGGCCCTTGTCGACGCCGACCGCGCGGGTCAGGTAGTCGCTGCCGTGCTGGGCGCGGGTGCCGAACCAGCCGGTGGAGTCCTGGGCCCGGGAGGCGGCCCCGGTGAGCGCGGCCCGGCCGTCCGCGATCCCCTGCCGCAGTTCCTCGCGGACCTGCTCGGCGAGGGCGGCGGGTTCGAAGTCGCCGCTGCCGATGCCGAGTTCGCCCAGGCGGGCGCGCAGGTCGGCGTCGGCGGGAAGGACCGGGAAGAAGCCGAGCAGGAAGTCCAGCAGGGTGAAGAACTCCAGGCTGTCGAGCGCCTCCTCCCGCCAGACGGGCCACTGCGGCTCGACCGCCCGCACCGGGTCGGTGCCGAGGTGCGCGCTGAGCGGCTTCAGCATGTACCGGGACTGGATCTTCTCCAGCTCCGGAACGTCGTCCGGGCCGCCGAGGTAGGTGCGGCCGAGGATGCCGACCAACTCGGTGTCGGCGCGCAGGACACCGTCGAAGCCGTCGGCCGCCACGTCCCGGTGCTGCGGTCCGGCGACCAGGTAGCGGCCGGCCTGCCGGCCGGTGGTGCGGGAGCCGATGAAGCCGACGTAGCTGGTGTCCAGGTCGTGGACGGGGATCACGTAGTAGCGGTCCATCGCCGGGACCTCGATCACCCAGGGCTCCGCCCGCAGGTCGAGCCAGGCCCAGGAGTAGGGGGTGTCGTTGTTGGGCGTCACCACGTCGGTGTTGGCCGCAGTGAAGGGGCGTGGGTAGTGCCGGAAGACGCCGAAGCCGCCGACGTGGCGGGGATCGGAGTCGTCGATGGCCTGCGGGTACATCGTCCGGTAGTTCTCCAGCAGCGGGTATCCCCAGATCCAGGCTTCGGCGGCGGTCTCTCGTACGGTCACCGGGCCGGTCGGGCTTCCACCGTCCATGTCGCACCCTCCCTCGAATAGCAATAAATGAGACATATCACGCCGATGGTTGCGACGTCGGTGGGGACGCGACGCCTCCCGGAGGTGTCGGGTCGGCGGGGCGGCGCTTCAGGAGGGGAGGATGTCGCCGAGCTTCCAGGTGCGGTCGAAGTACGATTCGAGCGGTCCGTAGAAGCGGAAGTAGCAGAACCAGTGCTTGCCCGGCAGGGTCTGCACCCAGTTCGACTCCCCGTCGGCGGGGGGTTCGGGGCCGAAGTGCAGGTCGACGGAGCCGTCCGCGTTCAAGCTCAGGTCGGGGTCGCGCGAGCCGCGGTCGCCGCGCTGCTGCGGGTTGTCGATCAGGCAGCGGGTCGCGGCGTCGTACACGGTGGCGGACCAGAAGAGCTTGGCGGGCACGTCGGCGGGCACGTGCAGGGTGTAGGTCCGGCCGCCGTCGAGCCACCGGCCGTCGGCGTCGGTGTAGCAGCCGAGGTAGGCCTGGCCCATGCCGGGGGTCCGGCTCTTCATCGCGGCGGAGAAGCTGACGGCCTCGTAGAACCAGGCCGCGCGTTCCAGGAGCTGGTCGTGGTGCTCGGCCCGCTGGTCGGAGCGGTCCAGCATCAACGCCAGGTCCCACTGCCGGTCGGGCCAGTAGCGCGAGCCGTCGAACCGCTTGGCGAAGGAGTTCGCCTGCGCCATCAGCTCCCCCGCCGCGCTCGCCCGGGTCAGGACGCGGGTCAGGCGCTCGTCCGGGGCGAAGGGTAGGCCCTTCTCGATGCCGAGCTGCTTGAGCATGGCGAGGAAGAAGCGGTCGCGTTCGTCGACGACCTCGTCCTGGTAGACGGCGTGCAGGCGCTGCCAGTACTCCAGCCCGCGCGGCTGGTCACCGGACCACGGGCGGCCCTGCGGCGAGACGATCCGGGTGGCGGGCGTGCTCTCGCGCTGTCCGTACGGGTAGAGCCGGACCGCGGCCACCAGTTCCTTCGAGCGGGCGGGGTCGGGGTCCAGGGTGCGGAACCCGAACATGATGTTGGTGCCGGTGGACGCCAGCACCCGCAGGCCCTCGGCGTCGGCCGGCGCCTGCTGCCCGGGGGCGAGGACCAGGTAGCGGCCGCCCTCGCCCCTGTCGGGTCCCATCTCGCCCATCGCCGCGATCTCGCGCTGCCAGAAGTCCGACACCCCGCCGGCCGTGGGCCCGGCGGGCAGCTCGATCACCAGCGGCCCGGTGACGGACAGGTCGACGAAGTTGAGGAGGTAGGGCGTGGTCGCGTTCGCGGTGATCAGGCCGAGCCGGTCGCGGTAGCTGACGTAGTGGACCAGGTCGAATGGCCCCGCCCCGAACACCTCCCGGTGCACCTTCTGCCACTGCGCGTACGACACCAGCGGCAGCGCCCACAGGTACGCCTGACAGGCCATCTGGTGGTCGAGCTCGTCGAAGACCAGGCCCAGGTCCGCCCGCTCGGGCAGCTCCCCGTCCATCCGCACCGCACCGAGCCCATCGGGAAGCCGCACGTCATCGCTCATGCCAAGACGCTACGAGCGATCCGCAGCGTCCGCATCCCGGCCCTGAGCGGGGCACGGTGCCGGGCAGGAGACGGCGTCAGGGGCCGAGGACGGCGACGAGGAGTCCGGGACCGGGATCGTTGCCGCCGCGGACGAAGCGACATGACCCTTGTCCAAGGCACAGCGGGGCGAACGAAGCGGAACGGCTCGGGCCCGGCCGGGCCGGGCCCGAACGCCTCGGGCCCGGCGGCGCGGACGGTCACTTCGCCTGGCGGCCCAGGGCTTCGAAGGCCGCGGTGGTGGTGTAGGTGCCGGTGGGCAGGTAGGGGCCCATGACGGTGCGTTCGTCACCGGGGACGCGGGTGTTCTGCACGGCGTGGCCGAAGGCTGCCGTCGGCCAGGTGCAGCGACGGCCGGGGCAGCCCGGCGCCGCCGGTGGCGTCGCGGCCCCGGTCGGGCAGGTAGACGCGGTAGAGCAGGGCGATCTCCCCCTGGCCCGGCACGTCGGCGTACAGGGTGTTGGCAGCGCGGGCGGCCGCATCGGCGGGGCGCTGCGCGCCCACCACGGTCGCCGTGTAGGAGCGGTGCGCCTCGCCCGCGCGGCGGGCGCCGGGCAGGTACGGATTGCTGGAGCCCGCGTCGGGAGCGGTGGAGACGTCGTTGAGGGCGTCGGTGGGGGCGTGGGTGGTGACGTCGTAGCTGTTCAGCGACTGGTAGCGGGCGTGCGCGTACTCGCCTTCGAAGGTCAGCGTCGCGCCGGCCGGCAGCGTGAACACCGCCGCCCAGTACGTCGCTCCGCTGTCGGGGTAGGCGTAGTTCTGCTCGCGGCTGGCCAGGCTCGGGGTGGGGCCGAACCAGAAGCAGTCGGCCGTGACCCGCCCCTGGTCGGTGCGGCCGCCGTGGGCGGCGGCGAGGGCTGGCGGAGCGAGCACGCGCGAGTGGTTCCTGCGCGCCGAACGCATCGACATGCGCGAACTCGCCACCGCCCTGCGCGTCGGCCGCACCACGCTGTACCGCTGGTTCGGCGACCGGCCAGCCCGAGAAGCGGACTGCCCGGCACGGCGCGCGTCCCGACCTCCATGCACCAGTGCTCGACGAACTCCCGGGCGTCGTCGCTCAAGGCGATTCCGACCAGGGCGTTCGCCGCTTCGCCCTCGTGCGAGCGGTCACGCAGGGCCCGCTCCAACGTCTCGACCACCACCTCGTGGGGCAGCGCGGGAGGGTTCTCGAAGCTCAGGTGAGAATGCATCCCGCGAGACTACGTGCCCCGCGCGATCCGCACTCGACCGGCAAGAACGAGGCGAACGTTGCCTGATGCGGCACTAGATCCTCACAGGCCAGATGCCCCGGAGCGGGCTTGCCAGGCAACGCCGGCACCCCGACGAGGAGGGCAGCACGGCATGCCGCCGGCACCGAGAGCGACGCCACAGGAACGGAGACCGTGAATACGTGCTGGAAGCCGTCGAACAGGGGGGCGGGCGGGGTCGCAGATCTTGGCCGAAAGGTGCTGTTCGACCATTGGTGTCGACACGTAGCGATCGGCAATCGGATTATTTTTCTGGGCTTTGAGGTGACGAATCGGTGGACAACCCGTTGTGGTCGACAGCCGCTGCGCGCCCGGGTCCTGCGGCCCGGGGCGACTGCGGCCACGCTATACCGGGCGTGCTCCGGCTGTCTCGGTCGACATCCGACGGGCCGTCACGGACCGGCCACCACAACAGCCCGTGAGTTGAAGGGTGGTTCGGATCGACTCGGCAGGTGGCCGCGGCCCCGGTGACCGGCCGGAGCGCCGGCCCGGTACGCCTCGGGCCTGTCCCGCCGGTGGCGAGCACGGGGCCTTCCTCGATGCCGGGTACGGCAAGCAGATCGCGCTGGTCGCCGGCCAGGTCGGTGAAGCCGGCGCGCTGCTCGCGCATCCATCGGCCCGGCTGCTCGCCTTCGAACACCGTTTCTACGGGCAGCGCGGGCCAGTCGGCCTGTCCCTCCAGGGCGAGCCACCACATGCGCGCGACGGCGTCGGCGCGCTGCCAGGTGGTCGACCGGGTAGGGCACCACCACCTGATGATCCCGGGCTGGCCGTACTCCTTCGTCGCCGCGCTGGAGAGCGGCCGCAAGAGCGGTCTCGATGTACACGGTGCAGGCCGTCCAGAGAGCGGCGGTCCATGCCGCGTATCGACGAGCGGCATGACCGGTCCAGCCGTTCGTGGTCTCGCGTTGCTTGGTGCCGTCCATGGTCCCCGTGGTGGAGTTTCGAAGTCCTTCGGGGGCTGACGCGGTGGCGAGTGTCTACCGACTGGGCTTTGAGTATGGCCATGGAGCAGCTGGGCGGTGGCGTGCTGCTGGCGCCGCTTGCAGTTGGGGTGCGGGTCCGGGGGCTCGCTAGGGGTTGCCGAGTTCCAGTCCGGTGATCATCGCTTGTACTCCGGCGCGGTACATCCGCTCGGCGGCTGCGGTGTCCTCGCCGGTGACGCCCCAGGTGGTGAGGGGTGCCCGCAGGACGTCGGTGAGTTCGAGGCCGACCAGGCCGTGCATCACGCACCAGAGGCAGTATGCGGCCCGGGTGGCGGCCGGGCCCTGGGTGCCCGAGCGACGCACCGCCCCGATCACCGGGGCGAAGGCCGCTTGGAGGACCTGGGCGTGCAGTCCGCCGGTCGGCTCGAAGTCCGGCAGCGGGCGGCTGAACATGAAGAGGTAGCGCTGTGGTCCGTCCAGGGCGAAGTCGCGGTAGGCGTAGGCGAGTTCCCGCAGGTCGTTGATCGGATCGTCGGTGGTGGGGACGGTGCCCAGGGCCTGGGTGAGCAGTTGGAAGCTGCGTTGGTACAGCGCCTCCAGCAGCCCCGCGCGTCCGCCGAAGCGGCTGTAGACGCCCATGGTCGAGGAGGCGGCCTCCTCGGCGACCCGGCGCACGCTGAGCTCGCCGACGCCGTGCGCGGCCAGTACCCGCAGGGCGGCGTCGACCAGCCGCTCCGCCAGTTCCGCGTTCGCTGTGCTGTCGGCTGTGGCGCCGCGTGCCATGGGTGTGCTCCTCCTCTTGTTCCGGTCGGGCCGCATCAACCCTAGTGGAGGCACTAGTGGAGGCCCTGGTGGCTGCTCGGGAAGACTGCTATAACGGTCGTAATAACAGGTGCTATATGGAGGAGGGGCTTTGCCCACGACCGCACCCGCGACCCAGCCCACCACGTCGCCCGCCACGCTCTACCGACTCTCGGCCGTCGCCGGGTTCCTGTGCGCGCTGATCCTGCTGATCAACGCCGGACGCCGTGGCGGCGTGATCGCCAACTCCGACCTCACGCACGTGATCGCCCCGCTCGGGGAGGTCTTCGGCCTCGTCGTGATCAGCGGCCTCTACTTCCGCCAGCGCGGCCGGGGAGGTCGGCTCGGGCTGGTCGGCTACGCGATGAACTTCGTCGGCATGGCCGGCCTGATCGGCGCCGAGTTCATCCTCAACCTGATCTTCCCGGCCCTGCCCGCAGCCCAGGTCACCGCGCTGCTCGCAGGGCCGACCGGGGCGGTCTTCAAGGTGGCCTCGCTGCTCTTCCTGGTCGGCGCCGCGCTGTTCGCCGCAGCCCTGTGGCGGGTCGCGCTCCTGCCGCGCCCCGCTGTCCTGCTCTATGCCCTCGGCTGCGTCCCGATCGGTCTGCGGGGTGTCCTGCCGGCCCTCACCCTCCCGATCGGCCTCGCGGGGGTCTCCGCAGCCCTGGTCTGGCTCTCCGTCGAACTCCTGCGGGAGAAGTGATCCGGGGCCGGTGCGGGGCGTCGGCCGGACCGACGTCCCGCACCGGCCCGACCATCGCGTCACAAGGAGACGGGCTCCACACGCTGTTCGACCGGCCCCGCCGTCCTCGAAGGGACGGCCTCCTTCCTCGTGCCCGTCACCCCTGCCGTGCCCGTCGTACACCGCAATGCGCTGCGCCTTGGGTTCGCGTCCGGTGTCGGGGAGATCGCTACAGCCCACCACGGAGCGATCCACGCCACCGAACCGGAGCGAACTCAGCTTGAGCTCAGCGCCCGCGCGAGCGCGTCGACGGTCACACCGACGATCGCCCGGAGTTGCTCCGGGCTCGACCCGGCCCGACCCATCACCGCGAGAGACTGGTTGACGGCCGCTACGTGGACGGCGAAGTCCTCGGCGTTCTCGTCGGACAGTCCGCCGGCCTTCAGTGCGGTGCGCAGGCGCGGGCGCTGTCGGCCGAACAACTCTCTGACGCGCTCCGCGACGCTCGGGCTCAGCGCCGGACTCGCCATGACCGACTGGGCCATCAGGCATCCGTCGGGCACGGCGGGGTCGGCGATGCGCCCCAGGGTGACATCGAAGAACGCGCGGACGGCGGCGACGGGGTCCTCGGCCGCGCACGAGAGGGCGGCGTCGAACTGGTCGCCGTAGCGGGTGGCGTAGCGATCCAGGCAGCGGAGGAAGAGCGCGTCCTTGTCGCCGAGCGAGGAGTAGATCGAGCTGCGGTTCAGGCCGGTCGCCCGGGACAGGTCGTCGAGCGAGGTGTCGGCGTAGCCGGAGCGCCAGAACTGGATCATCGCGGCGTCCAGCACCGTGTCCATGTCGAACTGCTTCTTGCCTGCCATGCGGCCCATCCTCTCATCTTGGACCGATCAGTTCAAGATGTGCTAGCGTCGAATCACGGTCCACGCGCCTCGATGGAGGATTCCCATGACCAATCCCGTCCCCGCCCTGCCCCTGCACGACCTGGCCGGATTCACGCACCGCTGGGTCGACGCCGACGGCGTCCGCCTGCACGCCGTCGAAGGCGGCCGGCCGGACGGACCGGCCGTCGTCCTGCTCACCGGTTTCCCGCAGACGTGGTGGGCCTGGCGAAAGGTCATGCCTGCCCTTGCCGACCGGTTCCGGGTCATAGCGATCGACCGGCCGGGCCAAGGCAATTCCGAGCATCCGGAGCTCAGCTACGACACGCACACGGTCGCCGCGCACATCCAGGCCGCCGTGAACGCCCTTGGCGTGGGGGACTACTGGCTCGCCGGGCACGACATCGGCGCCTGGGTCGCCTTCTCCCTCGCCCTGAACCACGAGAGCCGACTGCACGGGGTGGCACTGCTCGACGCCGGAATTCCCGGCATCACCATGCCGGAGGCGATCCCCCTCGACCCCACTGTGGCGTTCAAGACCTGGCACTTCGCGTTCCACGTGGTGCCCGATCTTCCCGAGACGCTGATCGCCGGCCGCGAGCGGGAGTACGTCAGCTGGTTCCTGAAGACCAAGTCCCTCGCGCCCGACGCGTTCGAGGAGGAAGAGCTCGACCACTACGGCGCGGCCCTCGCCCTCGACGGCGGCCTGCGCACCGGGCTCGCCTCCTACCGCGACGCCGCCGAGTCCGCGCGCAAGAACCGCGCGGCACTCGAGCAACGGCGACTGACCGTGCCCGTGCTCGGAATCTCCAGCAGCCACGGCTCGATCCCGGACATGGCGGCCTCCATCAGCCCGTGGGCCGAGAACGTGACCGGCATCATCGTGCCCGACGCCGGCCACTACATCCCCGAGGAGCAGCCCGAGGCGGTCGCCGCCGCCCTCATCGACTTCTTCAGCGGCCGTTAGCGCTCTCTAGCAGGAGGGCGAGCCCCTTTCCCTCGGGGGCTCGTCGGCTACGGGCCCGCCCAGGCTGCCCACGGAGGTGCGTGCCGTGAACCGCCCGTCGCCTCGCTTGTGCAGCCGGCTCGGGGTGGCGAGCTTGGTCATCTTCGCCGATGCCGGAGCGACAGCCGGCATCGGCCCGGGCCCGTTCGGCCTGGCGGTTCAACACTCTGCTCTGCCTTCGCCAGCTCGTGCCGCTCGGCCTGCCTTCTGAAGTGGACGCCCAACTCCTCGGCGAGAGAGTCCAGTTCGCCCCGGCGGGCGGTGACCCGCTGTCGCTCCTGCATCCCCCGCCCGTCGGCGCCTGGGCTGGGCCGAACAGCCCCGCCTCGCGAACCTGGCCGCCCTGCGGCCTACGGCTGCTCCCGCCGGCGGGCGACGAGCTCCTTGCCCGCCTGCTCGGTGGCCGCCTTCGCCCAGGCAGCGGCGTCGCGCAGCCCTTCCATCCGCTCGGCGGCGTCCTCCGCACGCCGTTCGGCGAACCGCGCCCGCTCCAGGGCGGCCCGGGCCTGCTCCGCCTTCGCCCCGGCCCGCTCCTCCTCCTGCTGTGCGCCGGCCAGGTCCTGTTCGGCCTCGTGCACCGCCCGCCGGGCAGCGTTGGCCTGATCACGCAGGTCGTCGCGGCACTGCTCCAGCTGCGCCAAATCCCGCTGGCGCTGCTGCGCCTGCCCGCTGGTGGCGGTGCTGCGCTTGGAGCGCGGTGAGGCGGCGGCCCGGAGCAGTACCGCGCGTTCTTCCAGGGCCGCGTCGAGGAGTTCGCGCTGCTGACCGTCGAGGCCGGCGCCCTGGCCCGGCTGATGCTGGTGCCGTCGATGGACCTGAGCGGGGACGCGGCGGCCACCGGCCGGTACCGCACAGCCGTCGGCACTGTCATCGGTACCGGACGGATCTCGCACGCCGACCTGGCAATTGCGCTGCTGGACGAGATCGAGACCCCTGATGCCGGCTCACCGGCCCGGTGCGGCCCGCCCTTCGCAGAGGCCGCCTGCGTAGGGCGGGCCGCACCGGCGAACGACGCACCTGACAGTCGCCGGCCCCGGCTACCGGTCCTACACCACGCGGGCCGGGAAGCCGCCGGTTGCGATCGGCCCCCAGCGGCGCGGGGTGATCCGGATCAGTGACTTGCCCTGCCGGTGCATCGCCGCACGGTACTCGTCCCAGTCGGGGTGCTCGCCCGAGATGTTCCGGAAGTACTCCACCAGCGGCTCCAGGGCCTGCGGCATGTCCAGCACCTCGGCCTCGCCGTCCACCTGCACCCAGGGGCCGTTCCAGTCGTCGGAGAGCACGACCACGCTCACGACCGGGTCGCGCCGGGCGTTGTGGGTCTTCGCCCGTTCCGGGTAGGTGGAGACGACGATGCGGCCGTCGTCATCCACACCGCAGGTCAGCGGGGAGGCCTGCGGGCTGCCGTCGGCACGGCGGGTGAGCAGCAGCGCCCGGTGGCGCGGTCGGACGAAGTCCAGCAGTCCAGCCAGGTCCACCCGGGTGTTGGTGGCGATCGAAGGAGTCATGGCCACCAGCCTAGGACGTGGCCGCCGGACGGCCCGTCACGGGCCGTCGGCCCGGCCGCCCGCGCGAGTCCGCGCGAGCAGCCCGGCCGACGACGCGGGTGGCACTCCTCGCCTACCACCAGGGCGTGCAGTCCAGCAGGGGCTGGGCGCATGCCTGCGCCTTCTCCGTCGAATCGTCGGGGACCATCGGCGTCCAGCCGGAGCTGGTCCTCATGTAGACCTCGTCTTGGTGGTAGGCGTCGCTTGGTTTCAGAAGCCGTTGTCTTTCCGATGGTGATGGGTGCGTTCCCGCTGGTCAGGCATGGTGTCGGTGTCTCGGTGGCAGAGACGGGGTGTTGTGTCGTCTCTTCGGTCAGGTGCCGGATGCCGTCAGTGATGGGGCTGCTGGAGGAGCGCGAGCGGGCTGCTCGGCAGCGAGTGGAGGTTCTGCAGGCCGAGTTGCAGGAGGCCGAGGCCGCGTGGGAGGGGTTCGTGATCGCCCGTCAGACGGTGGCCGAAGTTCTGGCGGAACCGCCTGTGGGCGAGGTGGCCCCGTCGGCCGGGGTGGCCGGTGACCGGGGTGCGCGGGTCGCCGGGGCGGTGCCCGGATCGGTGGTGCCGGTCTGGAGGGAGGGTCTCGATCCGGGTGCGTTGCGCCGGACTGCCAGCGGCTCGTGGAGGTCCTTGCGCTGCTGTCAGTGCCAACCTGGGCAGATGCAGAGGCCGATCAGGCAGTCGGTGGCGATGTCGTTGCCTTGATCAACTTGGCCGAAGCGCTATCCGCCCTCCTGCCCACCCCGCGCCACCGTCTGCTCGGCTGGTGCGATACCGGGGACACTCCGCAGCCGAAGGGCCATCGGCCGCTGCTCCAGTTGGAGGCAGAAGCCGGCACCAACTGGGGCGAGATCGTCAACGTCTCCTTCTGGATCCGCGACGAGGACCTGCGGGCCGGGGACCTCAGCAACGTCCGCCGGTCCTACGAGGTCGCGTGATCCTTCGCAGGCATGCGTCGTCTGCCTCATGTCAGCAAGCGCCGCATTCTCGTGAGCGGTCGGCGAGGCCGATGAGCGGCAGCAAGGTCGCCCCCGCAGGGAGACTGATCTGACGCGGAGTCGGCCCCGCAGGCGTCGGAACGTCGGTGAGTCGTCCGAGGAGTCGATCGAGTGCGGCCTGGCCGTCGTCGACAGCGGCGCGCTCGTCGTCGGTCAGCGGGATGCCGACCAACATGTTCTGCAGGTTGTCCTTGGCCTCCAGGAGCTGGCCCTTGCTGGAGGCCAGGCCGGCGTCACGGTTGCTGGCGGTGGCGGCCGCGCGGGCGGGTGGCCGGGCTTCCGATCGCCACGGGTGCTCGCCTCGGCGGAGACGTACCGGGCGCCGCGGAAACCGGCCGTGGTGGCGGCCTTGCGCTCCGGATCCTCCACGGCCGGGACGATGAACACCACCTGTGTGCCGTCTTGAAGGTGGGGCACGAGCGTTTCGGTGAACATGAAAGGCCCGATGTGGTTGGTCGCGTAGGCGATGTCCCAGAAGGATCGAGGCCAGGTGAGGTTCCCTACCGGAGGTTCTGCTCCGGGGCCAACGGGTGGACCCCGGCCCGGAGCAGGGCTCGGGTGACTGCCTCTTCCCGGGTGGCGGTGCGCGGGTTGCGGGCGTGGTCGATGAGCCCGTCCGCGACCGCGGCGGCCCGGTGTTGGCCGAAGCTGAGGCCCTGCCAGCCGGGCCGAGGGTCATGGGGTTCCGCGGCCTGGGCCACGCCCGGAGCGATGCGGGCGGCGAACACCGAGGTCTGCTCGCCGATCCCGGACACTACGGCGCGGACCTCCGCGACGGCGTCGGCCACCGCGCGCGCCGCGTCCGCATGGGCGGTCCCCAGGTAGACGACCAGCGCGTCCCGGCGCGGATAGTGCCGTGGCTCGGAGAGGATCTTCGCCTGGTACGGCACGTGCCGGCGTTCCAGGGCGGCGAGCACTGTCGACCAGACCGGTACCGCGGCGTCGGGCCGAGCCAGGTGGACGTAGAGGCGCTGGATCCGATCGCCGCGCCGGGCGCCGCCCGCAGAGCCGTGCACCAGCAGGAAGCCCGGGGACAGCCAGGGCCGGATGGCGGGGACGTCGACCAGGACGGAGGCACCGGCGGTCGGTTCCGGGCCGGTCAGAGCGTGGCCGGGTACGCACAGCCGCACGCCGCCGTGCGCCACCACCACGGCATCGTCCGGCTCACCCTGACGGGGAGACAGCGCGGTCGGCGTTGTCGGCCCGACCACGGTGGCCGTGATCCGGGTGCGCTGGTGCGGAACCGCGGCGGCGAGTGCCCGCTCGAGATCGCTGCCACCGCGGGGCCGACCCGGTCGCAGGGCATCCGGCCGGGAACGCGCGGGGATGCCCGCGTGCCAGGACTCGTAGAGCGCCGTGCGCAGCACCACGCGGGCGTGCTGCGGCTTTTCGAAGGTGTGCGGCAGGCCGGCCACCGTCACGGTCGCGGCATCGAGGTCGACGGTCACGGTGTCCATCGACTCGAGTAGGCGGTCGGCCAGTTGCGGGTCGTCCGCGGCGGGCCGCGGCCGGGTGGGCGGCGCGGGTTCGCCCACGACACCGCCGGTTGGGTGGTCCATCAGTAGGCCTCCGTCAGTCCGATCGCGGCGGCCGAGCGCTGCGGTGCGAGGATCAGGGTGCGGCCGATGCCGGCCTGGGCCCGGTCGAGGGGGTCGAGCCGGTTGGCGTGCCGTGCGGTGGCGAAGATCCGGTCGAACAGGTGCCAGCCCGCCTGGGCCGCGATCCGGCCCGTATCGACCGGTCCGCGAGTGCGGCGGTAGGCCTCCAGCAGGGCGGTCACGGTGGGCCGGATCCTGGCCAGGGCGCGGCGTCCCTGGTTCATGATCTCGGCGTGCGCGGCCTCCGGCTCCTGGGCCGGCTCGTCGTCCAGTTCGTTGGCCAGGCAGCGGACCGCCCGGTGGACGAACTCCCCGATCAGGCTGCCCAGGTCCGACTCGGGCGGGGCGAGGCGGAACTCCTCCCAGTCGGTGAGGTACAGCCGGTCCCGGTGCAGCAGGAACTGGTCCAGGCGCAGGTCCCCGTGACTGGGGACGAGCCCGGTGGTGCCGGTGCGCTCACGCAGCACGGCGCGTATCCCGTCGGACAGGACGGCGTCGTGCTGGAGCAGGGCCCACAGTTCGAGTTCGGCGGCGCTGGACGCCTGCCAGGTCTTCTGGCTGAGGTGTTCGAGGCTCTGCATGATGAGCGGCACGCGTGTCCCCGGTGCCGTATCCTGCCCGTCCAGCGCGACCGCCGACGCCGTGGCCGGAAGCGCGTGCACCTCGGCGAGGGCCTGGCCGACGCGCCGGGCCAGCTCGTCCGGGAGCTCTCCCAGCGGCGAAAGATCCGTCAAGGACTGGGCGCCGTCCAGAAGTTCGAAGACGGCCAGGCTGACGGCCGGCCGGATGCCCATCAACTTCGGAGTGTCCCAGCTGAGTTCGGCTCCCCGCTGTCGGGCCAGCTCCAGCGTCCGGTCGAAACACGCCATCCGCTCCAGGCGTTGCGGGGCGTTCGGGCCGGAAAGCCGTTTGACGAACACGCCGGTTCCGCCGGCGGTCGGACCGAACCAGTTGTCGTTGCGGCCGGCGTAGGAGCCGATCTGGTCCCGGACCAGTGCGCCGACCCCGAGCTCGGCGAGCAGGTCGGCCACCTCTGGCGCGGTCTCCAACGGAGCCGGTTCCAGGACGGTGCGGGCGGTGTCCGGGGCGGACATGGCGGGCCCTCCTCAAGTCGAAGGGTGCCGCAACACCTGGGCGGTGTGCGGCACCCGGGATCGCATCAGGCCAGGTAGCAGGGAACGGAGGTGGCCGGGGACTCCGGGGTGAAGCCGATCGTGCTCGTCTCGCCGATCGTGATGGTGCCGATGATCGGCGCGAGGCCGGCCGCGCCGAGCTCCTCCGGGTTGGTGTAGGTGCTGTAGCCGGCCAGCAGCTCATCGACGCTCTGCAGGTTCTCCATGACGTCCTCCGGGACGGATCGATTCGGTCCAACGGACCGGGCCGCGATTGCGGCGCCACGATGACGCTAGGGCGGCCCGCCCGGCCGGGTATCCGGGAAAACCACAGGCGCAGAGGTGTGGAGAACCACGATGCGGTTCGGCCGGGCGGCGCCGGAGGATCGACCGGTGCCCGCCCGGTCCGTTGCCATCTGGTGCTTGTCCGTCCACGCGCTCGCTCAGCACCTGCCCGTCCATGTGCGCTGTCCCGTGCGCTCCGTCGTACGGCCGTGCTCGCACAGCCGGAATTGACGCACGTTCACCGTCCAGGAGTTCAGGTATGCCCCGTATGCCCCGCGTGCT
Source organism: Kitasatospora sp. NPDC006697 (assembly GCF_042869935.1). NCBI lineage: Bacteria > Bacillati > Actinomycetota > Actinomycetes > Kitasatosporales > Streptomycetaceae > Kitasatospora > Kitasatospora sp. NPDC006697. The sequence continues at coordinate 64,439 of NZ_JBIAGU010000038.1, forward strand.
CCGTGCCCCCGGCGCATTCCGCGTGCTAGGCCGCCAGGCCGTCCGGGTGCCGTTCCGGCAGCAGCTCACGGAAACCGAGTGCGCGGCGGCCTGCCTGTCGATGGTCCTCGGCCACCACGGGCGCCACGCCCCGGTCGCCGAGTGCCGGGAGCGCCTGGGCCCGGGGAGGGACGGCGTGGGCCTGGCCCGGCTGGCCCAGGTCGCCCGCGACTACGGCCTGAACGTGTCGCTGCACCGCTCCGCTTCGCGTGGCTCCCAGGAGGAGAGCGGATCCAGCGAGTTCTGGCCCGAGTTGGGCGAGTTGCCGAGCGTGGCGCTGCTGGCCCGGCACCACCTGGTGGTGGTGGAGGCGGTGACCCGGCGCGGGGTGCGCGTGGTCGATCCCGCGCTCGGCCGGCACCGCCAGAGCCACCAGGAGTTCCAGCAGGCTTTCGGCGGGCTGGCGTTCACCATGGTGCCCGGCGACGCGTTCGTCCTCCGCCGTGGCCCCTGGCGGGAGCTGCCGCTGGTGCGCTACCTGCGGGAGTTCGTGGCGGCACCCCACAACCGGCGGCTGCTCGCGGTGATCACGGTGATCGCGGGGCTGCTCCAGGTGCTGGGGCTGGCGCTGCCGCTGGCGACCAAACTGGCCGTCGACCGGGTGGTGCCGGCCCACGGGTTCGCGGCGATGCCGACCCTGACCGTCGCGCTGTTCGGGTCCGTGGCCCTCTACGGCCTGCTCTCGCTGCTGCGCCAAGTGCTCATGGTGCGCCTACGGGTGCGCTCGGATGCGGAGTTGACCCAGGGATTCATCGACCACCTGTGGCGGCTGCCGATCAGCTTCTTCCTGCAGCGCTCGCGCGGTGATCTTCTGCTGCGGGTGCAGAGCGTCTCCAGTACCCGCGAGGTGCTCACCCAGCACCTGCTGACCTGCACGCTCGACGGCAGCACGCTGCTGATCTACGTCATGGTCCTGACGGTGCTGGTGCCGGGCTACCTGCCGGTGGTGGCCGTCCTGGCGGTGCTGCAGGGGGCGGTGCTCGTGGGGTCGTACGGCCGGATCAGGCGCTTGGCCCAGCGTGAGCTGACCCTCCGTTCGGAGGAGCAGGGTTACCTGGTGGAGACGCTGGACGCGATGGTGCCGGTACGGGCCAACGGTGCCGGCGAGCGGGTGCGCGGGCAGTGGCGCTCGCTGTTCGACGGCTACCAGCGGGCCATGGCCGCGCGGGCCGGCACGGCCGCCTGGGTACAGGCGGCGCAGTCGACGCTGGCGGTCCTCGCACCACTGGCGCTGCTCTGGTGCGGACTGCGATTCGTGCTGGCCGGGCAGATGTCGCTGGGCACCATGCTGGCCGCCAACTCGCTCGCCCTGTCCGTGCTGAACCCGATCCAGACCCTGGTGACGGCCACCCAGAGTTTCTCCACCATGCGCGCCCAGATCGAACGCGTCTACGACGTACTGGACACCCCGCCGATGACCCCGGGGCGCACCGCTCTGCCGGGCAGCGGCCCGCTCGCGCTCTCCCTGCGCGGCCTGCGCTTCGCCTACCACAGTGACGCCGCCCCGGTGCTGGACGGCATCAGCGCCGAGGTCCCGGCCGGCGGGAAGCTCGGCATCGTGGGCCGCACCGGGTCCGGCAAGAGCACCCTCGGGCTGGTCATGCTCGGCCTGCTCGCTCCCCAGGAGGGGCAGGTGCTGCTGGACGGAGTGCCGGTGGACCAGATCGACCCCGCCGAACTGCAGGCCGGGTTCGGGGCGGTGCTGCAGGAACTGCGCCTGTTCAGCGGCACCATCCGGAACAACCTCCTGCTCGGGCGTCCCGACGCGACCCCGGAGGAACTCGAACGCGCCTGCGTCATCGCCGGGTTGCATCAGGACGTGCAACGGCTTCCGATGGCCTACGACACCCCGGTCGGCGAGGGGGGCGCTGCCCTGTCCGCCGGCCAGCGGCAACGCGTGGCGCTGGCCCGGGCCTTGATCAACCGTCCACGCCTGCTGTTGCTCGACGAGGCCACCAGCCACCTGGACGCCCTGACGGAACGCCAGGTGGATGCGGCGCTCGCCGAACTGCGGGTGACCCGGGTGGTGATCTCGCACCGGCTGTCCGCGATCCGCAACACCGACCGGACCATCGTGCTCGACGGCGGGCGGATCGTGGACAGCGGCACCCACGCGGAACTCGTGTGCCGCCCGGGCCTGTACCGGGACCTGTTCGGCGAGCGGAGAGCAGTCGTACCGGAGGTCGGCACCGCGCCGTCGCGGCCGGCCGGTCCGGTGCCGGCAGCGCCCTGACGCCGGCAGAGGCGCCCGAGGGCCGACGCCCGAGGGTCGCCGCCCGAGCGTGCGGCCGGCCGCGTGGCGACGCAGCGCGCGACGACGACGCCGCGGCGCGACGGCCGGGTAGGCCGAGCGACGCGTCAGTGGACGACGGCTCCGTCCAGCGCCCGAGCCAGCGCGGCCCGTGAGCGGATGCCCAACTTCTGGTAGGCGCTGGTCAGATGGGACTCCACCGTCCGCACACTGACGAAGAGGCGAGCGGCCACGGCCTGGTTGGTCAGGCCGTCCGCGACGAGTTCGGCGATCTGGCGCTCGCGCCGCGACAGCACGGCGGGCCCGAAGCGGTTCCGGGACCGGTCCGCGGACAGCCCCGGACGGGTACCGCTCGACTGTGCCGCACCCGGGCCCGGCGACACGCCGCGGTCGACAAGGTGAGTTGCCGCACGACGGTAGGCGGCCGCCCGCCAGGACGGGCCGCGTTCCCGGTAGGCAGCCAGGTGGGTCAAGGGGTGCACGAACCGGAAGCGGCTGCCGGCCGCCTCCAGATGTCCCCGCTGGATGAGCAGGTCCAGTTGCGCGTCGACGTCCGCCCGGTCGCACTCAGCCACCGCCACCACCTCGCTCGCCGTGACCTCCAGCCCGAGCACGGCCGCCGCTGACAGCACGTGGCGGGCTTGAGGCGGCAGCCCTTCGAGCTCCCAGCGGACTTCCGCGGCAGCCGCGAGCCCGAACCTCGGGGCGGACCCGCCGGCCGGCATCGGCTCCGTGGGCCGCAGGCCGCCCCGATCCGCTGTGCCGGACCGCCCTGGATGTTCCGGGTAGCCCGCCGCCAAGGCGCTCAGCTCCCGGGGAGGCAGTTCCGCCAGGAGCCGCAGGTGTCGGGGGTTGCCACGACTCAGCCGGGCCAGCCGGGAGCGGAGGCCGACGTCGGCGTCGGGGAGCAGCCGGGTCAGCTGCTCCCCGTCCAACGGTTCGAGCGGCACGTGCAGGGCGTTGAGCGAGCCGAGTGTCCTGGCCAGCGAGGCCGGGCACTCGCTCTGCCGGCAGGCGAGCACGAAGGCCGGTGCCCCGGCCGCCGGTGCGTCGCTGGTGACGTGCATGAGTCGTTCGAGAACGGCAAGCGAGGTGGCATCCGCCCACTGCACGTCGTCCAGCACGAGGGCGACCCGGGGCAGAGCCACGGCGGCGCGCATCGCCTCGGTGACCCGCCGGCACCATCGGAGCCCGGGGACCGGAACCGGCGCCCGGTTCCGGTCCTCCGGGTCGTCGGCTGCTGCCGCCGCCTCCAGCACTCCCGCCGCCTCGGTGCCGTGCACGAGGTCCATTAACAATCCGTAGCGCACCGTCTGGTAGGTGAGCGCCCCGTGCGCACGGCGCACCCGCCAGCCGGCGTCCGTCGCGAGCCGCTCGAACTCCCGCAGCACCCGGCTCTTGCCCAGGCCCGGCGGCCCCTCGACCACGGCCACATGCCGACTTCCGGCGCCGCCGAGCAGTTCCGCGAGCCGTTCCAGCTCCCGCTCCCGCACGGTCGGCTCCTCCCGTGCGCCGGAGCGTGGACCAAAGACCCAGGATTCATATCCGCTCATAGATATAGGGTCTATCACAGCTGATGTGTAAGAAGCTTGCCGTCGCGAAACTCGGTGCCCTCGGTGTGAGCGACCACACGCCCGGAAAGCTCCGAGTCCCGCCTCGGCCTACAGGGCGGGGGAGCAGGCGCTGCGGGCCGCGCCCGCGATGGCCCGGACACCCACCGCCGGGCTAGGAGAACGCGCTTCTGCACCATCGCCCACCTGGGGTCGCAGGCCGGGATCCGGTGCCGCGAGGCGGAGCGGGCCGGCGGTGGCGGCGGGAGCTCGGCCCTGGCCGGTGCGGACGGTCGCGCCTGCCCGAGGCGGCGAGCTCGTTCCTCGTCCACGGCCCGGTCGCGGCGGTGCACGGCCTCGCCCGGCCGGTTGGACGTCACCGTGGCGCCGAACCGGCCGGGCTCTGTCGTGGGTCGGGCGGGATTCCTGGCCGCCGGAGGTCAGGCGTTGTCGGCCCAGGGGCCGACGGGGACGGTGGTGGCCGTGCGGCCGTCGGCGTTGAAGACCCGTCCCATCCGCTTGGCGGTGTGCAGAGCGATGGTGCGGTCCAGGACCTGGAGGGTCGGGCAGCGTGTGGAACTGGTCCGGCTACGCCGGGACGTGCACCGCCGGCCGGAGACCGGGCTGCACCTGCCGCGGACCCAGGAGAAGGTCCTGGCGGCCCTCGCCCCGCTGCCGTTGAGCCTCGACCAGGGCCGGGCCCTGTCGTCGGTGACCGCGGTGCTCAGGGGCGCCCGGCCAGGTCCCGCCGTGCTGCTGCGCGCCGACATGGACGCGCTGCCGATGGCCGAGCAGACCGGCCTGCCCTTCGCCTCCGCGGTCCCGGACGCGATGCACGCATGCGGCCACGACCTGCACACCGCGATGCTGGTCGGGGCCGCCCACCTCCTCGCCGCCCGCGCGGACCGGCTCGCCGGCCAGGTCGTGTTCATGTTCCAGCCCGGCGAGGAGGGCCACGACGGCGCCCGCCTCATGATCGACGAAGGCGTGCTGGACGCCACCGGCGAAAAGCCGGTCGCCGCCTACGCCCTGCACGTCAGCTCCCGGCACTACCCCCGCGCCACCTTCGCCACGCGGCCGGGCGCGCTGATGGCCGCCTCCGCCCGCCTGGAGGTCACCGTCCACGGGACCGGCGGCCACGGCTCCGCGCCCCACCACGCGGCCAATCCCATCCCGGCCGCCTGCGCCATGGTCGGGGAGCTGCACGCCTACCTCGCGCGCGGCGTCGACCCGCTGCAGCCGGTCGCGTTCAGCGTCGGTGTGATCAACGCCGGGGCCTCCGTCAACGTCATCCCGGCCACCGCCACCTTCCAGGCGACCGTGCGCACCTTCCACCCCGAGACCAGCGAGCACCTCGGGCGGGCACTCGTCGGGCTGTGCGAGGCCGTTGCCGCCGCCCACGGCGTGCGGGCCGAGGCCCGCTACATCGTCGAGTACCCGGCCACCATCGCCACCGCCGCCGAGTCACAGCTGGCCATGGGCGGCGCCGACATCTCCTGGCTCGTCGGCCTCGTCTTCGGCACCCTCGCCTACTACCTCTACGCCACCCGCGCCGCCCGCCGCGACCCGGCGGCCCCAGCACACCAGGACGCCGCCCCCGTCGTCGGCGACGAGGCCTCGGAGCACCCCCTCCCGTCGAGCACGTGAGCGACGCACACGTCACCGCCCGGCCCTGAACACCGCTCGCGGCGATGGCCGTCAGCGGCTTGCTGCCCGTGATGCTCCTGGACGCGTGTGGCGACAGCGGAGCCCGGCCGGTTCGGCGTAACCGTGACGCCGAACCGGCCGGGCTCCTGGCGAGCCTGAGGGCGTCAGGCCGGGTTCTGCCGGGGCTCGGGCAGGAGTCGTCGCCGCCGGCTGGCAGCCGGCTTGGAGGCGACGAGGCGGCCCCACTCCGGATCCGGTAGCCCCGGTGCCGTGCGGCCGAGCGCTGCCCAGGACGCCGCGATCGCGTTGAACAGCGGCGCTTCGCTCGGCCGCACGGCACCGTGTGAAGAACGCCGCGGCGTCGGTTCCGCAGGGGTAACGCGAGATTCAACGAACGCCGCACGGTGGCGGCACTCGGGGTCAGCCGGTCGGCGAGCGTGGTCGGCGGGTTGTGCGCCGTCCGCCTGGCCAGCCTGCGCGAGCTGTTCCAGTCCGCCCTGGTGCACGTCAACACCCCGCTGATCCAGCAGGTCCTGGCCGAGCCAAAGTGGGCCCAGCGCCTGACCGACGCCGACCGGAGGGGCCTGTTGCCGCTCTTCTGGACGCACGTGAACCCCTACGGCCGGTTCGAGCGGGACATGAACTCCCGCCTCGACCTCCTCCCGAGGGTCGTGACGGTGCCCGGGTAGCGCTCCGAGCAGCCGGCCCAAGGGGCTAGGACATGACGCTTCATCACCTCGGCGGCCTACAAGACACGTTGCGACGGTAGCGGTTGTGCGGATCCGGTTGATCCGCCACGGTCAACTGCTGGATCATGGCCGCGACGGATGGGGGGCCAGGTGGACTGGATCCACGGCGCGGCCTACGGGGCGGTCGGCGGCGCACTGATCGAAGCTCTGGTGTTCAACGGGCGGGTACTGGCGTGGCAGGCGGCGCGGCGGCGGGCCCGGGACGCCAAGCGCCGCAAGCTCCCCCCGCTGCGCGCGTACGTGGATCCGCCGGCGGATCTGGCCGCAGCCGTCAGCCGACTGCTGCTCGGCGCCCTGGCAGGCTGGCTGCTTCATTCTGAGATCACCGGCTTGTACGCAGCCGTGGCCGCTGGCGCTTCGGCCCCCGCGCTGCTGCGGCAGCTGGGCTCCCTGCGCACGGTGCAGGAGGTCGTCCAGGGCGGCAGTCCGGATGCTGGCGAGCGGAACCCGGATGCTTCGGTGACCGTCCCACCAGTGCCGGAGCATCCGCAGATGCCCGTCCAGCCACAGGCCGAGATGACTGGGGAGGTGGGCAGTTGAGCTTCAAGCGGCGCTACATGGACTCCCTCCTGTCCGCTGCGCCTCATCCCGCCCCGGAGCCGGCGTCAGGGCGGGCCGTCGCAGGTAACTGGTGGCGGCGCTTCCTGGCGTCGCTCCTCGACGTTCCGTCGGTCGGCGAGTTGTCGTCGCACGTGGCCCTGGACGCTGCGCCGGAAGTCGGCACCGAAGGCCGGGCAGGTCGGCAGGCATCGAAGACGGCGCTGCGGGCCCGCTTCGAGCCCGCGCTACCACCGGCGCCCCCGAAGCGCCGCCCGTTAACCGTCGCGGCTCCAGGGCGGGCCACCGTCGGCAACCAGGTGATCATGGACGCGAGGTCCCGGTCGTGGGGGTGGGCTGTCGCTGGAGTCGGCCTGTGTCTGCTCGTCGGCCTCTTCGCGCTGGCGAACCGCCAATCCCCGGGGCCGATCATCAACCAGCCCGCGCCCACCCAGTCGATCCTGTCTACCCCGGGCAGCACCGTCACCACAGAGCCGACAGGGGGGCCGCCCGTTGGCAGTGTCGGTGCCCCACCACCGACGCAACCACCCCCCTCGACTCCCGCCGGCACGCCAGGCCAGGTGCTGTGGCAGGGGACCTTGACCTTCCCCTCCCAGCCCGGCTCGGGCACCCACCTGGTGGCGGCGACGCCCGCCACCCCGCTGTTGGCAGGCGAGGCGCTGTACCTGTGCGGAGCGTGTTCGCCGCAGGTGATCGGTGGCGAATTGCTTGTGCCCTGGAACGAGACGAAATCGCCGACCCCCGACCAATGCAGCTTCGCGTTGACGGCACAGACGAGCGGGTCGGAGTACGTCCCGTTGCGAGTCGGTCAGGCGGGGTGTTTCTCCAGCGGCGCCGGGACTGTCGGCTACTTCACTCTGCTCACGACGTCGCCCCTGTCCGCGAGCGCGATCATCTGGCACGCATGACGGCACCGGCCAGGTTGCGGTTCGCAGCAGCGGCTCGCGTTGCCGCTGCTGCGACGACGCCCCGAGGAAGGCGGGCCTGGCCGGTCAGCGCCGACATTGGTCGGAGCCCTCTCGGCTGCTTCCGCGCGGTCGCGGACTCGGCCGCGTCCGGGAGCGACCGTCCTCCCGGTCTGTGGGAGCCGGCCCTCTCAGTGCTGTTCGCCCGTTGTGGGAAGGGCCCAGCGGATGGTGCGGACGGCGGCGCGACCGAGTGGGCGGATGGCTCCGGCGGGCAGGGGGACGCAGGGTGCGGCGAGCAGGGTGCGGTGGTCGAGGGTCAGCAGGTCGACGGCGGCTGCGGCGAGGGCGCCGTAGAAGGGGCGGGCGGGCAGGGGGATGGGCGGGTTGCGGAGCAGGAAGGCGGCGGCGTCCTCGGCCGCGGCGGTCCGGGCGAGTTCGGGGCGGTAGGCGCGGAGCAGGGCGTCGAGGCCGGCGCGGTCGCGGGGCGGGTCGGGGACGCCGAGGGCCGTGGCGACCTGGGCCATGTCGGCCACGTAGGCGTCGCACGCGGGCGGGTCCAGCGGGGTGGCGCCGTACGCCTGATGTGCGCGCAGGAAGCTGTCCGTCTCGGCGGCGTGGACCCAGCCGAGCAGGTGGGGGTCGTCGGCCCGGTAGGGGTGACCGTCCGCCCGGGTTCCGCGGATCCTGGCATGGACGGCACGGACGCGGTCCACGGCCGCTTGGGCGTCGGTTGCGGGGCCGAAGGTGGTGACGGCCAGGAAAGTGCTGGTGCGCTGGAGCCGGCCCCAGGGGTCGCTGTGGTAGCCCGAGTGGTCGGCGACGGCTGCCATGGCCGAAGGGTGCAGTGACTGCAGGAGCAGCGCCGCGAGGCCGCCGACGAACATCGAGGCGTCGCCGTGGACCGTGCGGATCGGCCGACCGGGTGGGAACCACCGTGTCCCGGGCGTGTGGTGGATCCGCTCGCGGACCGCCCGCCCGTCCGGTCCGGCTACCTTGGCGAAGAGCGCGGCGCCGAGCCGCGCGCGCAGCCAGGAGGGTGTGCCGGGCGAACGGGCTGGGGCGGTCTGCGGCGTGCGGGGAGAATGCTGGCCACCGTCCATGCGGTCCACGGTAGAGCGCTCGGGCTGGCGCCGGGTGGGGTTCCGGTCAGGCGGGTCGCAGGAAGAGTTCGTCGGTGTAGCACCAGGCCCAGTCCTCGCCGGGCTCCAGTGAGCGGGCGATGGGGTGGCCGTGCGCGGCGTGGGCATGCTGGTGGGCGTGCTGGCCGGGTGAGCTGTCGCAGCAGCCGACGTGCCCGCAGCTCAGGCAGGCGCGCAGGTGTACCCAGGTACCGCCGGTCCGCAGGCAGTCCTCGCAGCCCGGCTCGCGGTTCGCGGGAACCTCCCGCAGGTCGTTGAGGTGGTCGCAGGTCGGCTGGACCGTCAGGCCGGGGTCCACCGCGACGCGCCACCGGTGCTGGTCGTTCATGGCCTCCACGCTACCGCCGCGCTCCGCGTCCGCACGCTCCCGCCGCGGCGCGGGCGACGACGGTTGGGGGAGACGGTGGGCGAACGCCAGCAGGAGCGCGGAGCGCCGCCGACCGCTCCAGCGGCGCGAGGCATGTCAGGTTGCTGGGCGGACACGGGTCTGATCACAAGATCTTGACAGAGCCCGCAATTCTCCAGGGTTCACGTAATTTTCCAGGTGCTGGCGCGGTTCGGAACCGGTGCAGCCATCCCGTTGTTGTAGATCTGACGGAATGATCACTGTGACCCGCCGCCGCGGCCGGACCGTATACGTTCGGAAGCATGTTCGTTGTCACAGTGACCTATACGGTACCGCTGGATGAAGTCGATCGCTGGAGGCCGGCCCACGGTGCCTGGCTGAACCAGCTCATATCGCAACGGCTGCTTCTCGCGGTCGGGCGCCAGGTGCCCCTGGTCGGTGGCGTCTACCTTGCCTCGGGGATGCCCGCCGAAGAACTCGACCGTCTCCTCGTCACCGACCCGTATGTCCTCAACGGGGTCGCCACGCACAGTGTCGTGGAGTTCACACCTCTGCTGGTCGCGCCCGGCCTGGAGATCCTCAAAGACAACTAGTAGACTCTCGCGGCTTAGTTTTGCTGTGTGGTCGGGTAGAGGCGGCGTAGTTTCACGCGTGCGTCGTCGGTGGTGAAGTGCCAGTCGACTTGGCGCTAGTTGTCGTTGGTGTGTTGCTGCCAGGCGGCGAGTTCGGTGTTGAGGGCGGCGAGGTCGTCGACCCGGTGTGCCCAGTCGACCCTGGTCCCGCGGGCCTGGGCGTCCACGCGCCGCCATCCGCGCAGCGGCTCGACCCAGCAGAAGATCGAGCAGGTCCCCGGGCGGACGCCTCCAGCCTCTCGATCTGGTCGCCTGCGGCCGGCGAAGTCGCCGCAGGCGCTGGCCGACCGTGATGTCGCGCTGCATGGCGGTGGAGCCGCGGCGGCCGGTGTCGTCCCGGCGGACGCAGATCAGCTAACGTCCCTGCCTGTCGGGGGAGTTGAGCAGCGAGTACTGGCGGATCAGGCACGGTCCCAGGTGGACGTCGATGTGTGCACCCGCCTCGAAGGCGGGCAGCGGGGCGGTCGGGTCGGCGGCGCGGAGTTCGTAGAGGCGGCTGGAGCCGGTCGCCGAGGCGAGGGCGATCGCTTGGACGACGGTGTCGTAGGCGCTCATGAAGACGGGCCGCCCTATGCCGTGAAGAAGTGGCTCAGGCCCAGATCCCGCAGGCCGCGGCGGTAGGCGATGGAGCTGCGGTCGGCGGGGATGTGGACTTCGAGTCTGGGGTCGAGGGGGAGGTTCTCGGGCTTCTGGACCTCGACGACAGCGCGGTCCTCCTCGAAGACCGTGCGGTTGAAGTCGTATACGGCCTGGACGGGCTGGTCGGTGTCGAAGTTGCGGGCGATGGGTGCGAACATCCGGGTCTGGCGGGCGGAGACGGGGGAGGCGGCGTTCATGATGTTGAGCAGTGCGCCGTCGGGGAAGTGCACGACGAGTGTGGCCGTGAAGGGGAGATGCACGTCGAAGTGGCGCAGCCACTGGAAGCCGGGCGGGGCCTGCTTGGTGCCGTGCGGGTAGTTGCTGACGGTGCTCCAGTAGTCGACGGAGTGGCCGTACTGGTGGCGGACCGGGGTGTAGTCGGGGACTTCGAGGTTGTCGGGGTCGCCGAAGGAGTCGAGATGGACGAAGCCGAAGTGGGCGACGTCGAGGAAGCCCTCGACCTGGCGGCCGGCGAACGCGGCGATGTCGATCCAGGGGCAGTTGATCTGCTGGAAGCCCTCGTCGTCCCAGTGCGCCATGGCCGGGATCACGGGCGCCGCGTCGGGCTCCGGGCGCAGGCACGTCCACACCAGGCCGTACCGCTCGACCGTCGGGTAACTACGCAGGTTGAGGCGGCCCGGGATCTTCGAGGCGGGGTGCGCGGGTACGTCCGTGCAGCGACCGCCCTCGCCGAAGCGCAGGCCGTGGTAGGCGCAGCGGATGCCGGTGCCGTCTCCGGCGCCGTGACCCCTGCTGAGCGGGACACCGCGGTGCGGGCAGATGTCGTTGGCGACGACGATGCGGCCCTGCGCGCGGTAGGCCACGAGGGTTTCGTCGAGGAGGCGCAGGGAGAGCGGTTCGTCGCCGATCTCGCTGGAGAGCGCTACCGGGTACCAGTGCTGGGCCAGGATCGCCCAGTCGTCAGGGTCGAAGGTGCACTCGCGAGGCAGGGTGACGGAGGCCTCGGCCCGGGCAGACTTCTGGGCAGGCGGGGGTGCGACCGTGTTCATGGGAAAGGGTCCTTCGCAGGGAAACGGGCCGGATGTGGAGAGAGCCGGGCCGCCTGGCCACGCCGTTTCAGGCGCGGGCGGCCTCGCGGGCCCTTGGCACACCGTGGGCAACACGTCCACGCGTCCACGCCGACTGGTGGACACGGCAACGGAGATCGGCGAGACGTCCTCGTACGGGAGTCATGACGCCACCTCCTCAAGTGTCCGGTTCCTGCGTTCTAGGCAGTGACGGTGACGCATCGCCGTATCGCCGCCGTTCCGCGGTCGTTAACAGTCGGTGTCCGGCCGCTGTGAGCGATCGCGAATCGCCCGCCTCAGCAGAATCAACACCGCTGTTCGTTCACGGAAACGGGGGTGAAACAGAATCAACAAAAAGTTTGACCGCTGTTCCGGTTGATTGCTCTGGCCGACGGGCCCCACGCCCTGCCGCCGCGCTCGCCCCATGCCCGCGCGCCGCTGCTCTCTTCCTTCCAAGCGTCGCTTCGCCTCCGGAGGCCCCCTGTGTCCCAGGCCCCTGACGCACCCGCGTCCCCATCCGCCGTCGCGTCGCCCGCCCGGCACCCGGTCGACGAGGTCCTGCCGCCCGCCCGGCTCGGACTGCTCGGTCTCCAGCACGTGCTGGTCATGTACACCGGCTGTGTCACCGTCCCGCTGGTCTTCGGTGCGGCGGCCAAGCTCGACATCTCCACCATCGGCCTGCTCATCAACGCCGACCTGCTGGTCGCCGGCCTGATCACGCTGCTCCAATCCCTGGGCATCGGGAGGGTGCTGGGCGTTCGGCTGCCGGTGGTGGCTGGTGCCACCTTCACCGCCGTGACCCCGATGATCCTGATCGCGGGCGAGTACGGCATGCAGGCGGTGTACGGCTCGATGATCGCCGCCGGTGTCTTCGGACTGCTGGTGGCTGTGCCCTTCGCTCGCGCGGTGCGGTTCTTCCCGCCGTTGGTCAGCGGGTCGGTCATCACCGTCATCGGGCTGTCGCTGATCGGGGTGGCGGCCGGGCTGATCGCGGGCAACGACTCCACCGCCAAGGACTACGCCGCTCCCAGCCACCTCGCCCTCGCAGGCGGCATCGTGCTGCTCATCGTCCTGGTCAACCGCTTCACGAGCGGGTTCCTCTCTCAACTCGGCGTCCTGCTGGGCCTGATCGTCGGCACGCTCGTCGCCGTCCCGATGGGGCTCACGGACTTCTCTTCCGTGGACGGCGCGGACTGGTTCGGGCTCGCCTCGCCCTTCCACTTCGGTGCCCCGCATTTCCCGGTCGCGGCCGTGATCTCGATGTGCGTGGTCATGCTGGTGACGTTCACGGAGTCGACCGCCGACATGCTCGCCGTCGGCGAGATGACCGGGCGCCCGCTCTCCCGCAGGGACTTGGCGCGCGGTCTGGCCGCGGACGGTGTCTCGGGCATCTTCGCCGGCGTCATGAACGGCTTCCTGGACACCGTGTTCGCCCAGAACGTCGGCCTGGTCGGCATGACCAAGGTCCGCAGCCGCTATGTCGCCGCGGTCGCCGGCGGCATCCTCGTCGTCCTCGCCCTCATCCCCAAGCTCGGCGAGATCGTCGCCTCCCTGCCGGGGCCGGTCATCGGCGCCGCCGGGCTGGTCATGTTCGCCACCGTCACCTCGGTCGGCATCAGCACCCTGCGCAAGGTGGAGTTCGAGGGCACCAGCAACCTGCTCATCGTCGCTGTCGCGCTCGGCGTGGGCATGCTCCCGGTCGTGGCGCCGTCCTTCTACCACGCCTTCCCGACCTGGGTGCAGATCATCGGCGGCAGTGCGATCACAAGCGCGACCGTGGCCGCGTTCCTGCTGAACCTGCTGTTCAACCACACGCCCGGTCGCAAGAAGCCGGAGGAGGCGACGGCGGAGGTGGCGGAGGCGGCCGCGACGGCCACCGCGCCGGCTACCTGAGACTGGCGCGCGATCATTTTCCCAGGCGCGCTGTCTCGGTTTCCCGAACTACCGGCATGGATAGTTGGCACACCATGGGGGGCGGTGGCGGGAGGGCCTGCGGCTTCACCGACGGCGGGGCAGCGAAGCCCGAGCCCGCTCCCCGGAGCCAGGGTGCGGGCTCAGGCGGCATCAAGCAGGCGCGGAAGCCGGTCAGCCACGAGGATGCTGTGGCAGCGCGCCAACGTCCTCCTCGTCGCCGAACTCGCCGGCACCGAGCGGGACGGCAAGACCCGCGCGGCCGAGGCCCTGGGCATCACCGACACCCGGCTCGGCCGCCTCCTGCGCGAGCACCGGCAGCGCCGCGAAGGAGGGATATCCTGGCGGGGCCATACCGCCCTTGGCGGTGCTGGTGACTGAAAGGGGCGGCATCCCTTGGTGCCGCATTACGGCGGCCGCGCGAGCCTGCCACCTACTGGTGGGGGCCGCCTCATGATGGGCGACGGCTGTTCTAGTCGCGCCGGTCCGGGGCGGGCGACGGGTTCGGGCGACCGGTTTCTCCGGTCGCGGCTCACCGCCGCGCCCGGCGCCGTAGCTTCGTCGGAGATCCGAACAGCGCGGTCTTGACTCCGCCGAAGAGGAATCCCGCCAGCGCGCCGATCACCGCCTCGTCGACGACTTCTCCTTGGCTGCCCTCCTGGAGTGCAGTTCAAGCTCGATTCCCATGACCCGCCAATGATCACTGCTTCACAGTTTCGCAGAGATCATTTGTCAGACAGGCTATAGGTGGGGGATCTCCTCCCAGCGGTAGGGGTTGGCGGTGACGCCGCACAGATACCAGGCGAGGCGAACGGGACCTGTTCGAATTTACTGTCAGCGCGGCAAGTGGTCTCGCTGATGGCGGCGGTAGCGCACCGGGAGATCAACGGCCCGCAGCCCCGCCGGGCTCAGCTGCACCGAATGGATTGGCAGGTCATGGGACCGGCCACACATGGCCGGTCCCATGACCTGGTGCTTGGCTGCCGCCGCCGGAATCGTGAGGGTACCCCGCCAGCCGGGCGAGGGCAGTCCACGCGCCAAACGGCAGGCTGCGGATGCTCGTGGCCAGGAGCCGAGATTCCGGGGATCTGGCATCACCCCGGGCAGTCAGGTGAACTCCAGCGGTGATTACCAAGGAAGTCAACTGCCGCCTCTCCTGACGGAAGATCAGTCTATCAAGGGGGAAGCAATGGAGTACGGTCTCAAGTTCGCGGTCGGCGCGATTCCTCTCATGGCGATACTGTGCGCCGCCTGCTCACCGGACGATTCGAACGGTATCGATGCGGTCTCCGACGGAGAGCAATCGGTATACGCCGCGCCGTTCGATCAGTTCATCACCATCGACGGTGAGGGCACTCACGAGAACATCCCTCAAGAGAAGTGGGATCTCACTGGTGGAAGTAAGGTAACCATCGAATGCCGGGTCACCCGGAAAGCTACCCGGACATACGGAGAAGACCCGATTACTGGCAGTGCCCCCTCGCCTCAAACCTTTGACGTCATCTTCTTCAAGGTCTCCTATGGCCAGGGCACTGGGTACGTCGATAGCGGCGAAGTTCGCATCATCAGCCGAAGCAAGAAAACGAACGAGGTGCTCAGCGAGGACGACGTAAACGCGTGCTGACCGGATCAGGCCCGGGCCCCGGTGCTGTTCGGCGAGTTGGCGCGGCGCCTGGCCCAGCGGTTCCCGGTCGCTGCCGCCAGGCGCATCGCGGCGATGCTCACCGGCCCGGTCGCCCAAGGCGTGCTGCTGACGGGCCTTCGGGCTCCGATGGCCCGCGTGGACGCGAGGGGTCATCTGTGCGACACGCTGGCAGCAGCCCGGGCCCGGTAGTGCGCGGACTGGTGGCCGAGGCCGAGGCCGAGCAGGTAGCGGGTGGCGTGGGCGGCGGCGGTGTGGTCGTCGATCCACACCCGGGTCGGGCTTCCCGCGGGGATGCCCGCACCGCCGTCGGGGCGTTCGACTACGCCCATGACCGTGACGTCGGCGGCCATGGCTTCCAGGGCCCGGACGCCGGCCGCTTCGTGGGCGATGACGATGGCCGCGACATCCTGCGGGGTACGCGCGGCGTCCGGCTCCAGCACGCTGATGCCGACACTGAACCCGGCGGCACGCGCGGCTTCCTCGGTGCCGCGCAGGGTCGCCGCGCAGCCGTAGAGCGCGGTGCCGACGGTGAGCACCGTGACGGAGCGGACCGCTCCGCCGGCGAGGGTCTGCGCGGCCTTGCTCGGGGTGAAGCCGAGCTCGTCGATGGTGCACGGGACCGGTGCCCGGGCGCTCGGGCGTGCGCCCCGCCGACGCGGCGGGCACACGCCCGGGCCGGGGCGCTGTGGCGGGGCTTCGGGTTCATACCGTCGTGACGCAGCAGGATAGTTACCGGTAACGGAATCCGTCCGTCCAAGAGCCCCGTAAACGAAACGTTGCGGCCATCCTCGGGGCGGCGGGCGGGCTGCTCTCCTGTGCGTCAGGGTTTCTTCGGGCAGGCACGAGCGGAAGAGCGCTCTCTCAAGGCCTCGCACATGCGGCGACTCCTCGGCGCTTCGCGTGGCGCCTTCCTGCCTCGGCAGTCGCCATGGGTGCGCCCAACTAGCCTTGTCAGAACGCTTGACATGCCTGCGGGAAGCACCGCCAGAATGTTGCGACTCGTTCGGGAGAGCGCTCTCTGTCAGGCTCCCACCCTTGGCTCTCCTCCGGCGTGCCCACCTCCTCGTGCCCCTTCCGGCCCCGAGCTGCCCGAAAGGATCACCGCATGTTCCAACGCATCCGATCGTCGAGAGCGCTTGCGTCGCTCGCGCTGCTGTCCGCCGCCGCGGCCGCCACCCTGGTGGGTGCGCCGGCCGCGCAGGCCGGGACCGCGCCGCCGCCGCCCGCGGGGTGGACCACCGTGTTCAGTGACGACTTCTCCGGGGCGGCCGGGACGGCGCCCGCGGCGGCGAACTGGTTCTATGACATCGGCACCGGTTACGGGACGGGGGAGCGGGAGCAGACCACCAACTCCACCAACAACGTGTACCTCGACGGCAACGGGCACCTGGTGCTGAAGGCGACCAGCAGCGGCGGCAGTTGGACCTCGGGCCGGATCGAGAGCACCCGGGACGACTTCCAGGCCCCGGCTGGCGGGAAGTTGGAGATGACCGCCTCGATCATGCAGCCCAACCCGGCGAGCGGGCTCGGCTACTGGCCTGCGTTCTGGGCGCTGGGGTCGCCGATGCGGGCCGGCGGCGGCTGGCCGCAGTCCGGTGAGCTCGACATGATGGAGGACGTCAACGGGCTGAACCAGGCCTCGCAGACCCTGCACGACTCGGCGGGAAGCAGCGGCCACGGCCTGATCGCCTGTCCGGACACCAGCTCCGGCTGCCAGACCGGGTACCACACCTACTCGGTGATCGTGGACCGCACCAACACCGGCGCGGAGTCGCTCCAGTACCTGATGGACGGCACGGTCGAGAGCACCATCACCGAGGCGTCCGTCGGAACCGCCGCCTGGCAGCAGGCGATCGACCACGGCTTCTTCATCATCTTCGACCTCGCGATGGGCGGTAACTACCCCGACGGCGTCGCCGGGACGACCACGCCGACCGCGGCGACCACCTCCGGCGCCTCGATGAGCGTGGCCTACGTCGCGGTCTACGAGCAGGGCGGCAACTCCACCCCCACCGGCACCGCCACGGCGACGGGCGCGCTCACCGGCACCAGCGGGCTCTGCCTGAACAACCAGAACTCGCTGAACACGGCGGGCAACCCGATCGGCGTGGCCGCCTGCGACGGCAGCGCGGGCCAGCAGTGGTCGCCGTACTCCGACGGCACGGTGCGCGCTCAGGGCGGCTGCCTCGACGTGGTCAGCGCGGGCACCACCAGCGGGACCAACCTCGACTGGTACCCGTGTAACGGCACCCCCGCCCAGAACTGGACCCACCAGGCCAACGGCGAACTGGTCAACCCCAACTCCGGCCTCTGCCTGGGCGTTCCGGGCGGCAACACCGGCGCCAGGCTGGACATCGAGAGCTGCACCGACTCGGCGGCCCAGCAGTGGACGCTGCCGACCGGCAGCGGCGGGGGCGGCTGCGGCACCACCAACCTGGCGCTTAACCGGACGGCGACGGCCTCCTCACAGGAGAACACCTCCTTCTCGGCGGCGAACGCCGTGGACGGCAACGGCGGAACCCGCTGGTCCAGCGCCTTCGCCGATCCGCAGTGGCTGCAGGTGGACCTGGGCTCGGCCCGGTCGATCTGCGGCGTGACCCTCGCCTGGGAGACCGCCTACGGAAAGGCCTTCCAGCTCCAGACCTCCAACGACGGCACCAACTGGACCACGATTTACTCCACCACCGCCGGCACCGGCGGTACCCAGGCGCTGAGCGTCACCGGCAGCGGACGCTACGTCCGGCTGTACGGCACCGCGCGCGCCACCCAGTGGGGCTACTCGCTCTGGGAGTTCCAGGTGTTCGGCAGCTGACGCCCGACCGGGCCGTGCCACCAGCCCGCGGTCCCTCCCGCCGCATCGGCGGGAGGGACCGCGGGCTGGTGGCCGCAGGCTGACCCCCGCTCGAGCGGGGCGAAGACCCTGCTGCGTAGGTACTGCCCGCCAGGTCCGCCGGGTGGTCAAGGATCTGGTCTCTGGAGGCCGGTGGCGCGAGGGTGATCCGGACGTCCTGGTCGTCTCCGATGCCGGCCACGGCGCTCCGCGCATGGCCCAACCGCTCGGCTGCTTGCCAGCAGAGGTACTTGGGCGGCTGCGGTCGGAGCGGGTGATGCGCCGTCCCGCCCCCTCCCGGAAGGAGTGGGACCTGACCCACCCCCAGGGCGGCGGATATCCCAAGCATGGCAAAGGGTTCCGTCGCCAGGCCCGACACCTGGGGCGAGCCGGACGTGGCGACCGTTCAGGTCACCGAGCGCTGTGGGGCACAGCCCGGGCGATGGCCTGGGATCGTATCCACCCCCGGCTCACCACCCGCTCCGCGTGGATCGACCACGACGGCGAACTCCCCATCATTGAGCTGACATTGATGCGCTTGGAGGTCGACCGGCTGCCTGGCGGCGGTGACCCGCTCCCGCTCTGGCTGTGGTCGTCCGCCACCGGCATTGACCGCCGACAGCGTCGATCTGCGCTGGCGGGCGTGCCCGAGGAGATAGCTGATCCGCCTGGACGCCGACGTCGCCGGCCTCGTACAGAGAGAGCTGGACGGTGGGCTCGACGACAGCGGCGATGCAATCCTCTGGGCTTGCATCGCCGACGGGGAAGGGCCTCGCAGGAAGACCTGGTATTTCCCGCTTCGTTGTCCGGGGTGGTTCTCGTTTCGATGTGCGGCCGGGCAGCCGCGGTTCAGCTCCCTGTGGGACGACATCTCCCACGGAGCGCTGGGCGCGGTGATCGTCGCCGGCACCCGGCGTCTGGAAGACAGCTTCCCAGCGATCGACTTCTTCGAGCACCGCGGTGCGCCGTTCGTCGTCGCCGTCGACGAGTTGGACCGCGCGGACCGCTGCAGCCCGAGCGAGGGGACGGAGGCACTCGGCGTGGACGCCGGCGTCCCGGTGCAGTTGTGGGATGCCTGCCGCTGGAATTCGGCCGCACGCATCCTGCCAGTCCTGGTCGGTCATGCCCTGGATACCGCAGCGTCCCACCCCGTCTTCCAAGGAGTGCCGCAGTGACCCACCCCCACCAACGAGTCGAGAATGAGCGGTCCGTGCCCCGGGAGCAGGCCGCCAGGATCGAGCGGATCCGCCGATTCGGCCTGATGCAGATGCCAAACCTGGACCTTGTCGCCGCTGGTGCCGCTGGTGCCGCTGCTTCCGGTGGCGGCGTGGCTGAGCGGGCAAGGGGGTCGCCCCTGAGGGCTTCTGCCACCGCCGGATGCTCGACGCGGTGCGCGGCAACTTCGAGGCGTCAGCCGCTGCGGTGCAGCTCGAACCAGTCACCCAGGGTCGTCCGGCGGTGGGGCGTCAGCTGAGCCAGTGCTCCAGCGCCCAGCGCCAGCGCACGGTGTCCGCGAACCGGCCGGGGCCCGCTGCGGAGGCGGCCGTGTCGCAGCCGGTGGCCTCGGCGAAGCGCCGCAGGCGGTGTTTGACGGTGTTCGAGTGCACGTGGAGGGCGCGCGCGGTGGCGGCGAGCCGGCCGCCGTGGTCGAGGTGGGCCGCAGCGGTCTCGGCGAGCAGGCGGTGTGCGACGTTCCCCGGGTCCAGCTCGGCCAGCAGCTCGATGCCCAGCAACTCGCCCATTCCGGGCACGGCGTCCGCGGCGACGGCGACGGCCAGCTCGGTGAGCCCGGCTCTGCCGGTCCGCCCGCGCCGCCGCCCGGCCTCCAGCGCGGACCGGCAGAGCCGGTAGGCGACGGGCAGCAGGCCGGCCGGCACCGCGGGAGCGGTCACCAGCAGCGCGTCAGCGGCCAGGGCGCCCGCCAACCTGCCGCGCGGTGCCACCACGCAGAGGTGGCCCTCCACCAGCCCCGACACACCGCCGCGCGGGGTCAGTTCGGCGGCGGCCCGGCGCGCCTGGACCGGATCGCCCGAGTCGGCGACCGCGCAGTGGTACACGCCGTCCGCGGCGAGCCCGGCCGCCGCCAACTGCTCGACCGCGCCGTGCACCAGCACCGCGCGCAGGGCCAACAGCCGCGCGGACCGGCTGCCGTCCAGGCTCGCCGCCGCCGCCTGGTAGGCGGCGACCAGCTGGTTCTGCAACTCGCCGGCATAGGCGTCGAGTTCGATGAGCGCCTCGAAGAGCGCCGTCGACGGTACGTCAGCTCCGGTCAGACGGGCCGCAATGATTCGCAGCGTGGCGGTCCGCCCGGCCAGGAAGCCGTCGAGCAGCGCCTCCAGCGAAACTCCCTGCACCGCCCGGTCGATGGCCAGCCGGGCGGCCGACTCGGCATGCTCCCGGGAGAGTCCGGTGCCGTCGGCGACGAAGGCGGCGGACACCACGCCGAGCAGGGCGGCGATGTGGCGCCGGACCTCGCGCGTGGGCAGCGCGGCCACCGGGCCCGAGGCGGTCCGGGCGGCGGCGACGACCTGCGCCAGCACCTCCGGGTCGGCCCGCATCCCCTCGACCACCCGGCGCAGCGCCGACCGTCCGGCCTCGTTGCCCAATCGCCTCGTCACCCCTCCGGTGTCACCCCCGCCCCTGCCGCCCTACCGGGACAGCGCGGCCAATGCGGCCCCGGCCAGCTGCGCGGCCCGCTCGCGCTGCGGGAACACTCCCACCGATACCCGGGCCAGCTCCCTCCCACTCGCGTAGTCCACCACGGAGACCTGGTCGGCCTGGCTGAGCGAGACGAAGCAGTACCTGTCGGCCGGCCCCGCGCTCACGGCCCAGTACGGCAGGCTGCCGACCGGGTAGTCCACCCGGCCGACCGTGCTGAGGCTGGCGGTGTCGACCAGCGCGGTGTAGTCGTCGATGGTGCCGACGTCGCACAGCCGGCTCTGGTCGCCGGAGAGCGCCAGGCCGTGGTGCGCCGAGTTCTTCGGGTAGTTGTCGGGACTCAGGGCATGGCCGGCCACGCTGAACGGCATCGCCACGCTGTCGAGCAGCTTGGAGCTGTCCAGGTCGTACTTGACGAAGCCGTTGAAGTAGGACTCCTGGGCATAGAAGGTGGTGCCGTCCGCGGCGATCACGTTGGGCCGGATCCCGTGCGGGAACGTCCAGGTCTGCACCACGTTCAGCGTCCTGGCGTCCACTTTGGTCAGCCGGAAGCTGCCCTTCATCCACTCCAGGGCCTGCGGAAACATGACCACGCCGATGCTGGAGTTGTAGATGTACCTGCCGTCCGGCGTGAAGTCGTTCTGGTGCGGATAGCTGCCGGTCGGGAAGCTGCCGACCAGCGCACCGGTGGCCGTGTCGAACACCTGAGCCTGGTCGGCGGTGGTGGCGGACACCACCCACCGGGTCCCGTCCGGCGACAGCGCGGCGTGGTCGGCGTGGAAGCCGGCCAGCCGGGTGTGCCATAGCTCCTGACCTGTCGTCAGGTCGAAGGCGGCGGTGTCGTCCAGGTTGCCGCGCGACACGTACAGGGTGTGGCCGTCGGGCGACAGTGCGACGTCGTCCACGAACCGGTCGCCGCCCTCCTGCTGCTTGACGGCCGCGTAACCGGCCTGCTGGATCAAGTCCATCTCGCTGAGCCGCTGCTGCAGGTCCGGGATCACGTCGAAGGTGCCGAGCACGGCGAAGGTCTGGGCGTCCAGGAAGGAGACGGTGCCGGACTGGCTGTTGCCGACCAGCACCACGCTGCGCGGGCCGCCCGTGTCGGCCTGGGCGGTTGCGGTCGCCAGCAGGCCGCCGGCCAGGGTGGCCAGCGCGACGGAGCCGTTCAGCAGACGTGCTCCCATCCAGCGTGTGGGCATGGTGCGCTCCCCTCGTTCGTCCGGCCGCGTTCGTCCGGCCGCGTTCGGGCCGGGGCCCGGCCCGAGTCGCGTCAAGTATGGGCGGGGCGGGTGAGCGCCGGCGATGTCCGGGACCGCCAACGGCGGCCCCCGGCACTGGCGTTCGGGAACAACACGGCCCGGGCTCCAGCACGTTCACCGCATGACGAGCCTCGGACTCGAGGAGCCCGGGACGGCCGTCGTCGCCGCCCCACCACGAGGACCGTTCTTCGTGTTCCGGCAGGTGGCCGGCCGCCGGCTGCCGGCCACCTGCTGCCCGGCGGCAGGCGGGGCTGCGGAACCGCGTCCCGCGGCGCCCGGCACGACGCTGCGGGCCGGGCGCCGCGGGACGCCGACCAGGGCCTGCCCCGGTTGGTGCCCGTCGGTCGACGGTCGCCCGGACTGCGAGCACCTGCCTTCACGTCTTGAACGAAGGCGGGCGGACCTGTCCGTGATCGCGTCCAATCCATTGACGCACTCCTCTCGCCGGTGCTTCACTCTCCCCTCGTGAGAGCGCTCTCTGCTCCACGCCCCTCAAGGCGCCAACTCACCAGCCACTCCTGGGAGAGAAATGTCCGTCGCCCCCAACCGCCGTACAATCCTCCGCGGTTCGGCCGCTCTCGCCGCCGCACTGCCCCTGGCAGGCGCCGTGTCCGCCCTGTCGACCGGAACGGCCGTCGCCGACTCGGCCCGCGCAGCGGCGCTGCCCGATCTCGGTCCCGGCGTCCTGGTCTTCGACCCCTCCATGGGTGATGCCGCGATCCAGGCCCGGCTGGACGACGTCTTCCGCACGCAGCAGTCCAACCAGTTCGGCGGCGAGCGCTACGCCCTGGCGTTCCTGCCCGGCACCTACAACGTCGAAATCAACGTCGGCTTCTACACGCACGTCCTGGGACTCGGCCAGTCGCCCGACGACGTCGTGATCAACGGTCATGTCACCGTGGATGCCCAGTGGTTGGGCGGCAACGGCACGCAGAACTTCTGGCGCGCGGCCGAGAACCTGTGCATCGTGCCGCCGGACGGCCTGGAGCGCTGGGCCGTCGCCCAGGCCGGTCCCATGCGCCGGACGCACGTCAAGGGTGACCTGACGCTGTGGCCCAGCCCGCCCGGCAACCGCTGGTCCAGCGGCGGCTTCCTGGCCGACAGCGTGGTGGACGGCCAGGTCGACTCGGGATCGCAGCAGCAGTGGCTCTCCCGCAACGACCGCTTCGGCAGCTGGACCGGCTCGAACTGGAACATGGTCTTCGTCGGCACCCAGGGCGCTCCGGCCCAGCACTTCCCCAACCCCGCCTGGACCGTGGTCGACCGGACCCCGACGGTGCGTGAGAAGCCGTTCCTGACCGTGGGCCGCGACGGCTCCGCGCGGGTCCTCGTGCCGGCCCTGCGCGCAGACTCCGCCGGACCGACCTGGACTTCCGGCCCCACGGAGGGAGCGGCCGTGCCGCTCTCGCGCTTCCACATCGCCCGGCCCGGCGAGAGTGCCGAGACGATCAACCGCGCGCTGGACCGCGGCCAGCACCTACTCCTCACCCCCGGCGTGTACCCGCTCGCCGCGCCGCTCCGGGTCCGGCGCCCGGGAACCGTGATGCTCGGCCTCGGGCTGGCCACCCTCCAAGCCACGCAAGGGAATTCGCTGATCGAGGTGGCCGACGTCGGCGGCGTCACGATCGCCGGTGTGCTGCTGGAGGCGGCCTCGGCCGGCTCCCCCGTGCTGCTGCGGGTCGGCGACGGGCGCAGCCGGAAGCGCCACTTCGCCGACCCCGCCGCGCTGTTCGACGTGTACGCCCGGATCGGCGGGGCGGTGCCGGGCAGCGCCACCGTCAGCGTGCAGATCGACAGCAACGACGTCATCTGCGACAACCTCTGGCTCTGGCGCGCCGACCACGGCAACGACGGCTCGGTGGGCTGGGCGGTCAACGCCGCCGACACCGGCTTCCTGGTGAACGGCGACGGCGTGACCGCCTACGGCCTGGCCGTCGAGCACTACCAGAAGTACGAGGTGCTCTGGCAGGGCAACCACGGCCGCACGTACTTCTTCCAGAACGAGCACCCCTACGACGTCCCGACGCAGTCCGCCTGGGTGCACGGCGGCACCAGGGGCTACGCCGCCTACAAGGTCGCCGACCCGGTCACCGACCACCAGGCCTGGGGACTGGGCAGTTACTGCTTCTTCGACCTCCAGGCCGACATCTACACCGACCGCGCCTACGAGGTGCCCGACAGGCCGGGAGTGGTCCTCACCGACCTGATGACCGTCTGCCTCAACGGCCCCGGGGGCGGAGGCATCCTGTGCTGCGTCAACGACAGCGGGGACCCGGTGCAGAACGGCTTCGGCACCTTCAACATGAAGCTCTACCGCGACGGCGTCCCCACCGTCTGACCCGGCCGACGGAGCGCACCGGTCCGGCCCCGGGTGACCGGGGCCGGACCGGTCGATCCTGTTCGCCGGCCGGCCACACCGGATCCGCGTGCGCGGCCGGGGGCTTCGCGCCGAGCGGCAGCCGTACGCCGAGCCACCATTCGGCGCCGTAGTCCTCGAACCGGTCGCCTCACCAAGCGCATGGGGCTCCCGGGCGGACGGCCTGCAGCACCTGCTCGCGCAGCCGCTGGGACGCGGACGAGATCCGCGACGACTTGTCCGACCTACGTCGCCGAACACCGTCTCGCTTGTTCATCGTGGTTGTCACTCCAGCGAGGAGCGAAAAATGCCCACGCCGAACGGCTACGCTCGTTAACCTGCCGCCCGTGCCCAACAACGCGAGTCCCGCCGAGACCATGTTCGAACGCTTGCTGTGCTGCATCTGTGGCCAGGACACCGCCGACTCCGAGGACTATGTGCTGCTCGGCATAATCTCCCCCAGTGGTCCTACTCAGCAGTGGCTTGGCGCCCATGCGGAGCACCTCAACGGTGTCCTCGCCCGTGGCTTCTTGGTAGAGGTGCACAAGATGTGACCTCGAGCGCGTGCGTGGAACCGACGCAGGTGACAGATACCGCGACCAGGCGACACCTATCCCGCCCAGTCACCCCTCTCTGTCAGCCTTGGGTGAGACATCCCGCTTTGTCGGGTTAGTAATCCGAACGCCTACGGCGGCACCCTGACGGGTAGAAAATCCGCTGGGGCGTCCGGCTGACGTCG